>JAQBBZ010000273.1:0-5752 GCA_032125735.1 Labilibaculum sp.
CGCAAACAATCGTATGAAAATCATTGGGATACTTCTGAAATTCTTTTACTAAAGGAGCCATTTTTATGGCCTCGGGTCGGGTTCCAAAAACCAATAACACCCGGTACTTTCCATTCCCATTCATAATTTGTTTGGTTTAAAAGTGAATATTCTTTACTGTTCGGCTCCATAAAATGTGGTTGTTGAAGAGCGGTACATTGGTATGTAGTACTTAGTAGATAGTGCTTAGTAACTAGTAAGACAACTGGTAATTAGTAAATCGCAGCTGAAAAACAGTACCGTAGAAGTTGTATCTTAAAAAGACCAGCTACTAATTACTGAGTACTTAGTCCTATTTATTGACTGATCTCTTTACAAAAGTTTCTACAGGTACTTCTTCCCATCCTTCGATTTGATGATTGCTTACTCCGCAAAAATCCAAAATCACCTTGTTCCTTGTTTTGGGCAGCGAGTAAAATTCACTGTGTGCAACCAAATAAACAACCAGATCAGCAGCCTCAAAAGCATTTTTGTAATCAGAAAGTTCGTAATCAGGATGCGAATCAATATTTGGTTCCACAACCATAATTCCATTCTGTTCGGATTGGATTACTTTTTGGGCAATGTATTTAGCAGGAGATTCACGTAAATCATCAATATTTGGTTTAAAAGCCATTCCCATAAGAGCAATTTTAGGTTCATAACCATGCTTTAATTGAAATTGCAGACTGGCGTTCTTAATTTTCTCTACACACCAAAAAGCCTTGTAATTATTTATCTCTCTGGCTTTTCCAATGATCTGACTCTCCAAAGGATATTCCGAAACAATAAAGTAAGGATCTACCGCAATGCAGTGTCCACCTACTCCACAGCCAGGAGTTAAAATATTTACCCGCGGATGTTTGTTTGCCAATTTGATCAACTCCCAAACATTAATACCAGCCTTATCGCAAATAATCGAAAGCTCGTTGGCAAAAGCAATTTGTACATCACGAGACGAATTCTCGACCAGCTTGCACATTTCGGCAGTTCTTGAGTTGGTTTTGTGCAATTCTCCGATCACAAATTTTTGAAAGAATTCGCAGGCACGTTCAGTCGATTCCTTATTAATACCACCAATTACCCGATCGTTGTGTTCTAATTCGTAAATAATATTACCCGGCAATACTCGTTCCGGACAATAAGCAATAAAAATGTTTCCTTCCAGATCCGGACGCTTCGAATAAATCAAATCTCTAGCCTTCTCGGTTGTTCCAACCGGAGATGTCGATTCAATTATGAATAAATCTCCCGCCTTTAGCAACGGAATAATGGCATTGCAAGCAGCAAGCACATATGAAATATCCGGCTCGTGATTTCCTTTAAAGGGAGTAGGCACGGCAATGGTATACACATCAGCTTCTATCGGTTGCAAATGAGCACTTAGGAAACCATCTTCCACAACCTGTTTCACCAAAATATCTAAATCGGGTTCTACAATTATTATTCGCCCCTCGTTCACAGCATCAACTACCTTTGGATTCACATCTACACCATGAACTCTCATACCGCTATTCGCAATAAGAGCAGCCGTAGGAAGGCCAATATAACCCATACCTACCGTGGTTACCATTTCAATTTTATTCATAAGATTTCTCGGAATTTAGTGCATGACAGGTTGAACTTGTTTAATGGTATCCAGACTGATATCAGTATAAACACAAGTCCCTAAAGAATCGAAACGAATAACGATACGATTCTTCCCTTTTATTTGTATGATTTCGCCTTGAATGCCTTTTAGAGGTCCACTAACAATTTCAACACACTCCCCTTTTTCCAAATTATCAGAACAAAGATCAACTTTGCGTTTTTCGTCTTCCAGGAAAAGTCGTAGTGCTTCAATTTGTTGTTCGGGTATTGGCACAGCTTTGCCACCGAAAGTTACATACCTAACTGCAAAATTTGAGTTGATTACGTCGTAGTATTCTCTTTCGCTGACTTTCACAAATAAGTAGGATCGCAAAAGGGGTACTTCCACCCATTTCGTGCGATCACTCCATTGTCGAAGCTCTTTGTGTAAAGGAAGGTAGCACTCGATATTTTTCGAGCACAATTCTTGATAGAGCCTTTTTTCAGCTCGCGATCGGGTATAGATCGCATGCCAATAGTAAGGCCTTTTTAGGACTTGCATGTTGGTTGAGTTAAGGTTGACAAGTGAATATAAGATCTGCAAGAAAATAGACTATAGTTGGTTGAAGACTATATGTATCTGCTCTCGAGGAGGAGTGTTCAGTATCTAATCTAATACCGATTATTAATTTGTATGCGCCATTTTTGCGCTTCGCTTCTAATAGCTTAACAAATTATATATCGGCATCAATACCTCAATATTTACTAGGCTATAAATAGCCCAAGCTATTTTACAAATGGTATATAATATGGCACAGCTTCGCTTCCTCGGTTACAGAAAGAGGTTGTACCGTTATTTTTTTTAGGTAAAAAAGCCTTCGAAAGTTCATCACTTTCAAAAAGCAGCACGATAATTTTGTTTTAGGATTGTATCGCTTATTAAACACTCAAATCTGTTATTTTATCAGTAAAGAAAATTGGGCTTTTTTCATTACTGTCATTCGAGTATTATTGAAACGGTAGATAAAATTTCGTGACATTTTTGCTAAAGAACAAATTTGAAGCCCCTTTACTTAGACGGAATCTAAACAATTTTGGTGAGAGTGAACTATTAACTGATCAACGCTCCTTTTTCTCTGATAATCAGTGGATAAGAAAATTTAAACAAACCTATCTTGTTTAGCATATCTTAATATGTAATTTATCAATCGGAATTGAATCATGTATTGGTAAACTTAAACAAGCCGGTTTCAGACACTTTTAGCCGTGGATTGAATAAAGAAAAAAAATGCTGTTTATCGATCAATCACCTAAGAAATTAGTCTATTAATGGAAAAAAGCTCCATTCGAAAATTTAAAAATTCTCAACTGAAGCTTTTCAATAA
The DNA here is from genome assembly GCA_032125735.1 of Labilibaculum sp. Classification (GTDB taxonomy): domain Bacteria; phylum Bacteroidota; class Bacteroidia; order Bacteroidales; family Marinifilaceae; genus Labilibaculum. The sequence goes on from JAQBBZ010000273.1 coordinate 2,973, forward strand.
TTTTAATTTAACGATGATTGGGTTCTTCCGCTCTCACCTACTTTTTTTACTAGTAGCCTGTTACTTTCCACTTGTTACCTGTTACTTTTTACTTTCTCCTTGTAACTTTCCTCTTATTACTTGTTACTTTTTACTTTCTCCTTGTTACTTGTTACTTGTTACTTGTTACTTGTTACTTGTTACTGTCCCTGCGCATCTACCACAGCAATAGTAACCAGATTCACCAATTCGCGAACCGAACTTTCGAGCGGAACAATATGAATTGACTTGTTCATTCCTAGTAAAATAGGACCAATTGCTTCTGCACCCCCCAACTCCTGCATCATTTTGTAAGCAATATTTCCACTGCTTAAGTTTGGGAAAATAATTGTGTTCACCTTGCGATTCCCCAACTTCGAAAATGGAAACATTTTGATTCTAAGCTCAGTATTTAAAGCAAAATTCATCTGAATATCGCCATCTACAATTAAATTGGGGTGATCGCGATGCAATATTTTAATAGCCTCCTGCACCCTTACCGGACTCCCCGTACGGATAGATCCAAAATTGGAGTAAGAAACCATTGCAATCACCGGATCGATATTGAATTTACGAACAGCTTCGGCAGTTAGCAATGTAGTATCGACCAAAGTTTGTGCCTCAGGACGAGGATTTACGGTAGTATCCGAAAAGAAAATCGGTCCTTTATTGGTCATCATTAAATACATCCCCGCAATGTGATTGATATCAGGTTTGATACCCACTGTTTGTATCGCCGGGCGAATGATATCGGCATATTTCGAAGTTGATCCACTAATAAAAGCATCAGCCTCGCCCAATTCCACCATCATGGCGCCAAAATAATTACGATCGTTCATTTTATCCAAAGCCTCGGAATAGGTTAAACCTTTCCGACTTCGCTTCTGAAACAAAACTTTAGCATACTCCTCTCTTCGGGGTCTTTCCTCAATTCCTCTCCAATTAATAATAGGTACATCTCTCAAATCCAATTCGTTTTCCTTAATTAGCTTTTCGATGTACTCTGGATTACCCAATAAAATTGGCCGAGCAATTCCTTCCTGCAATACCGTTTGAGCCGCTTTTAAAACCTTAAAGTTAGAACCCTCGGCAAATACCACCCGTTTCGGATTCCGTTTGGCTTTATCGGTTAAGGCCCGCAGCAATTTATTATCGCGGCCCAGGCGTTCTTCCAACTGCAGCTTATAAGCTTCCCAATCGGTAATTGGAGCGTGTGCAATGCCCGAATCCATTGCCGCTTTGGCAACTGCCGGAGCAACCACGGTTAGTAAACGTGGGTCGAGGGGTTTGGGTATGATGTAATCGCTTCCAAATGTCAAATTCATTTTCCCGTAAGCAATATTTACCATATCGGGCACATCCTCTTTTGCCAAATTGGCTATAGCACGCACTGCGGCAATCTTCATTTCCTCGTTAATTGACGTTGCTTTTACATCTAATGCCCCGCGGAAAATGAATGGGAAACCAAGCACGTTGTTTACCTGATTTGGATGATCGGATCGGCCGGTAGCCATAATTAAATCCTTGCGTGTTTTCATAGCCAGATCGTAAGCAATTTCTGGATTCGGATTGGCCATGGCAAAAACAATTGGATTGCTTGCCATCGACTTTATCATTTCTGGAGTAAGCACATCGGCAACCGATAAGCCCAAAAACATATCCGAATCAACCAAGGCCTCGGCCAGCGTGTGAATATTTCGGTTGGTAACAAATTGTTTTTTAATGGCACTTAAATCGGTACGCGACTCGTGAATTACGCCCTTACTATCGACCATTACCACGTTCTCTCTTTTTACACCCAGCGAAATATACAGGCGTGTGCAAGCCACTGCCGATGCACCTGCTCCGTTCACCACCAATTTGATATCGCCCAATTTTTTATTCTGAATTTGAGCGGCATTCAACAAGCCAGCCGACGAAATAATAGCCGTGCCGTGCTGATCGTCGTGCATTACGGGTATGTTCAGCTCTTTTTAAGCCGATCTTCGATCTCGAAACACTCCGGAGCTTTTATATCCTCTAAATTAATGCCGCCAAAGGTTGGCGCAATTCCTTTCACAATTCTCACAAACTCATCTACATCTTTGGTATCTACCTCGATGTCGAACACATCGATATCGGCAAAAATCTTGAACAACAATCCTTTCCCCTCCATTACCGGTTTGCCTGCCTCGGGACCAATATCGCCCAAACCCAAAACGGCCGTTCCGTTCGAGATTACCGCTACCAAATTTCCTTTTGCGGTGTACTTGTACACATCTTTAGGGTTAGCCGCAATTGCCAGACAAGGCTCGGCAACACCTGGCGAGTAGGCCAGCGATAAATCCAGTTGTGTGGAATGAGGTTTGGTCGGAATTACTTCGATTTTTCCGGGACGTGTGCCTTCATGGTAGCGAAGTGCATCCTCTTTGGTAAATTTAGCCATGGCTAATTTGTTTTTGGAAATGAGTTCGTTTGTTTGTTTCGTAATATAAGAAGAGGGCTAAAAGACAGAAGGCTTTGCGGAGATATTTTGAAAACTCCCCAACTTCACTGGCCTGCTCACTAGAGTTTTACACCATATAATTTCCGCCAAAATTTATTTAGAAGAAAGCTAAATAGGAGGACAAATAAGAAGAGGATGTTTTCACAGATTTGTCGTGGGTAAAATACTTCCCAGTGGCGAATAATTTTCAGACAGAAACAATTCAAAACTACTGACGGGTCAAAAAAAAGCCACTACTCGCCAGATCATTCAAAAAGCACCCTTTTGCCTGTCGGCA
>JAQBBZ010000274.1:0-2713 GCA_032125735.1 Labilibaculum sp.
GGGGAGTATTCCTCTAGATAACATCGCCAACGCAAAACTCGTTGCGTGGTAAGGTTTTTGAAAGTTAAATTTTTATGGTCAGTAAAAATAGTTAAATTAGCTCCTAAAAGCATTGTGCGAAATTCTTTCAGCACCATAACAATGGATAACAGTTCTTTTTCCATCGTGGTATAATTCTTTTGTGCGCCAGTTAGCTTTTTAGACCAATATGCTACTGGTATGTTATCCTGTTTTATAACAGCTCCCATTTGATAATCAGACGAATCAGTCTCGATTTCAAAAGGTTTATTATGGTTTGGATAAGCCATGAAAGCGTCAGCGATCAATATGCTTTTCATCTGCTCGAATGCTTTCTGCATTTCGGGCGTCCATATAAATTTTTTCAATCCAGTTGCACTGGAAAGAGGGGCTAAAATATGGGCTCTTCTAGGCCATACGTCGCGATAATAATTTACAGCGCCGAGAAATGATCTCATTTCTTTGATATTGCGCGGTCGATCCATTTTTAATATGGCATCAACTTTTTTCTTCCAAGGTTTTAAACCTGTTGGTGTGAGCCAATAACCTAGCCAGTCAGTTTCTTTGACTGCCCACTCACATTTCAAAGGATTAACAGTGAATCCATTATCCTGCAGTCTAGCAAGGATAGTGTCAAGTAGCTCTAAGTGACTTTTCCAAGTCTTGGAAAAGGCACCGATATCGTCGATATAGACGTCGGTATCTTCTTTGTCATGAAGGACATTTTCCATAACTTCTTGTGCGAAGTCAGGCGAGCACTTAAGGCCCATTGGAAGTCTATTATATTTAAACTTTCCAAATGGAGTATTGATGGTGCAAAGATCCTTGCTCTCATCATCAAGCTCAAAGGTATAATACTGCATAGAAATATCTAATTTCGTAAAAAATTGATATCCAGACCTTTTTCGCAAAATATCCATAATTAATGGTAAGGGATATTGTTTTCGTTTAATAACCTTATTAAGTTCTCGTAGATCGCTTATCCAGCGAACTCTACCATCCTTTTTAGGGATAATGAATGAAGGCATCGCCCATTCACTAGAACCTTGTGGAGACAAGACTCCAAGCTTAACAAGGTGTTGAAGTTCTTTTTTGAACGATTCTAAATGCACATGTGGAACCGGATAAGGTCGCATGTGTTTAGGTTGAGCGTCATCATTGACGTCAATATGGAATTTTTTATGGGGATATAGCCCTAATTCTCCATTAAATAGTTTTTGATATTTAAGGAGGACCTGTTTCAAGGTATCTCGTTGATTGTCATTTAGATGAGTCTGTTCATTGATGACATCATCTATGGCCGTCTTGTCATATTTTGACTCCAAGATTGGTTGGACTATGTGTTGATCTAGAAAATCATCACCGAAAAATTCTTCATCCTCCTGGATCGAAGCATTTTCAATAATTTGCACGAAGTCTTCGTGATCAAATTTTAAAGGGTCACGCATTGGAATAGAATGGTCAAACCATTCCACCGTAGCGTCGCTGTATTTTATTTCAATACCAGCTTTGTATAAAAAATCTGCGCCAAAAATAATGTCGTATCGACATGGCGAATCGAAGACGAGAGCTTTCTGCTCATCGACCGTTTTTGTTTTGTCAAATTCTGGCAATTTGATTTTTCTAAGTTTAACAACTTCTGTTGTTTGTAAATTACCAGCCAAAGTTGACATAGTTTTTGTATTAGTTAATTTTGTAGGCTCTGCGTCTGCGGGCAAAGCGCGGCGGTGAATCATGGTTTTCATCGCGCCGGAATCAAATAAAACGCGTAATAAACGTTGTGATTTTTTTAAGGCAATTGAATCTGCAATTGCGATAGATGTTGGAACATAATTTTTTGTTATTTTTTTAGTGCATTTTGGCACGGGAATATTTAATTGAATCGCATGAATGTCATCGATTTCAAAAACATTTAAAGAATCTACACTGCTATCGTCGGATAGCGATGCTGTTTTTGAGCACGAATCATTATCAGGATGATTATTGTATTCATCTAAAAATATATTAGCACTTTCAGTGTCAATAATAAATTTTGTTTTACTTTTATTAGCATCGCTAATATTTTCATTTTCACATATATCTAAACAAATATAATCGTCCAGCGGTATTCACTCGCTGTCGGTGGCGAAAAGACTTGTCGCCACTACATCAGCATGATGCTGGTCGGCGAGCTTAACCTTCTTTTTAGGCTTGGGATCCTCATCATTATGATGGGCATCCTGATTTTTATTCTTGTTGCGGTCGTTGCCGTTGCCACGACCTCCGCCGTTGCCACGATGACCGTTGTTATTGTTGGGCGGCTTGTAGTTGCGACTGTTCCGATTCTGGTTACAGTCGGCCCAAGAATGGTGTCCATTGTGGATTTGACAGGGGGCATTATTGTTGTTGCCGCCGCGTCCACCATTATAACTGCCACGACCGCCTCCATTACGAGGACCTCCGCGAGGCACGCGGTTCTTGTTGCGATTTTTCGCATGGTCGTTTTCCTTGCCGTCATCATCAGATGTCGGCTTTTTAGGCTTCCTGGGAATAACCCCAATCTTTTTATCTTCGAGATAAAGAGTATCGAAATAAGCAACAATCTTGACCTTGGTCATGTCAGCTAGGATTTTTCCTGCTTCACAAAAGTGATTAGTATACTTGCCGGGAAAAGTGTGATACAACATCTCTTTCTCCGTGTGGTCATTCGGAATTG
>JAQBBZ010000275.1:0-12955 GCA_032125735.1 Labilibaculum sp.
CCCGCATTGGAAAAACAGAGCATGAGCACCTTGTCGGATCGCATCATCCAAATCTCCTTTCATAAAACCCATTTGTTTCATTCCTTCGGCAATGGTACGGCAAGCGGTAAGATGAACATCTTTGAATTTAACGCCAGGTTGTAACTGATCAATTGCAGCATTGTGTGCATTCAATGCTATTTGGTAAATCTCTTTTTGGCGGGTTGTGAAAGTTTTATCTACAGGAAAAGTACTGGACATATCACCGGCATAATGCATTGCGTTTTCAGCGCCACAATCAAGTAAAAGCATATCTCCGCTTTTTAATGTGTTGCCATGATAGTGATTATGAAGAGTTTGTCCGTTGATTGTTGCAATTACCGGAAAAGAGAGTTGTCCTCCTGTCGCAATTGCAACTTGTTGAACAGCTGCCGCAATTTCTGATTCTTTCATCCCTGGCCGGGCAATGCGCATGGCGGCAAGGTGCATTTCTGCAGTTATATTTACAGCTTCTTCCAATTGAATAATTTCCTCACTCGACTTGTAGTTTCGTTGATTTACCACTGCCTGAATAAAGGGTAATGACGCATTTTTCGCTGCAATTTTAGGATGTAACTGAAGTAAATCAAGTAATTTAATTTGATGTTCTGGTCGGTAAGGAGGGAGGTGATGAATAGTTCGGGCTTTTACAGCTGCATTATCCAAGTAGGGTTTTAAATCAGACATTGGAGCTGTTTCGCTAATACCAACGGCTTGGCTCTTTTCCTTAATTGTTGGTTGCGATCCCATCCAAACAATATGGTCGATTGTTAATTCATCGCCGAAAATAATCTCACGATTTTCATCGATATCAATAATTGCATTTAGTCCGGCATAATCTGAACCAAAAAAATATAGGAAAGTACTATCCTGACGGAAATGATAGGTGTTGTCGGCGTAATTCATTCCACATTCATCGTTACCTAGAAATAGGAGGATTCCTGATTTTACGTCTGCTTTAAGCTTGTTTCTTCTGTTAATGTAAGTTTCTTTTGAGAACATGATGATGGGTTTTGGGTTATGTTGATCGTGTCGGAAACTTTCTTGTTTCGTACACGGAATTGCAAATAACAAAATGGATGTAACTCATTTGTTCAACCAGCAAACCCATAAATTAAACCTTGCCGGGATACTAGAATCCCATTAAAGAAAATAATCGATTAAAATAGACTGAACAAAATAAGTTGTGAAAGGGGATACTGGGGATATTTAACAAATCCAACATTCGTACAAACCTTTGTACGAACAATTGTATAGAAGTATGAATCTGTTAAAGTATAACATACTATTGGTTTGCTGGTTTGAGGTAAATTTATAAAAAATAGATAAGTTATTTTGATTATCTACTTTAAAATGAGTTTAAACTGGAAATGGTTATTGCTGGTATTTAATCTATAAGAATTCAAGAATTAAAGGCACAATTATAGGAACAAGAATGGTTAATACAATACCGCTAAATACAGCAATAATGGCATACTCTTTTCCTGAATAACGCACAATGATAGGTAGTGTAGTATCCATAGCTGTTGCACCTCCTGCAGCAATTCCCGCTAATTTTCCAAAGTATTTTACAAATAATGGCGTTGCTAAAAGAGTCAATATTTCCCTGATAATATTTGAAAGCAGAGCAATAACACCAAGCGTGTCGCTATGAAATTCTGTTATCATTACGCTTGATAAGCTGTAATAGCCAAACCCAGCACCTACCGCCATGGCTTCACCAACACCAATATCCGAAAGCAGAGCTGAAAATGCAGAAACACCAAGTAAAGAACCCACTATAACCGAAATGGGAACCAATACGATTTTAATGTTAATCTCACGAATTACTTTCCATGAGTTGCGATCGGTACCAATGCCAATTCCGACTAAAAGCATGAGAAGATAAAGAGCATAAATGCTAAAATCAGATTCTAAAACGCTTTCCGGAAGAAATCGCGTTAGTCCTAGAATTAATCCCAGTATAAAAAAGCCAAGTATGATTAAGCTGCCTTTCATATTCGTGTTATTTCTTTTTGAAAAATAGATTGTAAGTAAAGTATGCACAAATTAATGATCCAAGAAGGGCCCCAATTGAGAGTACCAAAGCTTGGATTCCAATAGAATCAAGATTGTTTATGATTTTGTTATTTGTGCCAACACCAATGCCTAAAAGGAAAAGTAAAAGGAAAATAGAAAATGATGTTAAAACACCAACAACTTTAATGGTTTTTGGACGGTTGCCAATAATAAGGCCAATTCCGATTCCTAAAACCATTATGGCAAGAACAATGATGATATCAGTAAGCATAGAGTAAGCGTTTGTGAAAATATCAGATCGCAATATTAAGTTTTTCTTTCAAATAAGAAAATAGTAATGGCAGATAGTTTATTTTTTAGAGTAAACACGATTGTTAATTTGAGAAATTGATATTTACAGTCAAGGAAAAAGGCTGAATCTTTCGAAACAGCCTTTGTGATATTTTATTAGAAAATAAGTTTGTAGTTTGTCTGATGCTGGTAGACTTCGCCAGGTTTTAGCCAGCCATGTTTGAAATTTTTATGATTTGGAGCATCAGGATATCCTTGAGCCTCCAAAGCAACTCCAGAGAATGTTCCGAATTTTCCTGCTTTGATATATTTACCTGTGTAAACCTGCAGACCAGGGAATGTTGTAGCAACCTCCATTGTTACTGTACCCTCTTTATCGGAAAGTTCAGCTACTTTTCTAGGAGACTCAGTCGATTCTCCAAAAGCAAAACAGTCATCGTAATTCTCAATATCCTCAATATCTCTGTCAATCGATTTTTTTGTTTGAAAGTCGAAAAGAGTTTTTCTGATATCGTATAATTTACCACTAGGAATCAGAAAATCATTAGTTTCTAAAATGTATGCTGTGTTAACTTGAAGCTTATGTTTCAGAATACTTTCAAAATTGTTTGATAAATTAAAATAGGAATGTTGAGTTAAATTGATTGGAGTGGTTTTATCGGTTGTCGCTTTGTAATGAATCTGTAACTCATTATCATCGGTCAGTTTGTAAATTACCTCGGTGCTTAAATTACCAGGGAAATTTTCTTCTCCATCAGGACTCAAATAGCTTAATTTTAAATCTTCATTATTAATGACTTCGGCTTTCCATACTTTTCTGTCAAATCCAATGTTACCACCATGTAAATGATGCATACCATGATTGCATGCAAGTTGGATTTCTTTCTCATCCAGGCTAACTAAACCTTTGTTAATTCGATTTCCAAAACGACCAATTAAAGCCCCAAAATACGGGTAGTTTTTAAGGTATTCCTCACTTGTATACTCTTCAAGCGAATCAAACCCCAAAACAATTTCTCTTTCTTCGTTGGGTAAAGGAAGAGTAAATGAGGTAAGAATTCCACCATAATTGGTGATTTTTGCTATTAGTCCGTTTTTATTTCGAAGGGTGTATAGTTGTACTTTTTCTCCATCACGAGTCAATCCAAAATCAATTACATCTATCATTTAATAATTTATTAGTTTTTTTATCAGTAGCTCGAAAGTATAACAATTTATTCGTTTTCCATTTCAGAAGTTGAATATTTTAAAAGTTAATTAACTGAAAGGCAATCAGAGAAATGGGGCATTTAATTAACTGATTAGCATAATCAGTTTTTGATAAGGATGCAAATAAATGGGTTTTTATTAGAGCATCATTACACCCTCAATGCGACTAGCTTCAATATAGATGTCTATTACAGCATCAGCCGATTCCATCGTTTGTTTAACGGTAATTCCAATGAATTTTAAATCTTTTGAAGTCTTAAAAGAAAATTCGGTATCAACAGGGAACAGCTCTTTAATAGCCTTTACTTTTTCATCAGAATTAGGAATGATAAATTTAAACATGTACAAGGATGGCCATGTTAATGACTCCATAAGTTGATATCTGAGTTTGCTGTATTTCTCTTGTTCCATTGTAGTATTCAAATAAATTTAGAGCACAAAAGTCGGAATTATTTTTTAAACCACCTTTTGTAAATCTTACTATTTTATAGACAAGGAATAAAACTTCAAATTCGTTTTACTTAATGTCTTAATCGAAGGAATTGTGAATTTTTTGTTAAAATAGTTTTATCGTTCATAAAACTATTAAAGATGATTATATTTGAATTATAACAATTTTGGAGTGTTAAAACATTCATGAAAAAGAAAATACCACTAACTAAAAATATCGATGAATAGAAAAGTAATTATTGTCTTGCTGGTAATAGCAACCTTGGCAATTGGTTTTGCAGCTATGAAAGGCTTAAGCAGTTTAAAAGAAGCTCCCAAAAAGAATTTAGACAAAAAAAAGCTACCTCTTGTTAGAGTTGAGGCTGTAAATTACCACGAAATATCTTCTCCAATAGTTGAGAAAGGGAGATTAGCGTCTAATTTAGAAGTGAATTTAAGTTCTGAAGTTGCAGGTCGAATTATTGAGACTGGTGTTCCTTTAAAGGTGGGGCAGAAGTTTAAAAAGGGACAATTGCTGATTCGTATTTATGAGGAGGATGCAAAAATGGATTTACGGGCTCAAAAGAGTCGTTTCTTGAATAAACTAGCTGAAAATTTACCAGATATAAAAGTCGACTACGCTGATAATTTTGAGGTGTGGATGGCATTTTTTAATACCATTAGTTTAGAGGAGAGTATTTCTGAATTGCCAAAGCTTAAGTCCGATCAGGAAAAGGTATTTATGGCGAGTAGAAATATTTTAGGCGACTATTATGCCATTAAGAGTGCTGAGGTTAAATTGGATAAAAGAAAAATATACGCACCCTTTGATGGTTCTTATGTAGAGGTGAATACACAGATTGGATCGGTTGCCGGAGTAGGATCGAAGCTGGCTGGTATCATCGAATCGAATAATTTAGAGCTGCAGGTTCCAATTGAGTCTAAAGAAATTTCCTGGCTGAGTTTGAATGAGAAGGTTGATATTTTGGATTCGAGTGGAGACGTAATATTTACTGGAAAATTAGTAAGGAAGTCTGATTTTGTTGATGAGGGAACACAATCTATTTCTGTTTTTGTAAAGTTGGAGAATACCAAGGGTAAGGAATTGTATCAGGGACAGTTTTTAACTGCCCGCTTTAATGGGAAAATGATTGCCAATGTCATGGAGATTCCCAGAAATGCTGTTTTTAGCTCTAATAAAGTGTTTGTTGTTGAAGGAGATATCCTAAGAGAAAAAGAAATCAATGTGATCAGACGAAATGAGAATACTTTGGTTTTTAATGGATTAAAAGAGGGGGAGATATTGGTTGTGGAACCTCCTGTGAAGGCAACGGAAAACATGCAGGTACAAATTCAGAAATAGCATATAATGAGAAATATAATATCACAATTTGTAAGATATCCGTTTTACGGAAAAATGATTATTGCTGTGGTGCTTATTGCCGGAGGTGTTTCTTTGGCTTTTATGAAGAAATCATTTTTCCCGGAAACAGAATCTAAAACGATTACTGTTTCCATGGTTTTTCCGGGAGCTTCACCAAAGGAGGTTGAAGAAGGCATAACCTCACGAATAGAGGATGCAGTAAGGGGAATTGTTGGAATCAAAGAAATGAATTCCGTATCGTCGGAGGGATTTTCCCGATTAACCATCACCACAACCGGCGATTACGATTTGGATGAAACATTAGCCGATGTAAAAAATTCGGTGGATGGAATCCCTACCTTTCCATCGGGAGCCGAAAAGGCAGTTATCGCAAAACAGAGAGCAACAACACCTGCTGTGCGCATGGTGGTTACCGGCGATATCGATTTAATCAGCTTAAAAAAATATGCCGATCTGATTTACGACGATTTAATGCGTTCGAAAGTGATGTCGCAAATATCTCTGTCGGGTTTTCCAAATCTGGAATTATCAGTAGAGGTGAAGGAGGATGATTTGCGAAGATACAATCTCACATTCAGTGAGATTTCTGCAGCAATCGCCAATAATAACATCGATATTTCGGGGGGAACAATTAAGAATGAAGTGGAGGAAATTCTGATTCGATCGCGCAACCGATCTGTGGATCCGGATCAAATCGGAGAAATTATTTTGAAAGCAAACCCTGATGGAAGCTACATTCGAATTCGTGATGTGGCGAATACTCATTTTCAGTTTCAGGACGTTCCTAATTCAACCTATGTTAATAAAAATCCGGCGATCTCAATTCAGGTAAACAAGCTGAATAATGAAGATTTGAAAGAGATATCAGTATACTGTAACAAATACGCCAAAGAGTTTAATGAAAAATACGATGATGCCAGGCTGGAGATTAGTTTCGATTTCATTAGTCTGCTGCAGTCAAGATTAAATCTGCTGTTTAAAAATGGCGGGTATGGTTTGTTGTTGGTTGTTATCTCGCTGGCACTTTTTCTAAGTTTTCGATTAGCTATTTGGGTTGCATGGGGAATTCCCGCTTCCTTTTTAGGAATGTTTATTATTGCAAACTTAATGGGAGTTACTATCAATATGATTTCTCTTTTCGGAATGATCTTAATTATTGGTATTCTGGTAGATGATGGAATCGTGATTGGGGAAAATATTTATTCTCATTTCGAGAGTGGAAAAAGCCCACGAAGAGCCGCTATTGATGGTACCATGGAAGTTGTTCCTGCTGTTTTAACTTCGGTTACTACAACCATGGTTGCGTTCTCACCACTTTTGTTGGTTACCGGAAATATGGAGTTTTTGTATGAAATGGCCTTTGTGGTGGTGGCTTGTTTAAGTCTGTCTCTTTTCGAAAGTCTTTTTGTATTACCTGGTCATATTGGAAACGAAAAAGTATTACATAGAAATAGGAAGGATAACTTTTTTAACAGGATTAGAGGAAAAGTTGAAAAGGGGATTCTTTTCGTTAGAGATCGTGTTTACGCGGGAACACTTGAACGTGTAATTCGTTGGAGATGGTATGTTCTTTTTATTCCTGCGGCTCTTTTCTTAATTACGATGGGTTTGTTTAGCGGCGGATTTATTCAAAGTACATTTTTCCCCAATGTGGCCTTCGATACCTTTGCTATGAACATCGCTTATAAGCCTGGAAGCAACAAAGAAATCACCATTGCCAGATTAAAGAAGTTTGAAAATGCAGTTTGGGAGGTGAATGATGAATTGATGAACGAATTTCAGGATACGGCAAGTTTTATCAAATACACAAGCCTTTCTTCGGGCAATGCTTTTGGAGGACAGGAAGTTGGGCCTCATGCGGGTAATTTATCTGTAACTCTTCGTGATATGGAAGGAGCACCGGTGTCTAGTTTCGATATCTCAGACAGAGTAAAATCAAAATTAGGAGATGTTTCCGACCTTGAGAAGTTTACGATTGGAGCGAATAACCGTTGGGGAGCTCCGGTTTCGATTAGTTTGCTGGGAAATGATTTGGATCAACTCAATCAGGCCAATGATTATTTTCAAGGAGAATTAAGAAAAATGTCCTCCTTATATAATATTAACGATAATAACCCATTGGGAAGCCGCGAGGTAAGATTGAAATTAAAACCAAAAGCGTTTTATTTGGGGATGAATTTAACATCCATCACATCACAAATTCGTCAAGGCTTTTTCGGAGGACAATCGCAGCGCCTGCAGGAAGGAAAAGATGAGATTAAGGTTTGGGTTCGATATCCGAAAAGCGACCGGGTTTTTATCGGACAAATGGAGGACATGAGAATTCGTACGCCAAAAGGTGAATTTCCATTGTCGGAATTAATCGATTATGAGATTTTGCGCGGACCCGTTAGTATACAGCGTTACAATGGAGCACGTGAGATTCGTGTGGATGCTGAGATTATTGATCCCAGTGAACCTGTTCCTCCAATTTTAGATTATATCAATGCGACCATACTACCTGATTTAGAAGCCAGATTTCCAAGTGTTCGCCCTGAATATCAAGGTCAGGCAAAAAGATCAGCCGAAGATATTGCTGAGCTGAAGATCTATTTTAGTATTGCTTTCATGCTGATTGTTTTTATTGTGATGGTTCATTTTCGAAGTTTTACACAGGGAATAATCATATTGCTCATGATTCCTTTGGGCTGGCTTGGATCTGCCTGGGGGCACGGAATTGAAGGATATCCTGTTTCCATGTTAAGTGTTTGGGGAATGGTTGCTCTTTCGGGGGTAATTATAAACGATGCTGTGGTCTTCCTGTCCAAGTACAATTCGCTGATTGAAGAGGGAATGCATCCTGAACCTGCTGTAAAAGCCGCAGGTAAAGCCAGATTCAGAGCGATTATTTTAACAACAATAACAACCTCGGTTGGTTTGTATCCTTTGATTCTGGAAAATTCATTTCAAGCTCAATTCCTTATTCCAATGGCTATTGCCTTGGCATACGGGGTATTAATCGGCACCCTGTTTCTTCTGTTATTTTTCCCTGTATTAATTTTAATCCTGAATGATGTTAGAAGAATAACAAAGGGCATTTGGGAAGGGGAAGAGATTTCACCCCGCGATGTAGAGCCTAAGGTGAAAGAATCGAAGGTGAGTCTGGATTAATAATAGTATCAATTTTCCCTGTATAAATTGCCCTTGACTGTAGTCAGGGATTGGGAATCAAATAAAGAACAAAACAAATGATCAGAAAAGTATCATTATTCATAGCTTTCATTCTGTGCAGTCAGTTTATTGTGCAGGCACAGGAAGAACTAAGTCTGTCTAAAGCCATCGAGGTGGGATTGGAGAACAATTATCAGCTAAAGATTTATCGAAAATCGGAAAAGGTTTCTGAATTGAATAATACCTGGGGAAACGCAGGTAGTTATCCAAGTGTTCAGTTCAATCTTGCGTATCGAAATACAAAAGATTACAATGAAGAAAAGGATTTCATGAGAAACAGTTTAATTCCTTCATTGGATGTAAACTGGACTTTATTTGACGGTTTTGCGGTGCAGATTCGAAAAGATAAGTTTGACGATTTGGCTCAATTATCAAAAGGAAATACAGTAATTGCCATCGAAAATAAGATTGAATTAATTATTCTTTCCTACTATAAAGTACTGCTGGAAAAAGAGCGCATGGAAGTGAACCGTAAAATCATGCAGTTATCTTCCGATAGATATGGGAAGGTAAAAGTTGGAAAAGAGCTGGGAAGTTCGGTTACCTATGATGTTTTACAGGCTCAGAATGCGTGGTTGCAGGATCGTTCATCCTTCCTGATTCAGGAAGTAAATTTTAATAATTCTGTTCGCGATTTAAATTTCCTGTTGGGGGTTAAAGAGAGCGAAACCTATGCTTTCGCAGATGAGTTTTTACCCCTAAGCGAAGAATTTCAGATGGCAGCATTGCTGGATAAAATGCTTTCAGGAAACAATACTCTAAAAAACAGATATATACAGGAAATGTTGCTGAAACGTGATGTGGATATGGCACGAAGCAATTTTTACCCCCGCGTTTCATTGGGGGCTGGAGTGCAGGAAAACTCAACCCGAATGAAACTGGAGGGTATGCCATCTTCAACGGCCGATTCGCATAATTTTTATGCCAATGTGAGTTTAAATTTTATGATTTTTAATGGGAATTCGAACCGAAGAGCCATGCAGATTGCAAAAATTCAGGAAGAAATAGGCCAGATTGAAACGGAAGATGTAAAGCATACTTTGACTAATTTGCTGGCTCAGCAATTTGAGCTGTACCAGGTGCGAAAAGAATTGTATCTGCTTGCCGAGGAGAATCTGGCTGCAGCAGAGCTTAACCTCACTATTTCAAAGGATAAATTTGAATCGGGGAGTATCAATTCGTTCAATTACCGCGATATTCAGATCACCTATCAGAATGTTGCTTTTGCACGGGTAAATGCCATTTTTAATCTCATTCAATCGAGAACAGCATTGGTACGGATTACCGGCGGGATATTGACAAACTAGAAGAAATAAGCGAATAAGATAGGGCCATCAGGATTTTTTTCCTGATGGCCTTTGTGTTTTACAGTCCGAAAAGTAATTGTTTCGTACTAAAATGAAATTCAGTTTTACCCCTGACCCTAAAGGGAAACTGAATTTCAACGACTTCCCTTTAGGGAATTTAAGGGTAAAGTCGTTGAATAGTATAAGATTCAACTTTTTCGCCACCCTTCTTGTTTTTACAAGCCGAAATTATCGGGAACTAAAACCGAAACAACCTCACCAACCACGCAAAGTACCCCGCTTGCAAACAGTTCCGCTTCCACAATCACTTTTCGTGCTCCAACTTCCTTAATTTTCCCTTTAATCACTATTTCGCCTCCAATGGGTGTTGGTTTTAGATATTTTACCTGCAACGAGGCGGTAACGCATCGCGGTGCATTGCTTGCGGAAAGCTCAATGCCCTGCGCTTTTGCCAGAGCCAATGCGGCCGAGCCGGTTCCGTGGCAATCAATCAGCGAGGCCAGTAATCCACCATATACAAAGCCGGGAATAGCCGTGTGATATTCTTTGGGCACAAAGCGGGTAAGGGTTTCTTCGCCATCCCAAATTGTTTTAATCTGATGTCCATGTTCATTCAACCTGCCGCAACCGTAACATTGCGCAAAATGATCCGGGTAGTAATCTTGAATTCCTTTCATTTCAAGTGTTTTTTAATGCTGATTTGTTATTCGTATCTAGTTTGAAGATACCAATAAGATCTGTGTGCTGAAAATTTTGTTGGGAAAATGGCATCTTGAAAGTGGAAGCAAGAATTTGCCATTGGTTGAATGCTTCTGATAATCGGAACACCCCCGACTGAACTGCAACACAAATGTTACGCCTAATATTTGGAGTGCAGTTTATAGTTAGATTCTTGTGTTTTAATGATCTGTTTCAGATGCATTTAGCTCTATGATTCCTCGTGGAATTTTCGTAAATTATATATCTATTTTTATGCATATCCAGGAAGCGCTTTCAAATAAGATACATCGAAAGTGCTGCTGTTTTACTAAAGTGAAATGATGACAACACCTTTTGAAAATGATTAAAAAATGGACGACAATACAGGTGTTTCCATCAATTAGACAACAAGCTGAATTTGATTGCAAATTCAGAATTTAAATCAATATATTATGAAAACAAATTCGTTGTTATTGGTAATTGTGCTGTTTTTTTTCCCAATTAGATTAATAGTAGCACAGGAAAACTGGGTTCTTTATGGCCAGTCGGTAAATGTTGAAGATTTTGACGGGCTTCCATTTCGTTTGCAAGCATCTGTTAAAACAGAAATTGGCGATGAAAGTGCCTCTACCAGCTTTGGTGCCACTGTTTATACAAAAAACGGAGTTGGTTTTTATAAAAGTTCGGCTCCCCTGCGAAATGCCCAATGGGAAACACATACCATCGAAGGAGTAATTGATACCGGAGCTTTTCGAATCGGATTTGGAACCTTGTGCCGATACAATGGTAAGTTCTATCATGATGATATTCGAATTGATGTAAAGACAAAAGATAATCAATGGGAAAATATCTTTTTCGATGATTTTGAGAATGGGAATATAAATTTTAAGCAAGGGAGCACTTCCAGTTCCTATGGTAAAAACGAAAAATTTCAAGCTGCCATACATCGGGAAAATACCACAAATAAAAATAATTGCTTGTTAATAACTGGCAATGGAGTACCTAATTATGGCACAAACAAGATTGCCGGCAAATATGCAGATGTTAATGGAATAAAACTTTACTATGAGGAATATGGTGAAGGTCATCCGTTTATAGTTTTACATGGCAATGGTGCTTCAATTGGGTTTAGCACCCTATTCATGCCTCACCTAATAAGCAAGTATAAAGTAATAGCTATCGACAGCAGAGCTCAGGGCAAATCAACCGATACGGATGCTCCGCTAAGCTATATGCAAATGGCATCGGATGTTAAGGTTTTACTTGATCAGTTAAATATCGATTCGGTTTATGTATGGGGGCACAGCGACGGAGCGATACTAAGCTTAATTTTAGCAATGGAATATCCTGAAAAAGTAAAAAAGGTACTTGCCTTTGCTCCTAATATTACTCCGGATAGCACGGCAATATTTCAGTGTGCTATTGACGATAGTAAAAGAATAATTAAAGAATCAGACGATGCTCTTGAGCGAAAACTAAATCAACTTATGCTTGACTATCCCAATATACCTTACTCCAGATTATCGGAAATTAAAGCTCCTGTATTACTAATGGTGGGCGATCGGGATATTATAAAACATGAACATACTCTGAGAATATTTCAGAACATTCCTAAGTCTCATTTGTGTATAATTCCTGGAACAACTCACTCTGCTTATAGGGAAAAACAGGATTTGTTTCTATCCTTAATGGATGACTTTTTCGAGAAACCATTTACCATGCCCGATTCAAGAGATTGGTTTAAATAATAAAACAATGATCAGGCAGTTGCAAGCAATGTGTAAAAAACCAAAGTCCGACCCATTGGCCGGATTTTGGTTTTGCGAATATAAATTACAGGCAAGCCATACCCTTTCTTCAATGGTATGGCTTGATTCTAAAATCGAAATGAAACATTTTATAAGACTTGTTGATATGTTGAAGATGTCAATTGAGATACTAAAACAATTCATTGAAGTCGAAATTTTGCCGATAACCTTCATCAAATGAGCTTTTATTAGGTAGATATTGCCAGTTGAAGCCGAAAAATTACTCAGGGGAAGGGGGTAAAGTCCGATTGGAGCCACAAAGTTGCCAATTGGAGGGTCATCAATGCCAATTGAAGAGGAAAATTTGCCAATGGAAGGGTCACCTAGGCCAATTGGATGCATAAATTGCCCAATTGGAGGGTGGTACATGCCCCGGGGCTAGTATTTATGGATATATTCATGGAACTGTGTCTGACCATTTTTTTAAGTGTTTTCTATTAAAAGCCTTTCAGTTATCATATTAGGTTAAGTCAAGATCAATCTGTGTTGCGCTTTTAAATTCGCCGCGTCCGTTGCTATTTCGCGATAGAATTTGCTTTGCTCGAAATGATTCTTTTGATTTTAAAGGGGCTTTTTTGCTG
>JAQBBZ010000276.1:0-3576 GCA_032125735.1 Labilibaculum sp.
CCAGTCCGTAATCAAATCTTAACAGGAAGAGATGAGCTGTAAACCTCTTTCCGCAAATTTTGGAGTTTTAATAGCATTTGATTGTGTGGTTTGCGGGATGTGGTTTACATTGAAGGGTCGATCCCTCAAAAAAAGTCAGTCATTTTGCATCTGATCGTACCATTTTAATTATTTATAGTCGGAATAAAGCGCCTGTTGAAAAGGCATGCATGTTAATTGTGATCTTACTGACTATATGCTGTCTGGGTTTCCGGCTTTTACACCAGTCCACTTTATACTGTCATCAATTTTTTCGTATGCTTGTTCTTTTAGTTCTTGTTTCTTAAATCCTTGCTAACGGTTAGTATAAGAATAGTAGCCGATTGCGAGGCACTTGCCTTTCAAATTACATGAAAGTTGAAGCGAGCTAGAACCCTTGAATTTACTACTATTTCGGCTATTATTTTTATACATTGTTAGTGGCTTTTATTCTTTAAATTTTTTTTTTCTTTTTCGGTTTAGGTTCGGGAAGTTCTTTGACAGTAATCCTAACTAAATGGCTAATCCAATCTCGATCGTCCAATTTTTCTTCAATAAGGAAACTCAGTTTGGCTCCAGGATATGGTGGTGCCTCAATGATATCTTGAATAAATAATCTTCCGGATTCGGTTGGTTTTATGAATAGTTTATTGTCGCATATCAGTGCAAAAATTTTCTTGTCTGAGAATAATCCATATTCTCCAAACATGCTTTTGGCAATAATTTCACCAGCATTTTCAATTTGACCAATGACAAACTCTACGAACTCTCTATCTGAAGCCATACTTTTCGATTACTCTTTTAACTCAAATACAGGATTATAAATCAATCCGATTATATTTCCCCAAGGGTCTTTAACTGATGCGACCATAAGAGGTCCGCCAACACTATGAGGTTTTTCATGCTCAATAGCACCAGAATCAAGAAAGTGATTATAAACTTTTTCAATTTCGTTCACTCCCCAATAAGTAAAGACACTTTCAGGTTTTTCAGTTGTTGGGTTCTCCTCTGGAAGAAGTCCAAGTTCATAACCGCCAATATTAATTCCGACATAGAAAGGTTCGTCAAAGTATGGTTCAATTCCAAATGCTTTAGCGTACCATTTTTTTGCCTTATTAATATCCCCTACATTGTAGATAGTCGTTCTTAATCCTAATATATCTCGTTTTTTCATATTTTTAATACTATCGGATTGTACATTGTTCTGTTGTGAAAATCCGGTTTGAGAACCTAAAATTAAAATTACGGTTGGTATACAAATAGTAGCCGACTGTGTTGCTCTTACTTGGCAAGTTACAAGAAATTTGAAGCGGGCTAAAACCATTGATTTTATTACTGTCTCGGCTGTTATTTTTATACATTGTTGTGTGTAGTTTAAGGTTTAATTACTGCTGTTCAAAAAAGCCTTTATTTCTTCAATCAACTCATTATGAAGAGGCAATTCAGTATGGTTATAGGTTGCCATATTTTCAGTTGCCTCGGAAGAGCTTTTTCTGAGCACATGGTTCATGCCTTCTATTATTTTTAAACTGGCAAAGTCTGAGTTGTTGCTCATTTCGCTAGCACCCTGAACTGTTATCTGTAAGTCAGTGCTTCCTTGAATTATTAAAATAGGGATGCCAAGCTTTTTAATTTCCTCTCTTGGATCATACCTCATAAATGACATAAAATAATTTTGAACAGAGGGTCCCATCAAGCTCTGCAGAAAAGGAGGGACACTATCAACCTTAACACCAATTTTAAGGCTATCCAGAATGGGAAACGCAGCATCTTTTACAACTGTGGGCTGGTTAGATAATTGCCTTCTCAAAGTAGTATAGAGATCCTCAGAAAGCCCAGCTAAAGAGATGAATTTGTTAACTGTGTTGTTTTGAATTGCCAACATACCTACCAATGCACCTTGACTATGACCTATTACTGTGATATTAGAGTACTCTTTCTTTAAATAAGAAATCCAATTCGATGCGTCAATAGCGTAATCCTCAAAACGTAATGTTTCATAAGTCACAGAATCTGATAAGCTTTCGCCTACACCTCTTTTGTCATATCGCAAAGTGGCATATCCCAAATCTGTTAATTCCAAGGCAAGTTTTTTTAGAGCATCATTCATATAAAATGGCTTTGTATTGCCATCTCGATCTGTCTGTCCTGATCCAGAAATAATCAATATTGCTTTATCTGTTTTATTTTTAGGTAACTCTAAAGTCCCTGATAATTCAACCCCTTTAGATATTAAGGATACATTATTTTGAGCAAAAAGAGAAGCTGAGTAAAAAAAGAGAACGCTTAATGTGATTATTAAGGTTTTCATTAGTTTATTCATGATATCAATAAGTTTATAATTAATACTTTTTAAAAGCGATTTAAAATTACACACAACAATAAATAATATCTTTTTCATATTTAGTTCTTTATAATTGCCACTAACGTTAAGTGTATGGTGTCGTGCGGGATTACGAGGCGATTACCTATCAGTTTATACTGACCTTTTTTAAGAGCCACAAACGCTCGAAAACCACCGAAACCCGCATGCAATATACACATTGTTGTGCGTTCGTACTTTTAATTATTATATGTCTTAGTCTATTTTTAATGGCGCCCCAACAACTTTCATATCATGGTCTTTGAAAACTTTTGCAATTTCTTCTTTCGATGGAGGTAAAGTCCATTTATCAGTTACTTGAAAAAATGCTTCCATCTTTCCTGCTGGTAAATAAGAAACTATCATTTTCCCTTTTTCTGTCAATTGAATAAAGGCGTGCTGGACATTTCTCGGAAGAAAAATTGTGTCACCTGATTTCATTTGATATTTGTCCTCACCAACCTGAAACATGTACTCACCTTCTATAATGTAGAACCATTCATCTTGAAATGGATGAATATGCAAAGGTGGCCCACCGTTAGGACTGAGACCAGTTTGCTCAAATACAGCTAAATCATTTTCAGTATCATTTCCAGATATTTTGATGTCCAAAATATTTTGTGTAACACCTTTCATTTTATAGTGCTGGCCGAATCTGGCTTCACCTGCATTTACTTTAAACCCTTTTTTCGTTCTCATGGGAATTATTGATTCAATTTTAGCAAATACAAGTGTAGGTATTATTGCAAGTGCTGATAAAATAAAATTTCTTCTTTTCATTTTCATTTGTTAAGCAAGCTCATTATTTTCATAATAAGTTTTGGTGGTGGTTTCATCCCAAGTTGTTCCATGAGAGCCAATTTATCTGGAACTCCCCAGTGTTCAATTAGTTTACCATCTTCGAATCGCATAATATCAATTACGGTAATCTCAAATTTTTTACCAGTTGGATACATAGGTCCAAATTTGTTTTTATGTGTACCCCGTCCTGTCATCCGCCCCCAAACCATGGAGCCGTCCATAATCATATCATCTATTGTCAATGAAAAATCTGGAAATGAGTAGTGCAGACTATTAATTGCATTTTTCACTCCTTCAACATTGGGAGGGAAGAATCCATATTGATGTTCAACAAATTCTGGAGAAGAATATGTATCAAAAACAGATACATTACCTTTACTGAATCCTTCCTCAAT
>JAQBBZ010000277.1:0-20461 GCA_032125735.1 Labilibaculum sp.
TCTTAATACTGCCGCCACCATAGGTCATTAAAATTTTAGCATTTTTAGGGATATGCTTATTTATTTCTGCAATTTTTCCTTTTCCAAAAAGGATGTTTACCGGATTATAAAAATTAAAATTTTCCATTTTATTTTAGTTGTGTTAATTATCTACTACTATTATTTCTTTATTATTTTCACCAATTCCTTGGCCATTTCTAAATCGGAAGCTGGATTTTGCCCGGTTATTAATCTGCCATCAACCACCACATACTGTTGCCAATTGGCAGCACAAGAATAGTTGGCTCCCTTTTCAATTAATGCTGTCTCCAATAAAAATGGAACCTTTGTATCTGTTCCTATCGCTTCCTCCTCTTTATTACTAAATCCTGTTAGGTTTTTACCTTTAATCAGTAATGAACCATCAGCCAACTTTACATTAAGAAGTCCCGCTCCACCATGACAAACGGCACAAACAACACCACCTTTATCATAGATCTCGCCGGCGATTTTTGCAATTTTTTCACAGTGTGGCAAATCAAAAACAACACCGTGTCCACCCGGGAAATAAATGGCATCATAATCATTCGAATTCACCTCTTCGGGTAATTTGGAGGAATGAAATTTCTCACTTGCTGTTTTATCGGCAAAAAAGGATTTTACTTTGGCTGCATCCAAATCGCATTGTTTTACAGGTACTCTCCCTCCAAGAGGAGATACAAAGTCAATTTCTATTTCATTTTTAACCAGATGAAAATAAGGAACTGCAACTTCTAATACATAGCATCCAGATTCCCATCCTGAAGCATCTTTAAAATGACTGGTTAATGCAAATAAAACTTTACTCATGGTTCTCGTTTATTATTTAAAACAAAGTTAATGCCTGCTTCCCTATAAAAAAAGTTATTCTTTTTATACATTTATATAAAATAATTTATGGCAACATGTTGAATTTAGAATGGTATCGAACCTTTAAAGCAATTTATGAGCGTGGCACTTTAACTGGCGCCGCAGAAAACTTACTAATCACCCAACCGGGTGTAAGCCAGCAACTATCTTCTCTGGAAGCTTATATGGGAGTTCAGTTATTTGAACGAAAACCGAGAAGAATGCTGCCGACTCCCAATGGAATTCAATTATACAATCAAATAGAAGAAGCGATTATTCAACTTGAAAAAACCGAAGAGAATTTTAAACGGAAAACTCTTTTAAACAGGCCAAAAATAAAGATTGGAATGTATCTGGAAGTATTCCACTATGCTTTTGCGCCAATTCTTAGCCAACTTAAAATGGATGTGGAGTTTCTATTTGGAGAAACAGAAGAATTGCAGGATAAGCTATTTCGAAAACAGCTGGATTTGCTTATTACAACAGACCAAAGCAGTTATAAAGATATAAGATACACTCCATTTTGCAAAGAAGAATTGCTTCTTATCAGCAGTAAAGATTTGGATACGATACCATTCAACCAATTGATCTACGAAAGGAAAATGGATGAAGCTGAGAAATGGTTATCCGAGCAAGACTGGTATTCTTACTCACATAAAATGGAGACCATAAAATCATTCTGGTCTGATAATTTTAAAAAGCGTCCCTACTTCAAGCCTAGATACGTAATCCCAAATTTGAATGCCATTCTCGATGCAATTCAACACAACAACGGATTGTGTTTATTGCCTTTTAGCATGTGCAAGGAGTTAATTGAGAAAAAAAAAATAAAAGAATTGTGGCAAGGGGTGAAAACGACTTATTCCAGTAAGTACTTTGCCATACAAACACAAAGTATAAACTTAAAACAAGCAGAAGAAATAATTCAAATCATTACCAATAACACAAATCATTAAAGACAGATGAAAAAAATATATCACCTATCAAGCTGTTCTACTTGTAAGAGAATAATCAAAGAACTAACTCTGGATTCTGATTTTATACTGCAGGATATAAAAACGGATAAAATAAGTGAAGAGCAACTAAATAATATGGCCGAATTGGCTGGTAATTATGAAAGCTTATTCAGTAGGAGAGCAATCAAATACAAAGAACTTAATTTAAAAGATAAAAATCTAAGCGAAGAAGAATACAAAAATTTTATTTTGACTGACTACACATTTTTAAAAAGACCAGTTGTTATTATTGGAAAAAACATATTTGCAGGAAACTCCAAAAAGGTGGTCGAAAGTGCCATTAAAGAACTTCACACAAATTAGAGAAGTATTCCTTTAATTTTGTAATTCTCTCATTTAATAATAACTTAAGTCTCTCAACCAAATATTTCTTCTTGAATAAAAAGATTTATCATTCATGCTCTATCAGTAATATTTCAATCTTAAAAACGTTCAACTATGCCATATTTAAAAGTTCAGACCAACAAGAGTTTTTCAAGCAAAGAGCAACAAATTTTCCTAAAAGAATGCTCTACTTTAATATCTATGGAATTAGGTAAACCTGAGAAATATGTAATGACTGCATTTGCTCCCAATGTAGAAATGACATTGGGTGGAAGTGACGAGCCTTCTCTATTTCTTCAATTAAAAAGCATTGGTTTACCCGATACTAAAACCAAAGATCTATCCAACAAGTTTGCTACATTAGCCTCCGAAAAATTAGAAATTGCAAAAGATAGAGTTTTTATTGAATTTATGGATGTTCCGAGAGGTTTTTGGGGCTGGAATGGTATTTTATTTTAGTATAATTACTCTTTCAATAGTTAATATTTTAACAAATTGAATAATTTCAATTGGAATAATAAAAAATTTTACACAACTTTACATCGTCAAATAAAAAACGAAATAAATGATCGCTATTACATTAAAATATAAGAAGCATTATAAACGCAATAAACGTTCTTGACGTTGTATAATGTGAATTGATGTAAAGCTATCGAATAAGATATATAAGCCTGCAGAAATTCTGCAGGCTTTTTTTGAGAAAAATTTAAAAGCCACAAGTTTGTAATGTTGTTATTATCTTAAAAACCTTCCATTTCCGAAAGAAATGACAAAACTAAAATTATTAATCAATGAAAGTTTTAAAATTTGGTGGAACCTCAGTTGGATCACCTGAAAGAATTAAAAATCTTGCGCAACTGGTTCAAAGTGATGAATCCAGAATCATAGTTCTGTCGGCCATGGCTGGAACAACCAATTCTCTTGTTGAGATAGCCGATCTTTTGTATAAACGGGAGATGGAGCAGGCTGATGAGAAAATCACAAAATTAGAAACTGAGTATAGGGTGCGAATTGAGGAATTATTCACAAGCCCAAATGGAAAGGACAAAGGGAATGAGTTAATCACATCTCATTTTAATTACATTCGCAATTTTGTTTACCGAAGCTTTACAGCTCTGCAGGAAAAAGCAATTCTCGCACAAGGTGAATTAATCTCGACTGCTTTTTTTCATTATTATCTGACTGAAATAGGTGTTGATTCAGTATTTCTTCCGGCCCTAAATTTCATGAGAATTGATAAGGATGGAGAACCTGACTCATACTATATCAAGGAAAATCTGGAACGTGAACTATCACAACATCCTGATCAGAAACTTTTTATAACTCAAGGATTTATTTGTAGAAACACCTACGGTGAGGTTGACAATTTAAAGCGTGGTGGAAGTGATTACTCCGCTTCTTTAATAGGAGCAGCCCTTAAATCGGAAGAGGTTCAGATCTGGACAGACATAGATGGGTTTCACAATAACGATCCCCGCTATGTAGAGAACACCCAAACACTAAAACAATTGTCTTTTGATGAAGCGGCAGAGCTGGCTTATTTTGGAGCTAAAATCATGCACCCTTCGAGCATAATGCCATGCAAGCAATGGAGTATTCCTGTTCGTTTAAAAAACACTCTAAGTCCATCGGATGAAGGAACTCTAATTACAGTTAATTCCCTTGGTAAAGGAATTAAAGCTGTTGCTGCAAAAGACGGAATTACAGCAGTAAAAATTAAATCAGGAAGAATGCTCCTGGCATATGGTTTCCTGCGTAAGGTGTTTGAAATATTCGAGATTTACAAGACTCCAATCGATATGATTACCACTTCGGAAGTAGCCATTTCTCTCACAATAGATGATGATACCCATTTATCGGAAATTGAATCTGAATTATTGAAATTTGGTATTGTTGAAATAGATCGGGAGCAATCGATAATTTGTATTGTTGGCGATTTTATTTCAGAATCGGCTGGTAGTGCTAAAATGGTTTTTGAAGCACTTGAAAATACTCCTTTGCGAATGATTTCCTACGGAGGCAGCAAACACAATATTTCGGTGTTGGTAGATCAAAAAAATAAAGTATCAGCCCTTCAAGCCCTAAGTAATCATTTATTTTAATTGTTGTCTTCACAATTTTTTATCATGTTTAACAGCTCAAGAATCAACGAATTCTCAAACATACCTACTCCATTCTATTATTACGATATGGAGATTCTTCAAAACACTTTGGAGATTGTTAAAAAAGAGTCATCCAAATATGGCTATCACGTTCATTATGCAGTAAAAGCAAATGCCAATCCAACTATCATGACCAAAATTCAGTCATTTGGCTTTGGTGCCGATTGTGTAAGTGGAAATGAGATCAAAAGATCTTTGGAATCAGGATATCCTTCGAATAAAATTGTATACGCAGGTGTTGGGAAATCCGATCAGGAAATCCAAACCGCATTAGATTCAGAAATTTTTTGTTTCAATTGTGAATCGATTCCCGAAATGGAATTGATTAATGAACTGGCTGAAAAAAGCAATAAAATTGCCAAAATTGCCATTCGAATCAACCCGAATGTAAATGCGAATACTCATCATTACATCACAACAGGAGTTGAAGAAAATAAATTTGGAATTAGCCGTTGGGAATTTGATTGTGTTCTTGAAGGTCTTGCTACTTACAAAAACATTGAATTAATTGGACTGCATTTTCATATTGGATCTCAAATTACCGATTTAAGCGTATTCAAAGGCTTGTGTATTCGAATCAATGAAATTAAACAATGGTTTGCTGACCGACAAATTTTTGTTGATCATATCAATGTTGGCGGAGGGTTTGGTGTAGACTACAAGCATCCAGACAAGAACCCGATACCTGATTTTGTCACCTTTTTTGGAATTTTCAATGATTTTTTAGAACTGGACCCTAATCAAGAACTTCACTTCGAATTGGGAAGATCGATTGTAGCTCAGTGTGGAAGTCTCATTTCTAAAGTACTATACATTAAAAATGGGGTAAAAACCAAATTTGCAATTTTAGATGCTGGCATGACCGAATTATTGCGACCCGCTCTTTATCAGGCTTATCACAAAATTGAAAACCTGAGTTCGAATGGTGAAACTGAAAATTACGATGTAGTTGGACCTATTTGTGAATCGTCTGATTGTTTTGGAAAATCCGTTAGCCTACCTGTTACGAAACGAAATGATATTATGGCAATACGTTCAACAGGTGCTTATGGAGAAGCAATGGCATCGAGATACAATTTAAGAGATATTGCACCCTCGATATTCTCTAATGAAATGAATTAAACAAAAAGGGCAATATTCTTACAATTTTAGACCAAGTGTAAAGGATATTGCCTTTTCCTATTCTACATTCTGTTTTAAACCAATCTTTTTCAGAATTGATTTTGAAGGTACGAGAAACACCGATAGATTATAAAACAGTCCCCCTCCTGCATTCGAATCAATAATATTATTTTCATTGGTTAATTTACTTCCTGACAAACTAAATGCATGATTACTGTTAGTCACATCAAAATTAATATTGGTGCGATAGCCATATTCAAAGGAAGC
Source organism: Labilibaculum sp. (assembly GCA_032125735.1). Classification (GTDB taxonomy): domain Bacteria; phylum Bacteroidota; class Bacteroidia; order Bacteroidales; family Marinifilaceae; genus Labilibaculum. The sequence continues at coordinate 5,759 of JAQBBZ010000277.1, forward strand.
CCATATCCAGTCGGTAATTCCCTTTTCTATTTCCAATGAAAAGTTCAGATCAGATCTTCTTAATTCCAGAGTTTTAAAATCATTCAATTCCGGATCGTCTAAATGGATACTATAACTCCCCCCCTGCAATCTTGCCTTGGCATTAATAAAACAAAGTTTTGAAGCTTGATACCGTAGTTTAATTCTGGCAGGCAAAAAGGCTTCAACACCCCATTTATCAGCAAAAGAATGATCATAAACAAAAACCGGGAACAGTAACGGATCACCAAACGTATAAGAATACGCGATACCAATACCCCATGATTTTTTAGGATTCACTTTCCACCCAATTACAGGCGACATCTCGATTTTCAAAAAAGTATACTTACTCACATCACCAATATGCTCTCTCCAGTAATCGCCTTTTAGCTTGGCACTAAAACGAAACATGAAAAATATATTTCTTTTTAACTGAGTCATGAGATACACATTCCCGCCAACACTTTTTAAATTCTTATCATTAAGGCTTTTGTACAAGGGGTAATCATTATTCGAGATATCATCAAAATGAAATTCTTCATCACTGTAATCTAATCCTCCGGCAATTTTTAATTTTTGATTTAAAACTATTGGAAAGCGCAACTTTGTATCAAAAACACGATTGTAATCAATCTCACTTTTTCCATTTCCATACAAATCTGAATTTGAATTCACATGATAATTTGTATTTGCATGATAAGACACTTCGAAACCACGAACCGGCCCAGTTCCTTTTATGGCAGGATTCCAATCGTACTTCAAACTATCTAAACTATTCTGCCCGAAAACTCCACCACATGTGCTACAATAAAGTATAACGAAGACGAAAATACACTTATTCATAAAATCATGTTTTCTAGTCCGGCTAAATATTTCATCTTAAAATTATCAATCATACAAATCAAAGCTGATTATCTATTAAAACCAAAAGCCTAAGTTAACATAGTTCGAGATACCATTTTTTTTATCAGAATACATTAAAGATAATTCTATAGGTCCGATTAAACTGTTATACGAATAGGTTAAACCAACTCCTTTAATCCATTCTCCTTTTATTAATGCTTCATCAACTTGTTCAACGAGATTGCCGGCATTCACTTTTAGAATTAAATAATTATTCCGGAATAATTCATATTGAAAATCGGCACGAAACACAAAAGAATTCATCGATGAAAGCTCCATACGTTCCAAACCAACAAATGGCACTTGAATATCAAAATAATCTGTCTGATCCATCCCTCCTGTATAGGACATAAAAAAATTAGGTATATTTGCCCCCCAAACCACTCTGCCATAAAACTTTGGATAAAGTGTAAATGAAGGACTTACACTAATTGCCTTTTGAAACTTCAGATAAGCCACCGATGCTGGTCGATTCATACCATCCAGAATCAAACCATTATTTGTCACCAACTTATATTCTCCATAAAGACTCATTCCGGTCTTTGGATAATAAGCCTTGTCATGAGAATCTATATTAAGAAATGCGTAGTATGTAAAATAGTAATCTTCATCTCGGGTCTCCAGTAAATCAAGAGTCCTAATTTCTGAATTAATATTGAAATATTCCATTTTGCCTCCTAAACCAAAAGAATATGATTCCCTAAAAATGGAATGCGTATTCACATCAAATTTCATATAATTAAAATCATAACTCGCAATTTTCTTACCGTTCTCAAAATCGTAAACCTCAGAATCATTAAATTCTGCTTCCATATTTAAACCTGGTTTCAAACCATTATCAATAGTATAAGTCGTTTTAAATCTGGGACTTTCTGATAATTTTAAATCAAATGATAAGCGTGATCCACTTTTTAGTTTATTCCGAAATGTTGTATTTAGCAATACTGCCGCATTATTATCGCTATCGTAATGCAGTCCAACATTAAATCTATTGGTCGTTCTTTCTTTCACATTTATTAAAAGAGTTTTTTCATTTTCCCCTTTCATTTGGAAATCGACATGATCGAAATATCGACTACCATAAGCCCGATTAATGCCATTTTTCAATTCAAGCAAGCTAATCTTGGAATCCTTCTGAAAATTAAGTTTTCCTGCCAACAATGAATTACTAACCTGGTTAAGTCCGTTAAATTCAATCTCCTTTAAATAATACTTAGACGTATCACATGGAGGTACATATGCTTTTATTTTTTGTTTCTGCAGATTATACTTTTTCTTTAAATCCAGCAAAGTAGGAATGAAGGCACGAGCTATTTCTTCTCCCTTATAAATCAATGAATCTGCGTCCTGAAAGCTTCCAACAGTATAATTGTCAATTTTTGGTTTAATATAGATATCACAATATTTCAGATTATCCTTAAAACTTTTTAAAGCCATTAAGGAAGCTGTCTGATTTATAATATCCAGTAAAGATTTTAATTCTTTTTTAGATTTAACCCCTGCCTGAACATCCACACCAATAATTATATCGGCTCCCATATCCACCAATTCTTTCACCGGGAAATTATTAACCATTCCACCATCTGCAAGCAATTCCCCATCGATCTCAATAGGTGCAAAAAAGGTTGGAATAGCCATACTTGCTCGCATGGCCAAGGGTAAATAACCTTTATCCAGTATTACAGGCTCACCAGTTTCCAAATCCGTAGCAACACATAAAAATGGAATCGGCAATTTTTTAAAATCAGTTTCGTTATGAAAATCAATTGTCAATCGCTCGAATAAATTGATCACATTTTGACCTTCAACAATGCCACCTGGTAGTTCTATCCCTTTAGGCTTAATAGGAAACGACAAAATATATCTTTCAAAATCCTTTTTTTCATAAATAGGGACGAAATTTCGCGACACATTATCTGAGAGAAGCTCTTCCCAATTCTGACTTAATATAATTTTCTCAATATCAACGGCGGAATATCCTATTGCATAAAAACCACCTATTAGGCCTCCCATACTAGTGCCCGCGATATAGTCAATCGGGATACCCAATTCGTCTATAATCTTAAGCACACCAACATGAGCAAAACCTTTTGCACCACCACCACTTAAAACAAGCCCTATTTTTGGACGTGTCTTATTGGGCAAGCTATCAGTTGCCAACTGAGCATAATTTAAAAAACTTATCGAACTTAGAACAAGACTAATACATATGGATTTCAAGAGCATAAACGTTTTCTACTTCAAATTTGATTTCAAAAATATATTAACAATTAAAGCTAATCATTCAATTTTAATTCCTTTGCTACAGCAAGAACTTCTTTAGGCTCAGCGCCATTCTTAATTTGTACTCTAAGCGCCCTTAAACCATATACTCCTTGTAAATCTTCAAGAACCAAATGTTCTATATTGTCTTCAAAATAGCCCTTTGCAATTAAGTACTCCAGATATCTCTGATACTCTGACATCTCTGCTTCCTGACTAAATATTACAGCTAATTTACCAGGTTGAGTAAGACGCTCACTGGTTCCTTTTATAACAGCTTTATCTATTCTCTTCTTAACAATCTCATATCGAATATTATAGGCACCATCCACATCGAATTTTTTCTCATCTTGTCTGAACCTAATTGCCAAAGCTTGACTATGGACTAAAATTAAACCTGCTGTTTCCAATTCAATCGGCAACGAACTTTTTAAAACATCTGTTTTTCTAGCTAACTCGGCACTTACGATTAATTGCCACAATCGTAGATTCTTTAAATAAATACGATCAAATGTTTTTTGAGCTGAAATACTTTGCCCGATATAAATATTATGCTCTACACCATCTGTACGGTATTTCTCAAAATAATGAGGGAACATCTTCTGCGCTTTTTCTTCCTCTTTTTCAAGATAAGAGGTAACGCAATCATTAATCATTGCTAAACTATCTTCAAAATCTTTTCTTCGTTTGTAAACTATATTTAAGTCAGTATCAATATTTCTTTTATATTCTGCTATCGCAGCAGTTATAGCAGATCCATTCTCTTTAAAATGTGGAAAAAGTGTTTCAACATCATGACGAATAAAACTAAGAACGTTCATTTCATCACCCGAAGAAAGTCCTTTTTCAATCCCATCAATCAAGGAATCAATTTTGTATATTAACTGATCGTATACAGGCATTTTACAATCCAAAAATGCCTCTTTCAAAACTTCTCGTGCCAATTGTAATTGCTCCACCAAATCATCCTGAATTGTCCGGTTTCGAATCACCGAGGAATGACGAACATCAATGGCCCCATACAATGGATATACTTCCCGAAAAACGATTTCTTCCATTTGCACCAGATCATCCAAATCTCTTTTGGTTAACAAATTGCTGGCTGCCTGCTGAAACCGCCACTCTACACTTGGGTGTATTGCTGTACATTCTTCTTTAATTGTAGCCTCTATCCTATTTTTTAATTCCTCACTCGTCCGTTGCACTGCAATAGAAAATACTGGAATGATATCTTTTATCACACGAAGTTTCGTGAAATTGATATCAAAAGCCTTTGTTGAACCCAATTCCATCATCCCCACTAACTCACCTTCGTAGTGAAGAGGAATGACACTAATATTCTTAATACCTTGATTTAATAACTCTTGTTCCACCGGTTTTAAATTCTCTCTGCTAGTAAGGTCACTAATTAGAACAGGATAACCGGATAAACCCGCCTCTTGATATATTGTTCCCCGATATGCATCGCACTTGTATTTATGAGGATCAACGAATCCATGCCAAAAATTAGAAGGATTTTCAACATTGCCTTGAACCATTCCCAAAGCAAGTACACCTAAATTCAAATTTGGCAATGCTAATAAGGAGCGAATATTCTGTTCGAGAGCGTCAAAATTATTTCGATTAATTATTGAAGATTTTTCCAGCAATTGAGACTTTAATGATGAGATTACTTCAATCTGAGTAACATCAACATATTTGAATGACATAAATCCACAAAAAGTAAAATTATCCAAAGGAATCGTCTTCAGCCAAAAATCCATATTCATTGGATCGTTAATCATTTCTCGAATATCCTCCTCCGAAGCTTCTGGCAAATTCCCTTTGTAAGTAATTTCGATACATGACTCATCATACTCCAATTTATAATACTTCACCAAACCATTCAACTTATCTGTCATACGATACAAAAACAGATAATCCATATCCAATTGAAAATTATAGAATTTGGGCAGAATCATTAAATAAGCATATATCAACTTCGTAAAAGTCAGATAACATTTATCCTGATGCCTCTGCTCAACATGTTCAATTTCTATGTTTTGATTGTTATATATTTTAAGATAATTTGGAGTAAAATAAAAATTCTGATCGTCGAACGGACTGGCAACAACACCTATATCTTTTTTGTATTGAGAAGGGGTGAAAAAATACGACATCATTGTATGGATCTCATCCTCATACTTACTAACATCCTCAATATTAAAATCAGATTTTGCTAAATCGGGATTCCTCTCCACTAAATCCAAAATAATTTTTGCATGTAAATCATTCCCGGCTCCATTTCTTTGTTCACTCTTTAATTTATTAATTAAAGGAAGAAAACTTAATGATTTTTTGAATGGAATATGATCTATATTTAATTTCAACTGATCCAACTTCATGATTTTGTTTTTTAGCCATGTACTGTTAAGAACTACTAAAGTAATTGTTTTTAAATCTACATAAAAATTAAAGCGTGCCGGATAGCTGACAATTAAAGGAATTTTAACAAAATACCCCCATTTACCATACGAAAGTGCGGGAAGATATTCCCAAAGAATGATCGACCCGCGTGCAATTCAAATAAAATACTCTTCTTTTCCTCAAAAATGAGATTAAAATCAAGATGCTAACGCTCTTGCTTTATCAGATGCCAATTTTACAATTTCAGAAACATCTAACTGTGCCAATCAACTTATGTGTGAATTATCCCACTCATTCACATCTTTTGGTTTAATCTTTTAGTTTGATCAACAAAAGCTGATTATCTTCAAGTTAAATAAGATAACAATCTATATTCTTGCACAAAATTGCACTCAAATACTCTAAAATCATTATTTACAAAGTTCGCCCATGTTAGAAAAAATCATCAATTTCAGCATTCGAAACAAGCTTATTGTAATACTCTTCACCCTTTCCATTGCACTGTTTGGTTCCTATGCTATTCTCAAAATACCTATTGGTGCAGTTCCTGATATTACCAACAATCAGGTTCAGGTAATTACTACGTCAGGAAATCTTTCTACACAAGAAATAGAGCAATTCATAACCGCTCCTGTCGAATTGGAAATGGCAAATCTTCCCGGAGTGGAGGAAATTAGATCCATTTCAAAATTTGGTTTATCAGTAGTAACAATTGTTTTCAATGATGATATTGGCACCTACCTTCCCCGCCAATTAATTGCAGAAAAAATTAAGGCTGCTTCAGCAAATATACCTGAAGGATTTGGTTCTCCTGAAATGGGACCCATAACCACAGGATTAGGAGAAATCTATCAATACATTCTGGATGTAAAACCTGGATATGAAAATCGATATTCTGCAATGGATTTACGAACCGTTCAGGATTGGATTGTTAGACGACAATTATCAGGTATACCCGGAGTGGTTGAAGTAAACAGCTGGGGCGGATTTTTAAAGCAATACGAAGTCGCAATTGATCCTACACGATTAAGATCCTTGGATCTAAACCTGATGGAGGTTTTTGAAGCCTTACAAAACAACAACAGCATTTCCGGTGGTGCCTACATCGAAAAAACCAATCAGTCTTACTTTATCCGTGGCGACGGACAAGTAAAGTCCATTCAGGATATTGAAAAAATTGTGGTTAAGAATAACAATGGTATCCCTATTCTAGTTAAAGATATAGCCACTGTTCATTTTGGATATGCCAATCGTTTTGGTGCTATCACGGCAAACGGTCAAGGGGAAAAAGTTTTGGGACAAGTTATGATGCTGAAGAACGCAAACTCGAAACTGGTGATTAATGAGGTTAAAGAAAGAGTTGCTGAAATACAGAAAAATCTGCCGGAAGGTGTTTTCATTAATCCAATATTGGAACGAAGCGAGCTAATCGGTAAAACCACTACCACAGTAGTGGAAAATTTGGTTTTGGGTTGCTTGATTGTAATGCTAATCGTGGTTGTATTACTTGGAAATATACGATCTGCTTTGGTTATTGCTTCGATGATTCCACTTGCGCTTCTTTTCACGCTTTCCATGATGTACATTTTTGGTATTGATGCCAATTTAATGAGTTTGGGAGCTCTCGACTTTGGAATTATAATTGATGGAGCCGTAATCATTGTGGAATACATTGCGATTCGAATCAATGCGAAAACAGATGAATTTAATCAATCAAACCAGGAAGAACAGAAAACGCTAATAGATAAAATCACTTTTACAGGAGCATCAAAAATGATGAATTCTGCCATTTTTGGACAAATAATTATCCTTATCGTTTTTATCCCGATTCTATCACTGCAAGGTGTAGAAGGAAAAATGTTTAGACCCATGGCACTCTCGTTTAGTTTTGCGATTATTGGAGCTATGATATTAGGTTTCACTTGGCTTCCTGTTGCCTCTTCCCTCATTTTAAAACCTGAAAAGAAAGGCAAATGGAATTTGGCAGATAAAATCATGAACTTAACCTATCGATCGTATACTCCCGTTATGAAATGGTCTTGCGGTCACAAGCAAATTGTTTTAGGTGCATCGCTGGCTGCTCTTATTTTTACAGGGGTCCTATTTTCGAAAATGGGAGGTGAATTTGTTCCAACCTTGGATGAAGGAGATTTTGTAATTCAACCTGTTCTAAAAACCGGTACCTCTCTATCCAAAACCGTTGAAATGTGTACCCAAATGGAAAATATCCTAATTGATAGCTTTCCCGAAGTAAATCAAATTGTTTGCCGTATTGGAGCTGCCGAAGTTCCAACAGATCCCATGTCGATGGAAGAAATTGATATGATCATAAAACTAAATCCCAGACACGAATGGACATCCGCAAAAACTAAGGAAGAACTGGCAGATCGATTTAAAGAAGCTCTATCGATAATCCCCGGCATTGAATATGAGTTTACCCAACCAATAGAAATGCGTTTTAACGAATTGATTACTGGAGTTCGCGCTGACATTGCCATAAAAATATTCGGCGAAGATTTAGCTTATTTAAATAGCAAAGCAAGTGAAATCAAGAAATTGATTGAAGATGTGCCTGGTGCTGCCGATATCATTTTAGAGAAAACAGATGGGTTGCCTCAGATGAGTGTAATTTACAAACGAAATAAAATAGCTCATTACGGATTGGATATGCAAACTCTGAACTCCTATTTGGCAATGGCTTTTGGCGGAGAATCAAGCGGTAGTGTTTTCGAAGGTGAAAAACGATTCGATTTGGTTGTTCGGCTTCAAAAAGAAAGTCGGGTAGACATCGAAAACATTCAACAATTAATGATTCCTCTGCCAAATGGAAATCAAATTCCGATGAATGAATTGGCTGACATCTCTTTTTCAGAAGGACCTGCAAAAATATCCCGTGAAAACACACATCGAATGATGTCAGTAAGCGTTAATGTTAGAAATCGTGATCTTCAATCGGTAGTTGAAGATATACAAAGCAGAATTGAGGGAACAATTAAACTGGAACCTGGAAATTATATTGTTTATGGCGGTCAGTTTGAAAACCTGCAAAATGCCAGCAAACGCTTACTTTTTGCTGTACCTCTGGCCTTACTGCTAATTTTCATCTTCTTACACTTTGCTTTTGGATCGTTTAAAGATGCAGTCATGATTTTCACCGCAGTTCCCTTATCCACCGTTGGTGGTGTTCTTTTCTTATGGATAAGGGGAATGCCTTTTAGTGTATCGGCGGGAATAGGTTTTATTGCTCTTTTTGGTATTGCTGTATTGAATGGAATTGTGCTGATTGAGCATCTAAAAGATTTACAGAAGAAAGGAATGACCAACATGCGGGAATTGATATTGACAGGAACAAGAGATCGACTGCGCCCGGTTATGCTAACGGCAGCAGCAGCCGCGATGGGATTCTTGCCGATGGCTATTTCGTCAGGTGCAGGTGCGGAAGTACAACGTCCATTGGCTACGGTGGTAATCGGTGGTCTCATCACTTCTACCCTGTTAACGATGATTGCTTTACCTTTACTGTTTGAAATTTTCTACAATGTAATTGGAATCAAATTCAGACCACTTAGGTTCATCCGATCAAAATCTGCAATTACAGGCATCCTAATTGCTTTTTTATCGCTTACAGCAACAGGACAAACGAAGGAATTGAGTCTTGAGAATGCAATTGAAATTGCTATGAATAATAATAAGCAACTTCAGGCTTTCGAACTTACAATAAAACAAAGTGAAGCTTTAAAAGCAAGTGCTTTTTCCATAGACAAAACATTGTTTTACTATGCTTACGATCAAAATAACATTGCGGAAAATGGTTATCCACTCAAGATTTTTGGTATTGAACAAAACTTCAGTTTCCCTAGTATTTACACTTCACAATCGAAAGTGAATAAAAGAAATGTATCAATTGCAGAAACCAACTATTATCGACAGCAACAGATGGTTTCAAAAGATGTATCTCAAGCCTATTATCAAATACTCTATCTGCAAAACAAACAGACAATATTTCTCAAAATAGACTCTTTATATGCCAATTTTAGAAAAAGTGCTGAATTAAGATTTGAAAAAGGAGATATCAGTCAGATTGATTTGCTAAATGCCAAAGCGAAACAACAACAAATAGGAATGGACATCGAACAATTGAAACACAATTTGAACATTGCCAATCAAAAACTGAAGGCCATTTTACAACAGGATAGCTCTTTTTCAGTTCCAATGCAGGAACTGAAACGGATTCCTATTGAGAACAATCTCATTGAATCAAGTTCCGATTTGCAAATTATGAAACTGCAATTCGAACAACAATATGCCTTACTTGGTTTGGAGAAAAACAAGCTTCTACCCGATATATCTCTTGGCTATTACAGGGGAAGTAATAACTATTCTAACGCTCAAACCTACCAAGGCTTTCAAATTGGATTGGCAGTCCCCTTATTTTTCGGTGAACAAAAAGCCCGGATAAAAGCAAACAAAATTGCTTTAGACATCAATAAAAACATGCGAAATGACTTTCTAATTAATCGCGAAGCGAAGCAGGAGGAATTACGAATAGAATTGATGAAATATGAAGAATCACTCCAAAACTATGAAGATTCAGGAAAGAATTTGAGTTCTGAAATCATAAGAATGGCTGAAAAATCGTATCAAATGGGAGAAATGGACTTTTTCCAATTTGTTATAAGTATCGAAAATGCCTTAAGCCTTACGATAAACTATCTCGATAATCTTTCTCAGTACAATTATCTTAGCCTTGAAGCCAACTATCTAAATAAATAAAACCCCTATATCATGAAAAGCTATAAACTACTCACCTATACACTAATTACAATATGTTTTTTTGCTTGCGAACAAAAAAAGACTCCCATTAATCCTGTCATAAATGAGAACGATCAGTTAATTCAAATATCACAAAAACAATTCATCACTGACAAAATGGAAATTGGAGCAGTGACCACACATTGCTTTGAAGATTTAATTTCGTGTAACGGATCTATTGCAGCTCCTCCCAATGGAATTGCCAATATAAGCACACCTGTTTCCGGTATTGTAAAGAGTATTCATTTCACAACGGGAGATTATGTAAAAAAAGGTCAAGTATTGTGTCAGATCGAATCCAACGATTTAATTGTCCTTCAGCAAGAATTCGCGGAAACTTCGGCATTACTAACAGGAGTAAAAGCAGATTACGAAAGAAGCAAAGCTCTTTACAACGAAAAAATTGGTGCAGAAAAAGACCTCATTACCTCCGAAAGCACATACAAAGCAACAAAAGCGAAATATGAGAGTTTGGAATTAAAATTACAAGTTCTACGACTCAACACAGATAAAATAAAAGGAGGTGATTTTTATTCTTCTCTCTCAATTACGGCTCCAATAAATGGTTATATCACCAATTACAATCTGATTCTTGGACAATTTACCGAACAACAAAAGTCCTTAATCGAAATTGTAGATACCGATCAACTGCAAATTCAAATTTCGGTATTCGAAAAGGACATCCAGCATCTAAAAATTGGGCAAAAATTGTATTTTAAAACCATTAGTAATCCTAATGAATCATTCAAGGCACATTTGAGTGCAATCGGAAAAGGAATTGATCCGGAAACAAAAACGATTCTCTGTTTAGCCAAAATGGAAGAAAAGGCAAAAGGAAAATTATACAATGGTTCATTTATCGAAGCTGAAATTACAACAAATGAAAAAGATGCAATGGCACTTCCAAGCCATGCAATTCTTAAATCAGGCTCCGACCATTATGTTTTTGTCATTGATAATAGTGATGAGAAAAGCTATTATCTTCGCAAGGAAAAAATAAAAATTGGATGTGAATCAAAAGGATTTTCAGAAATTTTAGATTCTAAAAACTTTGCCAGAGTTCTGACTAATGGGGTTTACAACATTTCTCTTGATTAGGCTGTAAATAAAAAAACAGCGTCTAATTCTAACATTTCTTAACAAGAAAAATTTCATATCCTCTAGCCTGATGTTGTATCTTTAATAGAATTCAACGAAAATCAGAATAGAAATAATGCGAAAATTACTTTTCATTAGCTTCCTGATAGCAGCAAATCTGCAACTATTAGCACAGGAAATCCCAGCCATTTATTCCAACTTAGGGAATGATGGGAATGGAATTTATTTGAATGTGGAGGGGCGAAAGATATATGCTTTCGATGCTAATGATGAGTTTAAATTCAGTGATTTATATGGAAACCCGGCAGGAACAAGACATGGAATTCTGCTTGATTTTAAATACCCAAAGCTTACCGGAATCTTATATTACGGATTCATCAATTATGGAGATGGCAATTTTCCACAAACAGTTTATTTTAGAGAATCTGCTAAAATTCAGGAGGGCAAAAGTTTTATCCCAATAGCTGGTGTCCTTTCAGGGAAATACGATATGATTAATTGGGAGAAAACAGGAAGAGGCGTTCTTGGTTATCGAATTATATCGGAAAATGGAGAGATGTTATATGATGGAAAACTTGGCTTCACCTACAAAAATGGAAGCTTTTCTGCTGCACCAACACTAATCGAAGGTCCATTCATAAACAAGCTTTCATCCAAAAGCCTTGTGATTTCATTTACAACGACTCAGCCTGTTAAGGCGAATATAAAAGTCGATGGTAAAACATATGGTAAAAAAAGGGCAAGATTGAATCATGAAATTGAAATTGATGATCTTCAGCCAAACACCAAATATGACTATACCCTGACTATTGGCGAATTCGAGTTTAAATATACTTTTGAAACAGCACCGGAACCAGGAACCCGCACAAAGTTTAGTTTTGCCTACAGCAGCGATTCCCGAGCTGGAAATGGAGGAGGCGAAAGAAACATTTACGGAACAAATGCCTATATCATGAAACGAATTGCAGCTCTTGCAAAAGCTGAAGGAGTAAAATTCATGCAATTTACCGGCGATTTAATTAACGGATATGAGACAAGCCGTGAGCGAATGAACTTGCAATACTCAAATTGGAAGCATGCTGTTGAACCCTTTTGGCACCACATGCCAATAATACCAGCCTTTGGAAATCACGAAGCCTACAACTACATTTTTCCTGATGCAAACAAGAATGTAACCTACATGATTGATCATTTTCCATTCGACAATGACTCCGGAGAATCGCTTTTCCAAGACAATTTTGTATTACCCGAAAATGGTCCGTTAAGCGAAGATGATTCAGCTTACGATCCCGATGTAACAAAAATCGATTTTCCATCCTATAAAGAATCCGTTTACTGGTATGCTTACGACAATGCAGCCGTTGTAGTATTAAATTCGGATTATTGGTATGCACCACAAGGCAACACACTTCTAAGTGGAAATTTACATGCTTATATCATGGACAATCAAATGAAATGGTTGGAGAAAACACTGGAAAATCTAGAGAATAATAAAAATATCGATCATGTTTTTGTGAGCATTCACACCCCATTTTTTCCAAACGGAGGACATGTTAAAGATGACATGTGGTACAATGGAGATAACCAACCGCGTTCAATAGTCAATAATCAAAAATATGAGCAAGGAATTATCCAAAGAAGAGATGAGTTATTGGATATCATTATTAATAAAAACAAAAAAACTCTTGCCTTGCTCACCGGTGATGAACACAATTATAATTTACTAAATATTACGGATGAAATGCCTCGGTATCCGGCAAACTACATTCACGAAAAGTTAAAACTATCACGAAAATTTTACCAGATTAATAATGGCGCTGCTGGAGCTCCATACTATGCAAAAGAAGTAACTCCATGGATGGATCATCTTCGTAATTTCTCAACCCAGAATGCTGTGGTTATCATCGAAATTGAAGGTTCAAAAGTTCACGTCCGGGTTAAGAACCCCGACACCCTTGACCTAATCGATGAATATGACCTTCGGGAGTAATAGTTGTAAATCGCATTTAGTTACTATTATGAAGTTCTCCTCTCTGATAACTTTAATTCTATTCTTTGTCTACAGCGGACAAGGAGAATTACTTGCAATAAAATACAAGCAGAATTCTGATACAATATCATCTGATTATAAGGCAAGCCATCTTTTTGAAAACGAAGAGATCATCCAATTGTGTTTAGAGGGAGATATTAGAAAACTATTTCTTGACAGAGAGGAAAATTCCTCTTATCATTCAATAATACTTTCCTATTCTTTACAAAATTCTGATACCACAACACTAAATATTAAAGTAAAAACCCGAGGACATTTCCGAAGAGATCGGGAAAATTGTATAAAGCCACCTTTGCTCTTAACTTTCTCATCTGACTCGGCAACCATGCATAGCCTTTTTGCTGGTCAGAATAAAGTAAAACTAGTTACAGCCTGTAAACATGAAAAGCTAGTTCTCCGTGAGTACCTGATCTACAAAATTTACGACCTGATTGCCGAAAACTCCTTCCGGGCAAGATTAGTTCAGGTTAATTTTCACGATACAAAAAAAGGAAAAAAAACAGAATCTTTATTCGGAATCCTGTTGGAAGATCAGATGCTAATGGCTAAACGAAACAATGCTCACTTAATAAAAAATCTCAATTTAAATCCGAAGAACACCAATCGAGAAACCTTTCTAAAAATGGCTGTTTTCCAATTCTTGATTGGAAATACCGATTGGTCCGTTCAGTTCCTGCATAACATCAAACTCCTTAACAAAACTTCTGTTGCAGGATACATTCCTGTTCCATACGATTTTGATCATGCAGGTATTGTTGAATCTTCTTATGCAAATCCTGCTCAAGCACTCAAACTACCATCCGTAAGACAGAGGAGATATAGAGGGTATTGTATTGATAACATGCAAGAATTTGACTCTGTATTTGCATGCTTTGCTAAAAATAGACTAGCTATTTATAAACTTTATACAGACAATCCTCTGTTAGAAAAAGCATATGTTAAAAGAACAATCAAATACCTCGATCAATTTTACGAAATCATCAACGATGAAGAAGCAAGTAAAAAAGCTTTTCAATATCCTTGCAATCCTAAAGGAACAGGGAATGTAGTGATAAAGGGGCTAAAGGATTAATAAATTATTTTTCAGATTCCTGATTCATTAAAACAGAATCTATTTCTTACTTTTACCTGATGATCTCAACACAATATCTTCT
>JAQBBZ010000278.1:0-5163 GCA_032125735.1 Labilibaculum sp.
ATTGTTTTGAAATCCTCAAAGAAGGGCCCAAATTGTATTTCTGAAATTTGATTGTCATCTAACCAAAGGTGTAAATTCTCATTGGGAAAAAAGATCAATTCATGAGTTGGAAATTCATCTGAACCAACATCTTCAAATTCAGGTTCTCCAAGTTGAAAGTCAGCTAATTCGGCCAGTAGCATTTTTCTGCTTAAACCAACTTTAATAAACTGAAAAATGCTGTAGCGTGCATCTAGCACCGAGATGTAGCTTAGTCTGAATTGATCAATGGACTCAAATGTAAAGCTAAGTCCTAGTTCATTATAGAAAAGAGTGATGCTGGCTTCATCCTGAGAAAGAGAATATTCTCCAACATCATCTGATTTTCCAAGTATTTTTTCTACTTCTGGCTGAAGCATACCAAATTTAATACCCAAAATACCTTTGCCTAATATGATGTCATTTTTATTCATAAATTATTTTTCGAACGGATATATCAAACCAATTTACTCTCTTTCTTGATCCATTAAGGATAATATTTTTTACTAAAGGTATTTCAGAACTTTCAACAGCTCCTTTTTTTAGCAGTTCACCTACAATAAAATATTTATGATTACGTGGGCTGCAGTTTTTTTTTCGGTAAAAACGCCTGAAATAAATTTAAACAGCTTTTTCTGAATAATCATTGATTTGCAGATGAAATTACTGATTGTCAAATATAAGCTTTTGTAACAAAAGGGGAAATGAAAAATGGAATAGTTCGCAACTATATTTTTTATAAATCAGATTAATTCACAGGTGTTAATTGGTCCAGTCTGTTTGAGGTTAAATGATGGTATGTGAGGCTTGTATGTATTTTTGTAAATTCTTTTGAAGACCCTAATTCATCAGAATGCTTCAAGGAAATGTTTCTAAATAGGTGAGAAATGTTTATCAAGCCGTCCAAAATGTCTATTTTTATGCTTTCAAAATCAAAACATGAAAGAATGGCTATAGATTTTCGAGCTACTGAATATATTCTTGAGTCTTTACAGACTGGAAAGAAATTTGAAGATGAAGGGTGGACTTTGGATGCTCCTGCTGAAGAGAAAGCTTGTTTAATAAGGGCTAAATATCAAAAGAAGCAACTTGAGCTTAGGGATAATTCAATGGGGATTTACAAGTTTGCAGATTGGTTGCCAATTCACAGAACATTGGAAGGATCTTCAGCTCCGGCAACTTATAGGAGTAAAGGATTGTCCAAATATCTTGGTTTGGAAAATTTGTACATCACATTTAGTGGATACTGGCCTGAAAAAGGAGCAAACTTCAGAACTTGTTCTTTTAAGGAAACAGAGGCCTATTCGGTAAGTGGTAGATTGAGTGATACAGGGCAAATACTTGTGGTTGCGTCAGCTGGAAATACTGCCCGTGCTTTTGCGAGAGTGTGCTCCGATAATAATATTCCTTTGTTGCTTTGTGTTCCTGAGGATAATATTGATGCTCTTTGGTTCGATGAGCCAATTAAGGAGAATGTTAGATTGATTGCTACTAAATCGGGCAGCGATTATTTTGATGCTATTCATTTATCAAATCTTGCTTGTCAGTTGGAAGGTTTTATTACTGAAGGTGGCGCTAAAAATGTGGCGCGTAGAGATGGAATGGGAACAACTGTTCTTTCTGCGGTAACCGAGATAGGTAAAATTCCTGATTATTATTTTCAGGCTGTTGGAAGTGGAACTGGTGCAATTGCTGCTTGGGAAGCTAACCTTCGTTTTATTGAAGATGGTCGTTATGGTTCCAATAAAATGAAATTGATGGTCTCTCAGAATGCTCCTTTCTTACCTATGTATGATGCGTGGAAGGCAGATTCAAGAGAAATATTACCATTAGATGATAATCTGGCCAGAAAGCAGGTCGAAGAAATTGTTGCTAAGGTATTGTCGAATCGTAAACCTCCTTATTCAATTGTTGGTGGAATGTACGATGCTTTGAAAGATGCTGGTGGTGATGTTTTAAAAGCCACGAATGAAGAAGCAATGGAAGCAGCCAAAATATTTGAAGAAACAGAAGGTAATGATATTCATCCAGCTTCAGCTGTGGCCGTAGCTAGTTTAATTAAATATGTGCAGGAAGGAAACATTAATAAAAAGGCCTGTATCATGTTGAATATTACGGGTGGAGGAGAAGAACGTTTTAAAAGAGAAAAAGAGGTTTGTTATTTGAAACCATCTCATGTTTTCGATATCAACCCGGAACTTGATTCCTTAAAAGAAGTACTGGAGAAGCTCTTTAAAATAGAGTCTTCGGAAATAATATAAAAAAAAAGCAGGCCTTGAGCCTGCTTTTTTATTGAAAATCTATTTGACGTTATTTATCAGTGAATCTACAATTTCGATGGCATCGATGATGCATTTTTCACAAATTCTTTCTTTCACCTTATTTTTTTCAGCGTAAGCTTGTCCATCATCAGTATTTAGATTACACCCTATTAATTCATCACAATTTGTAGAATTGTGTTTTAGTAGAAATTTGCGATTAAACTCTTGAATCAGTATTCGATTGTTGTCTGTTTGAAGCTTATGATTGCCGTATTTTTTGCAGTTGTAAATTCCGAGTACCATAAATGCACCGGTAACGGCACCGCAGGTCTTTTGAAGTCTTCCCATTCCGCCACCAAATCCGCTTGAAATTTGGTAAGCTAAATGATCATCAAATTTATAATCGCCAGAATATGGTAATAGTACCGATTGGGCACAATTCATACCAGATTGAAATGCTTTCAGAGCTTTTGTCTCCTTTGGATTCATGAGGATGCGTTTAATTCGTATTGTAATAGAATTACTTCCCAGTAAGAGTTTAGATGCAATTATTGTTTAAAGAATGCTTTTGTTTATCATTTATTCAAATGGACTGATTTCCAATTTTTTTGTGTAGTTATAACCTAAGTCGAAAATATCCTGAGCATGATTTCCATTCAGGATTTCAAATTCCCGTAAGCCGGTAGGTTCAATAAATAGTGAGCATTTTTCTTTGTGACGGATTATATTCGAATGGACTCCTAATTGGAAAGTTCGGGAGGCCACCTGAACCAGATTATCAAATTTTTCGATTTTATGAAGCGGACTCACATTTACTGCAATAATTACATCGCATTTTTGCAACAGCGGAGAAATAGGCAGGTTATCGAAAAGCCCTCCATCCGAATACAACTTACCATCAATCTCAACAGGAGAGAACAGTACAGGAATACTCGCCGAGGCTAAAAGATAGGTGGTTAAATCTCCCTCCTTAATATATTCAATCCTGCCATCGTTTAAGTTCGATACAGCGATGAACATTGGGATTTTTAAATTTTCAATTTTCTTGATCTTAATATGCTTTTGAATATCCTTTTTTAAGCCATCCAAACTAAACAATCCATATTTTGGATACTGTAATTTGGAATAAGCCATTAAAGTTTTATTTTTAAGAATTGATAAAGTTTTTTCATAAGAATGGCCTGAAGCAATAAATGCTCCAACTAAAGCTCCCGCACTTACTCCGGAAATGATATCAGGGCGAATCCCTTTCTCATCAAGTGCTTTTAATACACCCAAATGTGCAAAACCCCGGGCGCCACCACCTCCTAATGCAATTCCTATTTTCATTTCCTATTCTAATTTAAATGCAGGATTGTATATGATGCCGATAACATTTCCCCAAGGATCTTTTACGCTTGCAACCCAAAGCTCTCCTCCAACATTTGTAGGCTGTTCATGGGCCACGGCACCCGATTCTATTAAATGTGAAAATGTTTTGTTGATATCATCAACTCCCCAGTATGATAAAACATTATCTGTCTTAGAAGATGAAGCGTCTGTTTGCGGCAAAAGGCCTAATTCATATCCGCCGATATTAAATCCTACATAAAAATCTTCATCAAAATAGGGCGAAATCTCAAAAGCTTTGGAGTACCAAAGTTTTGCTTTTGCAAGGTCATTTGTTTTGTAAATGGTAGTTCTCAGACCTAAAAATTGTTTTTTCATATGGATTGATTATGCTTAAATTGTGTGTTGAAATTTGAGTGTTGCAGAACTGAATTTATCATCCCATAAATTACTCATTTGATTCTAAAGTATCTATTTTAATTCTGTCTATTTAATCAAAAAGGAGAGCTTATCAATTTTGATAAGCTCTTATTGAACCATTTTCATAAATTACATGCTTGTTGCTTAGCGATCTAAATCTTTGTCTTTTATTTACCAGCTGGTTTTTCTGCATTTATTACCTCTTTTGCAATGCACACGTAGAACAAGCTTTTTTCCTCGTTAAAAATAATAAAGGCAGGTTTATTATTGTCTTTTAATTCTTGTTCATATATTTCTGCAAAGTTCTTAAACTGGAAGGCACCAACAACGGTGTAATGTTCGTAAACATTGTCCGAAGCATTGTGAATTTTATATATCCATTGCGAAGGAACAATCAATTTAGGAGATGGTTTCGCAATGACATCTTTTTTTATGATCGGTTTCATCTTCGTTTTTACAGGCGCAGATTTTTCATTTTCTTTAATACTTAAAGTTTTTGCTACAGTTTTGTTTCCAATTGATTTTGTTGGTGTTGGCGTGTTTTGCTTTGAGGAAGATGAACGTTTCATATTCATATTTCTGCGTTTCTCAACGAATTCGAAATTCACCGTTTCTACTTCTTTCTCTGTAAAATCAACACTTGCATTGTTGTTTTCAACTTCAATTTTTTGGCCATAGGGATTGTGAATACTTACGATGTATTTGTCTTTTCCGGCAACAGGCAATTGATAAGATCCATTACTAGCAGTCAGGCAGGAGAAGGTTTTGCCTTGACTATCAGTAGCCGATACTTTAATATTTGAGATTTGCCCCACCTTATTCGACGATATTCTCGATTTCTTCAATTCCAGTTTACCTTCAATTTTATAGGCTTTAATGTAAGGAATGTAAAAAGTTGTGTCTTTATCCAATTTTACTTTTAGCTTGCTTCCTTCAAAGTTGAAGTAGCCTTCGGTGCTTGCCAATTGATTTACATCCAAATCGTAGTTTCCTTCCGGTAGGTTTTCGTAGGAAACTTTACCATCGTTTTGAGAAACCAGTTTACTCAAACGAAGGTATTTTTCATCCTGTTTATCTCTTTTTTTGTCAATGGCAACCAAACTCTTGTCTATGCCCTGTTCATTCTTGTCCTTCA
>JAQBBZ010000279.1:0-4118 GCA_032125735.1 Labilibaculum sp.
GGATCTGGAAAATGATTATGAGTTTTTGGAAGTTAGACCGGAACTAAAATACTACTTTCTAAAACCCAATAATGTAGTCTCAATGTATTGGGCACTTGAATTTTTTTACCTCGAAACATCTAGCAGCATTTACGACGATCATTACTATCCCGAAAATACATCAACAGCCATCCTTTTCGACAAAGCAGACTTTCGGAAACAAAAAATGGGAGCGCACCTAAAGGCCGGTTTAAAATTAGTTGCCAACAACAAATTTAGCTTCGATTTTTATGTTGGCGGAGGAATTGCATCTCGAACAGTAAACTATACCCATGTTATTAACCCACATGTTGGCGAGTTTTCTGAAACCTGCGGTGAATGGGGCCTTAGCACAAAAGAGGAAGGAAACATGAGCCTGTTTCATGTCACATTAGGGTTTAAAGTGGGATATATTTTTTAAATCAAAAAAAACAGAAAAGGATCTTACCGGATTTTCCATTAACTGAAAGAATGCAAAATGGAATCCATAGGATTCAAATGTTTATAGTAACAAACGTAAAAGAAAAGATGTGACCCCGATGGGGTCAAATATCACACCATTAATCATGTGCTATAAACATTAAATCCCTTCGGGATACCCCCATCAAAATCATGTGCTGCATACATCTAATTCCTTTGGGATTATCAGCAGCGAACTTTATTCATGTTTTACCGCGAATCAAAATTCATCTGATAAAACAGCTCTTTTACATTTAAAATCAAGTCATCTTGAGCTTGTCGAAACATCGGATTTTCCCTTAACTGAAAGAATGCAAAATGGAATCCGTAGGATTCAAATGTTTATAGTAACAAACGTAAAAGAAAAGATGTGACCCCGATGGGGTCAAATATCACACCCGTAATCATATGCTATAAACATGAAATCCCTTCGGGATTATTATAATATCATCTAAAAATAATTTCTTATGATTCCATTTGAATATCTTTAAAAGATGTCTAATTTCAAATGATTAAATTTCATTAGATCAACAAAATAGATAGATAATGAGCATCGGTACATTCTCCCAAATTTATATTCAGATAATTTTTGCCGTTAAAAGCAGAGAATCTTTAATTAAAAAGGACTGGGAAGAAGAATTGTTTAAATACATAACAGGCATTGTTCAGAATAAAGGACAGAAAACGCTTGCCGTAAATGCCGCGTCAGATCATATTCATTTTTTGATAGGAATGAAACCAAGCTGTTGTTTATCTGATTTGGTAAGAGAAATTAAAAAGTCGTCGAACACCTTTATTAAAGAAAAAGGATTTTCACAATTTAGGTTTGAATGGCAGGAAGGATATGGTGCTTTTTCATATTCTCATTCCGCATTAGATAATGTAGTGACGTATATTCAAAATCAGAAAGAGCATCACAAACGCAAATCATTTAAAGAAGAGTATATTTCATTTTTAAAGAAATATGAAATTGATTTCAAGGATGAATATTTATTTAAATGGATTGATGATTAAATAGATCCTAAAGAAAAAGAATCCGTAGGATTCAAATGTTTATAGCAACAAAAGAAAAGGTACGACCCAGATGGGGTCGAATATCACACCCGCAATAACTTGCTATAAATATAGAATCCCTTTGGGATTAGCACCCAAAAAAAACAGATAAAACAAAATCCGCAGGATTCAAATGTTTATAGTAACAAACGTAAAAGAAAAGGTTCGACCCCATCGGGATCGAATATCCTGTTTACATCCTATTCTATAAACATGAAATCCCTTCGGGATTATCTGTCGGGAATTTTATACATATTTTACAGCAAATTCATCTGATAAAACGGCTCTTTTACATTTTAAATTAAATCAGAAGCTGACACGAACGGCTCGCTTACAGTCAGAGCCGGACAAGGCTTGATTTTATAAGGAGAGAAAGCACAGACTCACCTCTCAGCCTGTGATGCTGCCAACAAATCACACAAATAAAAAAATAAGCAAGTCAATTATTTTTTCAGCCAAAACAGATACAGATTTCTGTTTTATAATTACATTCGTTAGGCAATTTTTAAACACAGAATTTTTTGATAGATACAAAAAAAATGAACAACAATGCTGCGGGCACAGCGGCACCTCTCCCTACCCGCCAGCCATTTTCAACAATGCAACAAATAGATAATTAATAATAAAACCATTCTCGCAGTCTAACTTACTACAAAAAAGATTACAATGAACACGATCATTCTCATCGCTTTTAGCATTGGTTATGCATTAATTGCTCTCGAAAGCAAAGTTAAAATCAACAAAGCAGCTATCGCTCTTTTTACGGGAGGGGTGATTTGGACGACTTATATTTTATTTCAATCAGATTCGGAAGAAATCGTTCATCAACTGGTTGAACACCTTGGGAGTATATCGCAAATTCTATTTTTCCTGATTGGTGCCATGACAATTGTTGAATTAATTGATTCGTACAGTGGCTTTGATGTCATCACAAAACTCATTAAAACAAATAATAAAAGGATTCTTCTGGTCATCTTAAGCGTTATTACTTTTTTCCTTTCTGCAGTTCTTGATAATCTTACCACTACGATTGTGATGGTTACGCTTACCCGGAAATTATTAAATGAAAAAAATGAACGGTTGATGTTTATTGGTATGATTGTAATTGCCGCAAATTCCGGAGGAGCCTGGACTCCTATTGGTGATGTAACAACAACCATGCTGTGGATTGGTGGTCAGATTACGACCGTTAACATCATGCATAAATTATTTTTCCCAAGTTTAATAAGTATGATTGTCCCGCTATTTTTAATTTCACGAATGGTTAAAGGTGATTTTAAGAGAATTGATCATTCGAATCAAGAATCGAACATTTTAAATTCCGAGAAAAGAATCGTCTTTTTTATAGGTATAGCGGCTTTAGTTTTTGTTCCTGTTTTTAAATCCATAACACATTTACCCCCATTTATGGGAATACTAATAGGCTTATCGGTATTGTGGATTGTAACCGAACTTTTAAACAAAGACAGAGCCCACGAACATAAAATTACTGTAACAAATGCCTTACGAAAAATAGACATCCCCAGTGTTTTATTCTTTTTGGGTATTCTTTTGGCAGTTGCAGCACTTGAATCTACCGGCCTGCTGTCAAGTTTCGCGACAGCGCTTAGCAAATCGGTTGGTAATCTTACCACCATTGCAATGTCACTGGGTATTCTTTCATCCATTATAGACAATGTGCCATTGGTTGCCGCATCGATGGGCATGTACGATTTGCAAACATTTCCAACGAACCATTATTTTTGGGAACTGATTGCTTATTGTGCCGGAACAGGAGGTAGTATTCTTATTATTGGATCGGCTGCCGGTGTTGCTGCCATGGGAATCGAGAAAATAGACTTCTTTTGGTATCTGAAAAAAATCAGTTGGGTAGCACTTATTGGGTATTTGGCGGGTGCTTTTTTGTATGTATTACTCCTTTGATTACAATTACGGACAAGCTGATATTTCACGCAGGTTTTTAGTATTTGCCCTTAACTAAAAGAATGCAAAATGGAATCCGTAGGATTCAAATGTTTATAGTAACAAGTGTGAAAGTAAAGGTTCGACCCCGATGGGGTCGAATATCACACCTTTAATCATGTGCTATCAACATGAAATACCTTCTGGATTTATAGTCAGAGCCTGACGATCAGGAATTTCAAAAAGTTTAACCACCAAGGTAAACCAAGGACATCACGAAGTACCACAAAGGAAATTAAACCAGATAAACTACCACAGAGCACACGGAGTTACACAGAGAAAAAACACAAGACAAGTTTCAATTCCAAACCTATTGCTCAAAGCTTGCAGAATCAAGTCAGAGCCTGACATGGGCGACTCGCTTATAGTCAGAGCATAACGAGCTGAGATTTTACGCAGGCTTGATAGTGCATGTCATGTTGAGCGAAGTCGAAACATCCGTTATTCAAGGATACAGATTCTTCGTCCCGATAGTTATCGGGATCAACATGACGTTCCAAGTGAAACTTTACTTTTCGTACACCCTCATTCTCACACTTTATAGCAATGAGTCCACAAATTCGGAAGCCGTACCGCTGGTTAGCGCTTTTATGAATGCTGTACCAATAATGGCTCCGTTTGAAAAG
>JAQBBZ010000280.1:0-3670 GCA_032125735.1 Labilibaculum sp.
ATTGCAACAATAAAAATAAATGGGAAGCAAGCTCAATATTGTAATTAATCAGATTCTTAGTTTAATGATTTACCATTATAGGTAACCAAACTTAAAACAGCTTTTGCTTTAGCTACAGCAGCTTCAGGAAGTGGTGCATAATGAACTTTAGTCGTTTCTTTTTGTGCATCAGAACCAATCACCCAATCGATTAATTTTATAGTTTGAATAGCTTGGTCTTGACTTCTGTCGGCATAGTTTTGTTCTTTGTAGATAATCAACCAAGTGAAACTTGAAATAGGATATCCGTCGGCAGCATCAGTGTTTGTTAAACTAACACGTGTATCGGCTGGCATTTCACCTTTTGCCGAAGCACTTACCGATTCAACAGTTGGTTTAATAAAGTTTCCAGCTAAATTCTGGATGCTTGCAACAGGAATGTCCTGAGCAAATGCATACTCCGATCCAATGTAACCAATAGCACCTTCTGTTTGGCTTATAGTTCCTGCAACTCCAGGATTTCCTTTAGCACCAATTCCAACTGGCCATAGCAATGCTTTTCCTGTACCAATTTTCTCATTCCAATCGGCACTTACTTTGCTCATGTAATCACTAAAAATGAAGGTTGTACCACTTCCGTCTGAACGGTAAACAACAGTAATAGCCAAATTTGGTAATACAACACCTGGATTTACAGCTGCAATTTTAGCATCGTTCCAATTCGTAATTTTACCCATGAAAACACCTTCCATTAATTCTGGAGTGAATTTTAATTCTGGTTTTCCAGGAAGATTGTAAGCAGCAACAACAGCACCTAAACAAGTAGGAATGTGGAGAACTTCACCTGGCATTTCGGCTAGTTTCTCGTCGTCAAGGAATGCGTCACTGGCACCAAAATCAACAATTTTATCTTTCAAGCTACGAATTCCGCCACCTGATCCAATTCCACCATAAGTTACCAATAAGCCCTGGGCTTCAGTGTAATTTTTGAAAATCTTGTTGTAAAATGGTTGTGGGAAAGTTGCACCAGCACCAGTAATTGCTGTCGCTTTTTCGTTGGTTTTAGATTTATCTTTTCCAGAACCTCCGCAACCAGCCATAAGGGCAACTGCGATAATTGCAGTTAGAAGCAGTTGAAATTTTTTCATCTTTTTTAAGATTTTAGTTTAGAACTATTGTTCGTGTATTTAGTAATATATTTATATTTCACTTTTAATTGCAAAAGGGAAGCGAGCTCCACATCTTTTGCTAATACAATGTTATGAAGCTAATATTACAGGAATGTTACAGTAATGTTAAGTTATCGTTACATCTCTTAAATTACTGAATAAAAGGGTATAAGCATCGGGTTTTGTTCAGATAATTAAAAATTATTTTTTTTTTAAGGGAAATAGGATCCAGATTTAAGAGTAAATAATTTGTGCCATTGCCTTCAAAACTCGATATTTCCAATTCTTAACACACATTTTCAATGAAAAACAAATTAAATCTAAAAGTTGATATTCAGAAAGCGGCCGAATTAATCAAGAATTCGAAAGCCATGATTGCTTTTACGGGAGCTGGAGTTTCTGTTGAAAGTGGAATTCCTCCATTTCGCGGGACTGATGGATTGTGGAGTCGATACGATCCGCAATGTCTGGATCTGGATTTTTTTCATTCTCACCCCAAAGAATCATGGACAGCCATTAAAACAATCTTTTATGATTTTTTTGGAAAAGCAAAATTCAACGAGGCTCATCGGGTATTGGCCGATTTTGAGGCAAAAGGAATTCTAAAGGCCCTGGTAACTCAGAATATCGACAATTTGCATCAGATGGCAGGATCTAAGAATGTTCTTGAATTTCATGGGAACTCTCAGAAACTGATTTGTCCGCAATGCAAAATGATATATGTGCCCGAAGAAATCAACTTGGAAGTGCTGCCACCCTTGTGTTTAAATGATGGTTTTATTTTAAAACCCGATTTCGTGTTTTTTGGGGAGGGGATTCCTGAAGGAGCTTATCGAAGATCTCTTTTGGCCGCACAAAAGGCCGATGTGCTATTAATTATAGGAACCACAGGAGAGGTTATGCCTGCTGCCATGATTCCCACCGAGGCAAAGCGGGCAGGTGCAGTAATCATCGAAATTAATACCGAGCCGTCTAATTATACCCATCGGATTACGGATTTTTTTCTTCAAGGAAAAGCCAGTGAGATACTGCTGGAATTGGAGGAGTTGATTCTTTCAGGAAAATAAATCAATTCATATAATTGAGCAATTATAGAAGTGGTACTAGGTGAGAGCTTAGTGCCTTTTTTTGTGTGGTATAACTTTTGATAATTTTATCAAATTACTTGTGCTGCATCAGTTGGAATTTTATTTAAATCTTTATTGTAATCTTAAATTAGTAAGAGGTTGTCCGAAAAGTTCAATTTTATTGTCATTCTGAGCTTGTCGAAGAATCTTTATCTTTGAAAAACAGATGTTTCGACTTCGCTCAACATGACGTTTTCAAGTGAAACTTTACTTTTCGGACATCCTCTTTTTGTTGCTATATCTTTTTATATAACAGTTAAAAGTACATGTTAAATAATTAGTACTTTGGTAGATCAAAATAATACAAAGGGAATGAAAGAAAATATATACATAAAAGCTCTAGAGATAGGGTTTAAGAATGAAACTAGTGGTATATCATTTAATGAAGTAGTAAAAGAGTTGGAAATAGAGGAAAACTTAAAAGACACACCATTTAAAGTAAATTTTTTACTTTGGTTTTACACAAACTTTTATTGTTGTTCTGTTGTTGAGAAATTAGCAATGAATAGTGCAACTGGTGGGAATTTCTTAGACGCTGTTTATAGAATTTCTGAGGAATCAATAACTAAGCTTGACAAATACTCCTCTACAAAGTCCTTTATTAAAGGTGAAGCAACACAGAAATATATAGATTACTTAGAATTAAAGGAGGCTAGAGAGTCGTCACAGATTGCTAAAAAGATCTCGTATGCATCGATATTTATAGCCATATGTTCAATTATTGTTTCTCCAATAGTTAGCAATTACTTATCTGAATCTCCAACGCCTGTAATTGTAACTAATAGGGATGATTCAAACGATTTGATTTATCAGAAGCTCACTGAAATGGATTCCACGATTAATCTAGTAGTTAAAGGATTCAATCAAACTAAACTAAAACAACTTGTGGTCACAGCGCCAAAAAAATAACTGTTTTAGAATACATACAGCATATCTATTGGTATTCCTTACTCAATAATAATTGACTGTGGCGAATATCGCACAAAAAAGAAAGCAACACAATAAGCCTGAAAGCCCCGTGAAGAGCGCTTACTTTCGCGAAGGAAGGGGAAAACATGCGAAGGAAGCCTAAAAGGGCCGAAGGGTGGCTTCAATCTGCGAAAATTTGCCTGATTGTGACGAAGGGCGGCTTAATCTTGCGAAGATTTGCTTAAATGCCCAGAAGGGAGGGATCACCGGTAAAAGTTGAGTCTGAGATTTGAATTAGCTTTTTTTTTTAGTTCTTGAATATGCAAAATTGCAATCTATCGAGGATGTAGATTTGACATTGAGTCCGGAGATCGGGACCCGTTTAGTGAAGAGAGCGTTAAGAACAAAAAGCTGTTTAAGCGTAGCGAGTTCTTTTTGTTTAGCAATCGAACTAGTAACGGGTGATTGAGGACGTTGTCAATGATT
>JAQBBZ010000281.1:0-4685 GCA_032125735.1 Labilibaculum sp.
AAGTATTACACCCTATCCCCTGTTGGATTTGTATCTCGAATTGAAGAAAAAATAGCCAATTATAAAACAGAGCATCTTTTGGTTTTACAGATATTGGAACACAAGAAAGTGGCCAATAAACTTACAAATGAAATTGAACAACAACATGGTGCTAATCAAGAAACTCCATACTTAGATTATTTATCGAATACAGTAACCCTTTTGGAACAGCTTCGTGATCAGATAAAAGCGAAATGTCTGATGAATCACTAAAAAAAGCGAACTAAAATAATTTTGGCACTTAAGTCGGGTGCTTAAAACTTTTACAAGGATATAGTTCGCTACAAGCAGAACTAAAAGAACTAATTAAAAACAATTAATACATTTATTTTGATCATGAAAAGAAATTACATCTTAGCAAGTATGGCCGTCATCCTACTGGGTTTATCATCTTGTAAGGATTCATCACAGCAGCAAATGGCACAAGGACCAATGTCTTTCCCTGTGCAATCAGCAGAGAAAGCTAATGTAACTGTTTACAGCCAATATGCTGCAAATATAGAAGGAGAGCAAAACATCGAAATACGTCCGAAAGTAGATGGATTCGTCGACAAAATCTATATTGATGAAGGAAGTCGGGTAAAAAAAGGACAGCTATTATTCAAACTAAGTGCTGAAACATTGAATCAACAGGTTAATGCTGCCAATGCTAAAGTTGAAGTGGCAAAAGCTCAAGTTGTATCAGCACAGGTTGAAGTGGATAAAATTAAACCTTTGGTTGAGAAAAACATCATTAGCTCAGTTCAACTTCAAACTGCAGAAAGTGGCTTAAATGCGGCTAAGGCACAACTAAGTGCAGCCAATGCAGATTACCTAAATGCGAAAGAAAACTTAAGTTATACGTTAATCACAAGTCCGGTGGATGGAATGATTGGTGACATACCTTACAGAGTAGGTAGTTTAGTTGGCCGTTCCGAAACACAACCACTTACAACCGTTTCTAATATCAGTAATGTGTATGCCTATTTCAACTTAAACGAGAAACAATTATTACAATTCAATCGACTTTTGAATGGCAAAAGTGTTGAAGAGATGATTAAATCATTGCCTGAAGTAGAGCTTATTCTTGCTGATGGTTCTGTATACGAACAAAAAGGACGAATTGAAACCATCAATGGAATGGTAAATCCACGAACCGGAAGCGTAAGCTATCGTGCAATTTTCCCAAATCCAGCTAATTTATTACGTAGTGGTATTAGTGGTCATGTGAAATTACCTTCGATGCAAAATGAAGTTATTTTAGTTCCTCAAAAAGCAACTTTTGAATTGCAAGGGAAAAAATTTGTTTATCTGGTTGATAAAGACAGCAAAGTACTATCTAAAGAAGTGATTGTATCCGAATCAATCGATCAGGATTTTATCGTTCAAACTGGACTGACAGAAGGTCAAACATTTGTTGTTGACGGATTAATTAAGCTGCGTGAAGGAATGCAAATTCAGGCTGTAACAGAAAAGCACACACCAGAAGGAAATGCTGCATTTTCTAAAAAATAAACGACTGTTCTTGAACTGTAAATAAAAATCAGAAATCATGTTAAGAAGATTTATTGAACGGCCGGTATTATCGACCGTAATATCCATACTTATCGTAATTTTGGGAGTTCTTGGACTCACATCTTTACCCAGAGAGCAGTTTCCTGAAATTGCACCTCCAACTGTGCAAATCACAGCCACCTACCCTGGAGCGAATGCGGAAACCTTACTGAAAAGTGTTGTTGTACCTATCGAAGAAGCTGTAAATGGTGTTGAGAACATGACTTATATGTCGTCAACCTCAAGTAACGATGGAAGTGCAACCATAAGTGTTTACTTTGAATTGGGTACCAATGCAGACATTGCAGCTGTAAACGTTCAAAATAGAGTCGCTACAGTAAACAGCAAGTTGCCACAACAGGTAATTCAATCGGGTGTTACCACCAAAAAGGTTCAAAATAGTGTTCTGATGTTCTTCTCACTTTTAACTGATAATGAAGACTTAGATGCAACATTTATTGAGAATTACGCTCGTATTAACTTGATCCCAATGATCAAAAGGATTAATGGTGTTGGTGATGCCAGTGTTTTTGGTTCACGCGATTATTCGATGAGAATCTGGTTGAAACCGGAAAAAATGGCTGCTTATGGAATCACTCCTCAGGATATAGTCAGCGCTTTGAATGAGCAGAATTTGGAAGCTTCGCCAGGTAAATTTGGAGAAAATTCATCTCAGTCATTCGAATATGTAATTCGTTACAAAGGAAAACTTTCAACAAAAGAAGAATACGATAATATCATTCTTCGTTCGGAAGGGAACAGTGATTTCCTTCGCCTGAAGGATGTTGCAAAAGTTGAGTTGGCTGCCTTTAGTTATGCGACCAATAATATTACCAATGGCCATCCATCGGTAGCTGTTGCGGTATATCAAACCTCAGGTTCGAATGCTCAGGAAATTATCAAAGAAGTGGAGCACACTTTGGAAGCTGCAAAAAAAGACTTTCCAAAAGGAATCGACTACGTGATTCCGTTCAACACCAACGACTTTTTAGAGGCATCAATCAGTAAAGTAATTACAACGCTAATTGAGGCATTTCTATTGGTGTTTTTGGTTGTTTTTCTGTTCTTGCAAGATTTCAGATCAACACTTATTCCTGCGATCGCTGTACCTGTTGCAATTATAGGTACTTTCTTCTTCCTGAATCTCTTTGGATTTTCAATCAACATGCTTACTCTGTTTGCCTTAGTGCTTGCAATTGGTATTGTGGTAGATGATGCCATTGTTGTGGTTGAGGCTGTTCATGCCAAGCTCGACAATGGTGCGAAGAGTGCCAAAAAAGCTACAGTGTCGGCCATGAGCGAAATTACTGGTGCAATTATATCCATTACTTTGGTTATGTCGGCAGTGTTTATTCCAGTTTCCTTTTTAAAAGGTCCAACCGGAGCATTCTATCAGCAATTCGCGATTACATTGGCTGTGGCAATTGTTATATCAGCAATTAATGCATTGACACTAAGTCCTGCTTTATGTGCTCTATTATTGAAACCACATAACCCGAGCGAAGAACACAAAAAAGGCTTCACAAAACGTTTCTATACTTCCTTTAATGCAGGATTCGATGCAATAACTGAACGTTATACCAATTCTGTTCGCTTTTTAATTCGTAAAAAATGGTTAACTGGTGTAATTTTAGTTGTTTTTATAGCCCTTGCGGGATGGTTCTTTAAGACCACTCCTACAGGATTTATTCCCAACGAAGATCAAGGAATAATCTTTTGTGATATTAGTCTGCCTCCGGGAAGTACTTTGGAAAGAACAAGCGAGGTTGCAGGTAAAGTTGAGGACATCATTAATCAAATTGATGTTGTTCAGGAAAATATGTTTGTGGTTGGTTTTAGTTTAATGAGCGGTACCAGAGGTGGCTCAAAAGCTTTTGCTGTAATCAAATTAAAAAACTGGAAAGAACGTAAAGAAGATAATCAGCAAGTAAGTGCACTTATTGGTCAATTGTTTGGAAGAACTGCAAGCATTAACGAAGCTCGAATTCTTTTCTTTGCACCACCAACGGTTCGTGGATTTGGTAACTCCGATGGTTTCGAAATGCGTTTGCAAGACAAATCGAACGGAGAGTTTAGCGACTTAATGGCGAAAAGCCAACAGTTTTTAGGAGCCTTAAATCAACGTCCTGAAATCAAATATGCAATTACCTCTTTCAACACTGGATTCCCTCAATACGAGATGGACGTAAATGTTGAAAAAGTAAAAGAAGCTGGTATATCAGTAAACGGCTTATTTGCTACCCTTCAGGGATATTATGGAAGTTTGTATGCGGCCGATTTCAACCGATTCGGAAAACAGTATCGTGTGATGATTCAAGCTGCACCGGAAGATCGTGAAACCCTTGAATCGATGAACAATGTATTTGTAAGAAATGCAAAAAACGAATTGGTCTCGGTTAGTCAGTTTGTGAATATGAAAAAGGTAAATGGCCCCGATGTTGTAAACCGTTTCAACCTGTTCAACTCTGCAACCATCAATGGAAATGTGAATCCAGGATACAGTACCGGAGATGCCATTAAAGCCATTCAGGAAGTTGCGGCAGAAACATTGCCTTCGAACTACGGATACGAGTTTTCGGGAATGACACGTGAAGAACAAAAAGCAGGAAACCAGGCTATTTTGGTATTTGCCTTGAGTTTAATATTCGTGTACTTCTTGCTTGCTG
Organism: Labilibaculum sp.; assembly: GCA_032125735.1. Classification (GTDB taxonomy): domain Bacteria; phylum Bacteroidota; class Bacteroidia; order Bacteroidales; family Marinifilaceae; genus Labilibaculum. The sequence goes on from JAQBBZ010000281.1 coordinate 4,239, forward strand.
CACAATATGAAAGTTACATACTACCCTTCTCTATTATTCTATCTCTACCTATCGGTATATTTGGAGCCATCTTTTTTGTAAAAATGGTTGGTTTAGAGAATAACATCTATTTCCAGGTGGCCTTGATCATGTTGATTGGTTTGTTGGCAAAAAATGCGATTCTGATTGTAGAATTTGCCCTACAACGTCGCCGTCAGGGAATGGAATTGATGCAAGCAGCAGTTGAAGGAGCAAAAGCACGTTTACGTCCTATTTTAATGACATCTTTCGCATTTATACTTGGAATAGTGCCTTTGATGCTGGCAACTGGTGCTGGTGCAGTAGGTAACCGGTCAATTGGTACGGGTGCAGTTGGTGGCATGTTAATTGGAACCCTGTTTGGTGTGTTTGTAATTCCTGCCTTCTTTGTGATTTTCCAATCGATTCAGGAAAAAATTACAGGAGCTC
>JAQBBZ010000282.1:0-4995 GCA_032125735.1 Labilibaculum sp.
TTTGACGAGTCTTGGGATGCTTATATTCCAGAAGATGAAGAGAAAGTTAAACATATTTTAATGCCTGGATTAGATGGTGTTAAGGTTAAAATTGTAGAGAATGAAAACAATTGAACAACGTGCATTTGAATTATGCAACAGCGACATCGATAAGCTAAATTTTATCATGCAAAAAACGAGAAAGCCAGAGGTGACTATTGTTAGATTTGAAATAATAAATAAGCTTAGAAAACTTGGATTTACCGTTATATCGATAGCAGATTTTTTCGGATTTTCTGATCATAGTCCGATCTGCAATGCTATTAAAAGAGATAATGAGAGAATTGAGTTTGAGGAACGAATTAAAAAACATGTTAGGTTATGATACTTAGAAGACTTGGAAATAAATCTGAAATAGCACAAAAAATTCAGGCATACTTTCCGCCACACAAGATTTATTATGAACCTTTTTTTGGAGCTGGAGGGATGTTCTTCAATAAGCCTAGAGCACAATATAGCATATTAAATGATCTTGATTCAGATGTGTTCAACCTTTTTGTTGTTGTTAAAGATAATTTAGATGAGCTACTATTTCTTTTCAAATCAATGCCATTAAGTGAAGAGCTGTTCTATTATTGGATTGAAAATAAAGAAATATGTAAGATAAGAAAGGCTTTAAGATTTCTTTATATTTCATCATTTAGTTATCTTGGAAAGAGTGATATGTTTTTACTATTACATTCAAATTGCTCCTATAAACAAAAACTAGAGTCTTTAATAATTAAATGCTCAAAATTATTTGAAAATTGCTTAATAAGAAATAAAGACTTTAGGGAATTCCTTTGTGGGGTTCAAGATGATGATAAGCATATAGGTAAGAGTCAAAGATTTATGTATTTAGATGGTCCATATCTTGGGACTACAAATAATTATAATACCCCTAAGTGGCTAGAGAATGATGTTATTGATTTGTTTGATACTGCAGATAATTCTAAAATTAAGTTTGCAATGTCAGAATTTGACCATCCTTTTATTTTAGAACAAGCAAAACAAAGAAACTTAAATGTTATTGTTATTGGAGAACGTCAAAACTTAAAGAATCGAAGAACAGAAATATTAGTTACAAACTATAATAATCAACCAAGTTTATTTTAAAAATATGACCTTCGCACAACACTTAAAATCAGACCTAAACCGAAAAGGATTAGGCATTAATTACCTTGTGAAATTATTGAACTTATCTTACAGCTCATGCAATAGGAGATTGAATGATAATAGCTTCATGGATAAGGAAATCTCATGGATACTGATTAAACATTTTGGGATTCGATCAGATAGTCATGAGAAGTATTTGAGTAAATTGTAATATTAAGGCACCTAAATGTAATGGGTGCTGTTTTTTTGTTATCTTTGTTGAGAGTTTAAAACTATAAACCAAATATTATGAGTCTTGAAAATTTAGTGAAAGTAAGCACCTATGCCAAGTCAATCGAGAAATCTACGGCATGGGTGTATAAATTAATTGAATTAGAGATAATCAAATCAATTGAAATCGATGGAGTTAAATTTGTAGATATTTCTGAATGATAGTCAGTAAATATCGTACTGCATTTGATAAGATCAAAGTGCAGGACTTAACTATTGATCAGTACATTGAGATAGTTAAGAATGGAGAAACTCGCTCTATGGTAGAATCTGCAAGAGAAGCGAAAAACAACGGATTCCCAGACGAGTATAAGAAACTCAAGAGTAAACTTCCTTGTATTACTGGTTCTGCTGTGATGAATTCAAGTGGAAGAAGTAAAACGAATATAGAGAAGCTAAACGGCTTAATTGTTATTGATATCGACGAGGATATTGATAGCGATCAAATTGAAACTTTAAAGGGTGATAAGTACACTTTCATTTTACATCGATCAGTTGGCGGTGATGGGGTTTGTATTTTCGTCAAAATTAACCCAGGTTCATTCCTAATTTGCTTTAATGAATTAGCTGAATATTATTTCGAAAATTACGATATTCGAATTGATCAGGCTTGCAAGGACCAAACAAGATTAAGGTATATTTCTTATGATGCTGATATTTTTGTAAATCCAACAGCACAAAAATACAAGAATGTTGGGCGGAAAGAAAAACCAACTCCTATTATTGAGAATTGTGTTTTCTTACAGACTGATTTTGATGATATAGTTCGTTCGATCACTTCGAGAAGAATTAATATTACTGAATCTTATGAGGAGTATTTTAATATTGCTTGTGCTATTTCATCACAGTTTGGAGCTGGCGGAATGGATTATTTTAAATCGATAGCGAGTTGCTCGAGTAAATATAATTCAAAACATGCCGAAAAAACGTACAATATTTGCTGCAGCCGTTCAAATAGTGGTATCAGTATTTCTACTTTTTATTATTACGCAAAAGAGGCAGGAGTTGAGATTTATAGCGATAGGACAAAGCAAATCGTAAATGTAACTACCGCAGGAAAAGCGAATAAGGATAAGACTGGTATATCTATTGAGTCAACTATTGAAAGCCTAAATAATAAGGGTATTATTGTAACCAAAGAAGAACACAATATAATTGATCAAGTTTGGAATTCCACAAAGAATTACGGGAAAGAAATAAATAAAGATGTTCCTAAAGTTCTGCAAATTCGTGATTTTATTATTGATTCTTATGATCCTTATTTTGATACTATTCGAAATGTGGCCTATATTAAATCAGATAAAGAGGTTTCTGACAATGTTTTAAATGATGTTTATATAGATTGTAATACTGTTTTCGATTGGGGCGTTACGATGCAGGATATTAATATTGTACTTGGCTCTTCTGCTGTTAGAAATTTCGATCCAGTAAGTTCATTTTTTGATGTAAATGTTGACGATATAAAAACAGGATTTATAGATAAATATATTGATTGCATACTGACAGAAAGTGAAGATACTAAAGCTTATAATAAATGGGCTTTTACAAAATGGCTTGTTGGGGCCGTTCATAATTGGACTTGCGACTATTCAGATTCTTACACTTGCCCGTTGACTTTAGTGATTTCAGGAAAGCAAGGATCTGGAAAGACTCAATTTTTCAGAGAATTATATCCGAATAGCCTTAAAAACTACTGCTTGGAAGAAAGGATAAATGGAGAGGATAAAGATTCTAAACTTAAATTAGGACAATCTTTGATTTTAGTTGATGAGGAATTTGGGGGAATGGCTATAAAAGATGCAAAGGCATATAAGGCTCTTTCAGATCTTCAGATAGTTGAGATACGTAGGCCGTACAAAAGAACATCTGAGAAATTTAGAAGGCGTTCAATTCTCGCTGGTACCACTAATGATATTGATATTCTTAAAGATGTTACAGGAAATAGGAGAATATTACCGATAGATGGTACACATATCGATTTTAAGGGAATTAAATCAATTAAAGCTGATAATATATGGCTGGAGGCTTACAAGCTTTTAAAAGATGGGTTTGAATGGAAAATTTACACTGATGAGGATGTTTCTTATTTGGAAGATAACACAGATAGGTATAAAACAGTTGATCCTTTCGAAGAAAAATTCTTTGATGTTTTTAAATTAGAGGAATCAAACGAATTCGATGTTGAGGTTGTTTTAAATCAGGGTGATGTTTTGACATTTTTTAATACGAGTACAATGTTGAGACCGAATAAGTATGAGATAAAGGATATTTTCATTAAAAACAAGATGCAATACAAACCGCATAGAGTAAAGAACTCATTGAAAAAGGGTTATAAGCTTTACAGACAACATAATCAAGATGATGCGTTACCTTTCTAGTATGTTTGTTACCCAATGTTACCCACAGAAAGGTAACATTGGGGAAATTGATTTTCAGACAGTTATAGCGTTTGTTACCTTTGTTACCTAAATATATATATATATTATATAGAGGGGGTAATTAGAAAAACAGCACTAAACTGACGTTCCTAATTTTCAAATCCTAAAAGGTTTTCTGAAAAAGCGGGTAACAAAAGTAACATTTAACCAACTGAACTGAGCTACAATATTTTACAGAGATTTTAAGCAGGTAACAATACCTGAAAAATGGGTAACAAATTAGATAATCTATAAAAATATAGCGTGTTACTAGGTTACCTTGTTATTTTTACGTAAATTTGTATTAAATAAATAAATTATTACACAGATATGGAAAAATGGAAAGATTTAACATGGATTAATTCAGTACATCAAGTAAGCGATGACGGGAAAGTCAGAAATAAATTTACTGGAAGAATAATAAAACAAAGTCTATCAAGTAGAAATTACCTAAAGGTTGGCTTGTATTCAAATGGAAAACAAATAACTAAAAATGTACACGATTTAGTTATAACAGCATTTCATGGCAAAAGACCAGCATCTTTAATAGCCAGATTTATTGATGGAAATAAATCTAATGTTCATGCTTATAATCTAAAGTGGGGTAGGTTTGGAGACGAGTCTATTGAGAATTTTAAAGTTGAGAAATTAAATGGGGGGTGTTGTCAAAACTGCGAAACTGAAAATTCAACATCTATTTTAAATGGGGTTAAGTTATGTGATACTTGCATAGGAATTGAGAAGATTGCAATATCTAATCTTTACGCCATTATTGGAGAAATGATAGATAGTGGCATCCCTGCTAAATCGATTTTAGAAAGATTTGATTTGCACAATAGTTTGGTAGATTAATTAATTTGTTTTATCTTTGAATTGAATTAAAAAATAGGAAGTATGGGAAAAAAAATGTCAAAACGATTACTAATTGCAAAAGATGCAATGTGTGCGATTATATCAGCGACAAATTTAATCAGTGAAGCGCAAACTTATAATTTTGAACGAATAGTATCGGATGCTTACAAGTTGGCCGACGAACTTTTAAAGCAGGAGGATTAAGAATGACAGAACCAAAACTAACCCACGACCAACTACAGAATCAATGTCACATTTGGATGTGGAATTACCATCCAGAACTTAGGCAATTATTTAGCGGTACATTTAACGACATTAAAAC
>JAQBBZ010000283.1:0-12801 GCA_032125735.1 Labilibaculum sp.
GGATTGGGTATGGTAAATATTATCCGTTTAACGGATGTTCAATCAAAACCAGCCTTGTTCTCGGCTTTTATGCTGGCACTGCTGGCAGAAGTATTCGAGGTATTCCCTGAAAAAGGAGATGTGGATAAACCGGAATTAATGATTTTTATTGATGAAGCACATTTAATATTCAAAAATGCATCCAAAGAACTTCTGGATCAACTGGATACAATTATAAAATTGATTCGTTCGAAGGGAATAGGAGTTGTTTTCATTACTCAAACACCCGATGATATTCCAGAAAACATTCTAAGCCAACTTGGTTTCAAAATTCAACATGCCTTAAGAGCATTTACAGCTAAAGATAGAAAGGCAATTAAGCTATTGTCTCAAAATTTCCCCGAAAGTGATGTATACGATGTAGAAAATCTAATTACTGAACTTGGTATTGGAGAAGCATTAATATCATCTCTAGATAAGAAAGGAAGACCAACACCACTGGTTCATTGCTTAATACGACCCCCTTATTCCCGAATGGATATTTTAAATCCTTCTGAAATAAATGCAATAGTAAGGAAATCGAAATTAGCCGATAAATACAACAAGGAAATAGATCGCGAAAGCGCCCACGAAATATTGATGGCGCGAATTGATCAAATGCTGAAAAAAGAGGAAGAAGATAAAGAAGAAACAAGCAAACCTGAGGCAACACCAAAAACCAAAACCATTGAGAAAACTCAGTTTGAAAGAATCATGACCAGTTCAATTGGTACTACCATTGTTCGTGAATTAACAAGAGGTATTTTGGGTGTCTTCGGCATTTCAACAAGCACAAGAAGAACTACCAGTAGAACCAAGACTAAGGCAAAAAGTAAAATTTAGCGAAAGCGTTTATTTATTCGATCCCCCTAAGTTAGGCGATAAAAAAAGTTGCTCAATCTTTTCAGATGAGCAACTTTTTAAAATATTTTATTACAATATAATTGGTCTACTTAACAGGCTCTAAAAGCATAGCTGCATTTGTGTTAAGCAATAAAGCTTTCACGTAAGCAGGGTTGTGAGCACCCATACTACGATCTTCTCTTAAACCATTCCAATTGTAAAATGCTTGAGCTTGAACCATAGGAATTGCTGCTGAAGTATATGCAGCATAAACATCTCCGTCAACTCCAGTTGTCTTAGTCATAGCACCAATTAAAACTAATCGATCTCTTAGCATATCCATTTGTTGTGCAATAAGAGTCTGAAGTCCACCGTGATCAAAATTAGCTTCCTCAACACCATGACAAGTGTTACACTCTTTTAAAGATGGAAGGTATGTATGGCCTCCTTCAGTTTTGGCAGCATCAAATGGTGCCATGTGGCAACCTGTACATGAAGCTTTATTCAAATGTATGGATGCACCAGCTGTAGGATATGTAACATCACCTGCTATTTCGGCAAAACCAACGCCATAAACAACATTTGCCTGAGGACCATGATGTGGCCCAGTTCTTGAAGAAAGTTTGTAAACTGTTACATCAGCGACTTCTTTTGCAACTGCTTCTTTCAACGGCTCAAGAGTTCTAGTTCTGTGACAGTTAGCACATAAATTACTGTTTGCATTAGTTTCATTAGATAGATCCATAGTTGCACCAGATTTATCATCAGAAGAGGTTGAAGTTAATACAGCATCTTTCAATCTAAGAGCATAATCACCTGGAGCAAAGGATTCATGAATACTATGGCAAGTACCACATTCAAAGTCTCTAATGTTTGCAACACTAGTAAGTGTGGCTCCATCAGCATACTGAAGAAAACCTTCGTGAGAGTGACACTGTACACATGATGTGCTCCAATCGGAATGATCAGCAGTCATTTCACCACGTTTGTGCCCTGAGAAGTAAAATTGAGCTTCGATAGCTTTTTTTACTCCACTCTCATGGCAAGATGTACAAGACGCTGTTCCATCAGATCCATCAGTTCCATCTAAACCATCAGCACCGGCGGCACCCATTGGTCCTTCTTTTGTACAACCAGCTATAAGTAGAGAAATGGTGAAAATTCCAATTCCTACAAATTGAAAAAATAAGCGAGTTTTTTTCATAATAAAAATATAAGATTAAATTTAGTAGTTACTTTTTTGGCATAAAGAGTACCTCTCTTTATAGTTTTTAAATATATATGAATGTAAATGCCTTATCAATAAATGGCTGGCGAGATTTATAAACTACAATAAAGAGGTTTGTTTTGTTTAAAAAACGAGAAATTTGGGTTTTAAATCGACATTTATCACCTGAAGAGCGATTTTTATCGGCTATGCATGCAACTGCCTGATTTAGAACTCAATTACGATGATCAATTGAATTAAAACAAAGAATACATTTCGGCTGGAGCATAAAAAAATCAGCCTAAGCTGATTTTTATTGATTATAAATTAAAATAAATTCTTCTAGTAATCTAGTATTTCAGTTTCATTTCGCAAAATCATTCTACCATAATCGCTAAGTGCACTTAGCACTTCAGCTCCAGGATATATAGTAACAGAAGCAATTTTTTCAACCCTTGCTCTTATTTCCCGAACAAATGTTTCATCTTTGGCCATACCGCCTGTTATGATAATTGCATCAACAGCTTCCCCTCCAAATACAGGATACATAGAACCTATTGATTTAGCAACCTGATAAGCCATTGCCGATAATACCTCCTTGGCTTTTGAATCACCCGCATCTCTCATTTTGCAAACATCATATCCGCTGTATGTTTTAAAATAAGCATACAGTCCACCTTCTCCAGTCTGCATTTTCAACAATTCCTCTTGTGTATATTTACCCGAAAAACACATTTGAATCATTTCACCCATTGGCAAACTACCACTTCTAATTGGCGAAAAAGGGCCATCTCCATCATAAGCCTGATTTGAATCAACCACTCTCCCTTTTTGATGAGCGCCAATACTAATTCCTCCACCCAAATGAGCAATAATCAAATTTAAATCTTCGTATTTTTTATAAACGCTCTGAGCATATCTTCGTGCACTGGTTTTCTGATCCAAAGCATGAAAAATGGAACGCTTTTTAAACTCCGGATGGCCAGTTATTCTGGCAATGTCTTCCAATTCATCAACAACAACAGGATCAGCAACATAAGCATCCGCCCCATCAATTTGCTCTGAAATTGTGTAGGCTAGCAATCCACTTAAATTAACAACATCATTGCCGAACTCACAATTCGAAAGATCCTTAATCATGGCCTCATTAATCCTATAAACCCCTGACTTAACAGGTTTAATAAGTCCTCCCCGGCCAATTATAATTTTTATTTCATCAATATTAATATCATTAGCCTTTAACTCTTCCAGAATTATTTTGGCACGAAACTTCGTTTGATCGCAAAAGCATTTAAAACCAGCAATCTCTTCAGGTTTATGGTTAATTTTCTTCAAAAAAACCGGAGAGTTCATCCGATAAACTGCTATTCGTGTAAATTGCATTCGCGGATTTAAGGCAAGTATTAGGTCTCTACTCATGGTGATTGTGTTTATTGTTGTTATTTATAGCTATTAGCCTTGAAATATTCGTTTATTAAAAATTTATGGTCAACTTTCTAAAAAAATATAATGAACTTATTTTAGCATCCAATGTGTCTTGAAATAACCATTCTTTGAATTTCAGATGTTCCTTCTCCAATCTGTAATAATCTTTGATCACGATAAAATCGTTCCACCGGATAATCTTTCATTAGACCATATCCACCATGAATCTGAACAGCTTCGTCGGCAACTTCCTTGGCTATTTCGGAACAATACAATTTAGCCATTGCAGCCTCTTTTCCGTATTCTTTCCCTTTATCTTTCAACCAGCATGCTTTATACAATAGATTTCTTGCTAACTCGATTTTCAATGCCATATCAGCTAATTTAAACGAAATAGCTTGAAATTTGGACAATGGTTTTCCAAATTGTTTTCTCTCTTTTGCATAAGCAAGAGCCAATTCGTAAGCTCCCTGTGCGCATCCAAGTCCCATCGCAGCAATGGATAATCTTCCCGAATCCAAAGTTTTTAACATTACTTTAGACCCCATACCACGTACTCCTAAAATATTTTCTTTTGGAATGCAGCAATCATCAAAGAACATTTCAGAAGTATCTGAAGCTCTCCACATCATTTTACCATGCATGGCTTTGGATGTCCAACCAGATGTTCCTTTTTCTACAATAAAGGTGGTGAATTCTTTTTCTTTCCCTTTTATTGCCGTTACCGCCTGAACAGTAACTCCCGAGCACAAAGGAGTCGATCCATTCGTAATAAAGATTTTCGAACCGTTAATCTCCCAGTTATCTCCTATGTCCTTAGCAAATGTTTTTGATCCTCGTGAATCGGAACCAGCTTCAGGTTCAGTCAATCCGAAAGCCCATAACTCTTTACCGGAACAAAGTCCGGGTAGGTGTTTTAATTTTTGTTCTTCACTGCCAAATTCATACAGTGGTCCAATCCCCAACGAATTATGAGCCGCAAGTGTTGCTGCATGCGATCCATCAACCCTGGCAATCTCCTCTACTGCAATAACATAAGACAAGTAATCGGTATTGTGTCCGCCGTACTTTTCAGGAAGTGTCATGCCAAACAACCCCATCTCGCCCATTTTTCGGGTTAATTCAATGGAAAACTCCTCTTTCTCGTCTAACTCCTGTGCTAGTGGTTTTATATCCCGTTCGGCAAAATCCCGAACAGCCTTTCTTATCGTATCATGTTCATCATTCAAATATGGAAACATATATATTTAATTAAGAATTAATAATGAGGAATGAAGAAAAACAGCTGCACCTTTAATCTTTATACCTTCTCATTCACAAATATTAAGTTAGCAACTATCAATGATTTCACAAATCCTATTCTAGATTAATTTTTAAAATTCCCCAGATAATATAGTAGCAAGAACATCCTCTGGAACCACAACCTCTTGATTTAACAGTGCAGATGCAAACATTTTACCCTGAGCATCAATCATCAATGATTTTGTTCCACCACCATCTAAAGCTTCCTCCAATAAAAAGTTCAGAGCCATTAAATTATCAATTTCGAATCTTGTTACTTTACCTTTTGATAATCCAAAAAATAAACTAGCAATTCTCTCTGAAGTTAGTTCCGTTTTTAAAAATTCGTATACCGCTTTGGATCGAGCCAATACCCCAATATTTACTGTATCGCCTTTATCGCCAGAACGAGCCAGACAAATTTCCCTGAATGGCACAGCACACATTTTTCTGTCTACCTCCTTTTTCACCTTGCCGGGATAAAAATTCGCTGATTGTATTACCACTAATTCCTGCTCATTACCTAAAACTGATGGTATTTCTGATGTTTCTTTAATTTCTCCATCCTTATCTAAAACGTAAACCATCGAGGAGATACAAGTTTTGGGAATTAAAGTAGGCCAATAAGTAATAACCTGTTGCATTCTAGCTCTACCACCCGTTACGGCAACTCCAGGAGGTCCGCTCAAGATCAAGGGAGCAATACTCATCGAAAAATCTTTAATTTTTGAAACATCAGTATCGTAAACAGATAATCGTAATAATATTTCATTGGGATTGATATCTTCAGCTAAATGCTGATGACATGCATTGTATCCAACAAATTCAGTATTTTTCTTTAAATAAGTATGCTTTAAACGTTGCCAAAATATTTTCTCGAATTCTTGTGCTTTAATTAATACTTTACCTCCGCTAATTACGATAGAGCTTGTTGCTTTGTAACCATCTTCAAACGCCATCGAAACTTTTAAATATGGAGTGGATGGATGACCTTTTGCATTTTTCACCAATACTCGATTTTCACCTTGCTCTTCCAATACTAATTGACTAAAATCGGCGACAACATCAGGACTGATGTATTGAGCAGGATTGCCCATTTCGTATACCAACTGCTCGCGAATTGTATCGATACTAATTAAACCACCCGTATTCTCATGCTTATAGACAGTAAATTCACCATTTTGCTTCATTTCAACAATAGGATATCCCATGTTATCCCAGCGTTTCACTTTTTGCCAATCGGTGAAATTACCACCCGTTGATTGAGCTCCACATTCGATAATATGACCAGCAATTAAACCAGCTGCCAACTTGTCCCAATCATCCAGTTTCCAACCCAATTCATAGATCATTGGCGCCATGGTAACCGAGGTATCAGTAACCCTACCAGCCAATATCAAATCTGCACCACTTTCCAAAGCCTTTAACAATGGCGGCACACCTAAATAAATATTCGCACTTTGTATGTTTTCGAAAATGTTCTGAAAGTCCTCTCCAGTATCCATGTTTTTAAAATTGGCTTTAGCAGGATAAAACTCATCTATTCGTTCGATGATATTATCACCTTCAACCACAGCAATTTTAATGGATATCCCCTTCTTTTTCAATTCTGAAAGAATTTTACGAGCACAACCGATTGGATTAATTCCTCCGGCGTTTGTAATCATTCTAACACCTTTCTCTTTCATCAAATCAGCCACATCCACAATCTGATCGACAAAATCGGTAACATATCCCAAGGAGGCATCTTTCAACTGTTGTTTACGAAGAATACTCATCGTTACTTCAGCTAAAAAATCGGATGATATGTAATCAACATCTCCACCTTCCAACTGTCTTCTAAGTACTCCAAGGTCATCGCCCCAGAAACCACCGGCATTTGCAATTCTGATTTTATCTTTCATATGTTTATAATTTGTTTTTGATTTGCCATATGTAACTTACCATGCTGGAATAATCATCCCCCCTGTGTGTCACAATTACCTGTTATGGACGTTTCATATTTTCAAAGTATAAGTATCATGTTTCAATCATATCCATTTATCGTAGAATTCTTTCGTACTGTATCAAATAGCCAATCATTCGCCATGCTCCCGTCGAAACCCAAAGCGGAAAGATCATCTCTGTATACTATTTTTCCCCTGCCCTTGTCGGGAAGCTTGCACAACCCATTATTTGTTTCCTGCCCTTGGCGGGAAGCTTTCTCAACCCATTATTTACTTCCTGCCCTTGTCGGGAAGCTTGCACAACCCATTACTGCCCTCCTAACTTTGGCGCGAAATAATAACCTGTTCATTACAAACCATTTCTTCCTAACTTGATGTGTCAACAAGATTGCGGGTTGTATGTTCTAACTTTATCAATTCTGTTCTATTCTGAACCTGATCACCTTCAGAAACCAATACACTTTCAACTTTCCCTTCGAAAGGAGCACGAATACTATTTTCCATCTTCATGGCTTCCACAATAATCAGTACATCACCTTTAGCCACGATTTGTCCCGGTTTGGCTTCAATCTTAACAACTCGGCCAGGCATTGGTGATAAAATTCTCCCATCACCTTCTTTCTGATCAGAAACCCCAACATCTCCTATATTGGATTGAATCTCTGACCATCGAATCATCTCACGAACTATCCCCTGACAACTCACAAAGCTCTTTCCCTCTGTATTTTTCGACTGGTAAAACTGATATCTGACACCATTAAACTCCAACATTAATTTAAAGCCATCAATACTCACGCTATCAACCACATAAAACGAATCAGATATCTTTATATTGTATGGATTTTTACTGATTATTTCAATGTCAAGTACTTCCTCATCTACAATTCTAAGTTTAGTTCCCTGCTGTCTCCAATAGCCAATCTCTTCCCAAATTGAATCGACCTTCTCTCTGTTCAACTCAAACAATGCAAAGCTGATTTGAAAAAGGAATGCTGGTATTTCAAGCTTATCATCCTTCATTTTCCGCATCAGTTCATCGTTATGATCCTGACAAAAATGGGTTGAGATATTATTCTGTTTAAAATGACTGATATTCAGCAAAGTATGCAAGTACATGATGTTATTCTTAATTCCATGTATCTCATAATTGTGTAAGGCATGATGCAATCCTTCAATAGCCAGATCTCTGTTTTCGTCCCAAACGACCAATTTTGCGATCATCGGATCGTAATCAGGATGAATCGTACATGGCCCCACTATAGCAGAATCCAGGCGCAGTCGGCCATCAAACAATTTAGGTGCTTTGTAAAAACTAATTTCACCCGGAGATGGTACAAACTCATTTTCAGGATCTTCGGCATAAATCCTCGCTTCAATGGCATGTCCCTTCATGTGAATATCTTCTTGTCTCAACTTCAGCTTTCGCCCCGAAGCAATTGCCAGCTGCTTTTCCACCAAATCAATTCCAGTAATCATTTCCGTTACCGGATGTTCCACCTGAATTCTTGTGTTCATCTCCAGAAAGTAGTAATTCAAGTCCTCATCTACCAAAAACTCAATTGTTCCTGCATTGGTATAATTCATTTCCTGAGCCAAAAATACAGCCATATTGCCCATTTCCTTCCTCAATTCAGGCGTTAAAGTTGGCGAAGGAGCTTCCTCAATCACCTTTTGGAATCGTCTCTGAATAGAGCATTCACGCTCAAATAAATGCACCACATTTCCATGCTGGTCTGCTAAAATCTGAACTTCGATATGACGCGGATTTTGTATGTATCTTTCTATCAGAACTGTCCCATCGCCAAAATAGCTTGCTGCTTCGCGAGATGTTGATTCCAACGCTCCTTTTAAATCCTCTTTTTTTTGAACAATCCGCATTCCTTTGCCACCGCCACCAGCAGCAGCTTTAATCAAAAGTGGAAACTGCATTTTTTCTGCTTCCTCAATCAATTTTACCGAGTCACCAACAACACCATCCAATACCGGAACTCCTATGGTTTTAGCAAATTCCCGTGCATTTACCTTATTCCCCATCAATTCGATTGCGTTTGCATCCGGACCAACAAAATCAATTCCATTATCGGCGCATAATTGAGAAAAAACAGCATTTTCAGCTAAAAATCCATATCCTGGATGAATAGCGTCAGCATTTGCTTTTCGTGCAATCTCAACGATCTGATTTGCATTCAGATATGTTTCCTGTAAATTATTTCCCTTTAAAGGATAGGCCTCATCGGCTTGCAATACGTGCTCTGCCTGCCGATCAAGTTCAGTATACAGCGCAATGGTATGAATGCCCAGGTCTCTAGCTGTTCGCATGATTCTTAGGGCAATTTCGCCACGATTCGCTATTAGTAGTCTTTTGTAGTACATTTTAATTCAATTAGTAATTGACAATGAATAATTATTAATTACACATTATTAATTTTTAATTATCAAGAGTCCAATTGGGTTTTCGTTTCTCCAGAAATGAATTCATTCCTTCCTGACCTTCATCTGATTGTCGCAATTCAGCAATCATTTTAGCCGTATTTTCCATTGCTTCTTCATGATTCCAAACATTCTTTACATCGTAAAGCAATTGCTTGCAGGTAGAAACTGCGATGGGACCACTCGATTTTAACTTAGATATCAGATCTTCTAATTTTGCATTTAGCTTCTTTTCACCAAACGACCAATTAGCCAAACCTGCTTCCTTCGCCTCTTTACCGTTGAATCTCATGCCCGTCAGCATTAATTCTTTCGATTTGTATTCACCAACCCTTTTCATCACGTAAGGCGATATACAAGCCGGAACAATGCCAATTTTCACTTCGCTTAATGAGAAAACGGTATTCTTATGTGCCAGAACAAAATCGCAGGCCGCCAATAATCCATTTGCCCCTCCAATTGCCGCACCATGCACTAAAGCAATCGTAGGAAACTTGCAGGAATAAACAGCATTAAAGCACAATGACAGCTTATAACTCTCCAGGTAATTTTCCTGATAAGAATAATTGGCAACCCCTTTCATCCATTTCAGATCAGCGCCAGCGCAGAAAGATTTACCCTTTCCCTTCATCAGCACCACACGAATGACATCGTAATTCATCTTTTCAATTTCTTCGAAACAATCAATGATTTCGCCAATCATCACCTCATTAAAGGCATTGTGTATCTCTGGACGATTCAATGTAATCGTTCCGATCTTATCTTCTATATTAAATTCGATTGTTTTAAATTGTTTCATTTTCTATTTATAATTTCGCACCTACGGTGCTTTTCCAATTCAATTAATTATTTCTACCATAATATTGTGCCTCTGGCACAAGTCCTACCATATTATTTTACCTACGGCTCTAATCTTTCCTTTAGCCCCAGAGGGCATAGCCGTCAAGTAGAATTCCTATTTCGTTTACTTTCAATACTCTATACTAGTTAAACATTTTTATTATTTCCATCGAACTAAGCTTATCTTTTTTCTTTTCAAGTTTATGATTTATTGGACTAATAAGATAAATGTCATTAATAAATTCAGCTAAGTCATTTTTCTTATTTATGACGATATCTCTAAATCGATCCATTCTATCAAGCATTGTTTTATGAGCTTTAATAAAACTAACAAGAATTCGTTTTTCTTTCCATAACTGTAATTGGATTTGCCATAAAATCCTCCAGTTAACCATTAACCATAATAACTTAGCATACAGGTATGTTTCAAATCGTTCAACCTTCATTTTCTTGATTTTACTTATTCCTCCAACACTTTTCCAAACTTTAAACATCAGTTCAATTTGCCAACGAAGTCGGTATAATGATCTTACACTTGAAACAGGTAAAATTTCCGACTGAACATTTGTAACAAATAGATTCAGTGCTGCTCTTGCCAAGGTTTCTTTTCGTAATGTTCTTTTTTTCTTCTTAGCTTCTTTCTTAATCTTCCAGATTCGTTCATTGATTTTGTCTTCGGGCATCTCTTCAATAACAAGCCGAACCTTATATTTCTCAACAGCACCGATATAAACTGTTTTGTCCAAAACACTTACGCCCAAAGTGTGCATTTTCTTTCTTAATTTCACAAAATCTAATCGGACAAATTCATCATCTTTAGTTTTTTCAAAAACCTGGGTTATTGTATTTAATCGATTCAAAAATGATGCTTCTCTTCTTTCTATCTCCTTTAAAACATTATTCACAACATAACCTAAATCTCTAATTATAAGGTCATCTTTCTTAATGTTATCAATACTTTCTGATGCATCTTTTCTGTCTTGCCTATTAAATCCGTTTACCGATAAAACAACAACTTCACCCGTTTTGTAATCATATTCAAATTGTATTCTAACCATAGCACTTGAGGCGGCACCTCCACTACCGGCATATTTATCTTTCATGCTATCAGGTAATTGAAAACAGGTAGAATCCTTAATCCTAATTCTTTCAAAATGATCTAAAAATTCAATTTCATCTTCACAACCAATATTTTCTTTAAGGAATTTTTCAATTATTAATTTTATGAAACAAACAGATTTATCGCTAAATCGATCATTAATAGCTTGTTTGCTAATACTGATATTGTGTTTATATGCTGATTGAACTGATAAATCATTAAGGCTAAGCTTTTCGCTATCAAATCTGGAAAACAATAATAAATCTAAAAATTTAAAACCTGACAATTTGGACTGTTTCGAAACAAAACCGGATTCTCGTGCTATTTTTTCAATTTCAAATTCCGAAAACAAATCAAGCAAGTTCGAGCTTAATTTGTTCGATATTTTATTAAATCTATTACTGATCTCATGATTCCTTTTTCTATTTTTGTCCAAAGCCTTGATGTTTTTGTATCTTTTTTGTCTTGTGAGATTTTCATCTAAGATACTAAATATCAGGGTTTTATTCAAATTTAAACATCTCTTATTTATCTGTTTTTCAATTGATTAAATAGATTTTACTCTTGATTAATTATTCTAATTTTAGCTTCAGTTTAATTTTGAATTATATCCCCCTTTCTTACTGGTTTACAAAATTATAAACGCTTAGCTTGACGGCTATGCCCCAGAGGGGCAACAATATGGTAGTCTATAAATAAACATCATTTAAGCCCCAGCGGGGCGACACAATCTTTAAAATCAATAATATCAAACACATACGCTCCCTCAAATGGAATTTCAAATTTCTCCAATAATTCCAAATATTCCTCTTTAAATGATTTCTTCCTATGATGTTGTTCTTGTGTCATAATATATTGAACAACATTATTCCTTTGTGATCTAGAATATGAAAATGCACCATATCCCACTTGCCATGAAAACTTCCCTTTCACATATTTATTTTCATTAATCCACTTTGATGAATTCGTTTTCACAATTCTGAGAATATCAGATACTGCTGTAATTGGATTCAATTCAAAAAAGATATGAACATGATCTAAATGGCCATTTACAGCGAGAGTATATTGCTTATTATTATTCAGAATCCCAGAGATATATTTGAATAAATCCTCCCGAAAACTGTCCAGTAAAACATTCTCTCGGCCCTTAACCGAAAATATCGCATGTATGTTTATTTGAGAATATGTATTCGCCATATTAACCTTATTTTGTTCGTTTTAATATCGCACCTACGGTGCTTTTCCAATTCAATTAATTATTTCTACCATAATATTGTGCCTCTGGCAAAAGACCTACCATACCTATTGTACCTACGGCTCTAATGTTTCCTTTAGCCCCAGAGGGGCAACAATATGGTAGCAAATAAACAATCATTATTTAAGCCCCAGCGGGGCGACATTATCTTTATAACCAACAACGATTAATTAAAATCATCTTAATAATCTGCGTCTAATTACATCCTAAACACTCCAAAATCAGGCTCACCAAACTCTTTATTCACGGAAGCAGCTATTCCCATCGCCAATACTTTTCTTGTATCAGCCGGATCGATAATCCCATCGTCCCACAAACGTGATGTACTGTAATATGCAGAGCCTTCTTCTTCATATTTTGCTAAAATGCTATTTTTCAACTGGTTTTGTTCTTCAAGTGGGAATTCCTTCCCGCTTTTATTTAATTGTTGTTCCTTAACCTGAACCAAAACTCCTGC
>JAQBBZ010000284.1:0-2581 GCA_032125735.1 Labilibaculum sp.
CTTAATTTATGATCGAATTTTCCGAAAGCAAACCACATGGCAACACCAACTGCAAATAGGAAGAAAGGAAATACCAAATCGGTAGGCGTACAACCATTCCACTCGGAATGGAGCAATGGAGCGTAAACATGCCCCCAACTACCGGGAGTATTTACCGTAATCATGGCGGCAATGGTTAATCCCCGAAAGGCATCCAAAGCCATTAAACGTTCTGATTTTTTCATTATCTGGATTTTAAATGAGATTTTCAGATTGTAAACAATTCTTCCACACTCTATAACCCGCCTCATTCAGATGCAAACCATCATTGGTATAATCTTTTATCAGTTGGTAGGTATAGGTTGAAAAAGCCGTATACAAATCCACGTAAGTTATCTTCTCTTTCTCACACAAATCTCTCAGATGATAGTTAAGCTCCAAAATTTTCATTCCATTAAAATTGGCACTCTTAAACATACTATCATTAGTAGGCAAAAGACTTTGAACGATCAATTCAATGTCCTTATGCTCCTTCATTATTGAAAATAATTTTTGATGATTTTTAAGAATCTTCTCATAACTTACCCCCTCACCCAGATCGTTAATGCCCATCATCAGAAAAATCTTTTTAGGTTCCCAAAACAGAACCTCATCCAATCGAAAAAGGATTTCATCAGACCGCTCTCCGGATATTCCAAAATTGGCCGTTTCATAAGCAGGGAAAAATTTATCCCAACTTCCTCCCTCGGTTAAACTATCTCCCAAAAATGCAATTCTATTTTTCATCTGTTTATAATTTTCATTCAGTTGCCAGATGAAACTTACCACCCGCAAATAATCATCCCTGTTTGTGAGTTAATAATTATTTACTCGTGGACGTTTCATCGTTTCCTGTTTTAATCCCAAATTTTGGATCTATATCAATCAATTTTACCATTATAAAACTTGGTATGGTACAAATCATCACCCAAATAAAGAAGTGCTGATAGCCCAATATTTCCTGCAGCCAACCTGATGCCATACCCGGCAACATCATTCCTAATGCCATTAAGCCAGTACAAAATGCGAAGTGAGCTGTTTTGTGCTTTCCTTCGGATACATAAATCTGATAAAGCATATATGCGGTAAAGCCAAAACCGTAGCCAAATTGTTCCACTGCCACCGAGGCACAAATCAAAAAGAAA
Source organism: Labilibaculum sp. (assembly GCA_032125735.1). Lineage (GTDB taxonomy): Bacteria > Bacteroidota > Bacteroidia > Bacteroidales > Marinifilaceae > Labilibaculum. Next base: position 1,164 of record JAQBBZ010000284.1, read on the forward strand.
GATTCGGGCAATGCGTAGGAAAGATAAACATACACAAGGTTTGGCAGGTTAATGGCAATCACCATTGGCCAAAACCAGTATTTCAATCCGTTTTTTGAAGCCAGATAACCTCCCAGCAAACCTCCCAGAGTTAAGAAAATGATTCCAATGGTTCCGTATACCAACCCAACATTGCTGGTGGTCAAGCCTAATCCGCCTACCTCTTTCGGATCGAGAAGAAAAGGAGATGCCATTTTCACCAATTGTGATTCGCCCAAACGATACACCAAAAGCAATCCTACTATTTTCCAAATATCCTTTTTCATAAAAAAGGTTCTAAAGGTCTCGGCAAAATCAGCAAATACACCTGAAAAGCTTTGTACTTCCCGGTCTTCATCTTCTTTTGGATATGGAAGTGCAAATTTGTGATAAACGCTAAACAGCAAAAATCCGGCTGCCAAAATATAAAATGTTAGCGACCAAGCCAATGGAATGTTGTTTTCGGTATTCCCGAACAGTTTTGTCGTCTCAAAATATCCTGCCAGAATAATTAAAAGTCCTTGTCCAGTGATCATCGCTAATCGGTAGAAAGTACTCCTGATTCCAATAAAGTATGCCTGCTTATTGGAATCCATTCCGTACATGTAAAATCCATCAGCAGCAATATCGTGAGTTGCCGAACTAAAAGCCAACAACCACAAAAAAGCCAAGGTCGACTGAAAAAAGAATGTGGTAGGAACCGTAAAAGCAACACCCGCCAAACCAGCACCAATCAACAATTGCATACTAACAATCCACCAGCGTTTACTTTTTACGATGTCCACAATCGGACTCCAAAAAGGTTTAATCACCCAAGGCAAATACAACCATGAAGTATACAAAGCAATATCTGTATTCGAAATACCGAGCTTTTTGTACATGATCACGGCAACGGTCATCACCACAACGTAAGGAATTCCTTCTGCAAAATAAAGTGATGGAATCCATGCCCAAGGTGAAGTTTTTTTTGTTTTTGACATTCTTTTTTTAGATTAGAGATATGAACTTTAAGATAAGAGATGATTTTCATCTCCAATAATCTTGATTTTCACATCTTATTTCTATAGTACATTTCTTTATTTCTAGACACTTGAGAAATGAGAATATAGAGCAATAATCTGTCTAATATCTCACATCTTATATCTCAAATCTATCCTTAATATCTTTTTTCCAATTCTGCTCCCCGGAAATAATGCAACAAAATTTCATCGTATTTGTATCCTTTTGCGCCCATTACTGCTGCTCCAATTTGACAAAGGCCAACACCATGTCCCCAACCGGCACCTATCAACACAAATTTAGCCGGAACTCCATTCTTTTCCCCTTCTTTATCAACTACAAAATTGGAACTATACAAGTGCGATTCGGAAAGTACTTTACGGATTTCCAATTCTTTCCCA
>JAQBBZ010000285.1:0-3507 GCA_032125735.1 Labilibaculum sp.
TTTGTGTTACCTCACAACAAATATTTTAGTTTGGTTTGGAGCTCGCGAAGCTTACCACATTGGAGCCAGCGGATTGGTTTATGCGTTTGCTTCCTTCCTTTTTTTTAGTGGAATCATCCGAAATCATTATCGCTTAATTGCCATCTCTTTTATTGTCGCTTTCATGTATGGAGGACTGTTCTGGGGGGTGTTCCAAATTCTGACAGATGTTTCATGGGAAGGTCATTTATTTGGAGGATTCTCTGGACTAATTTACGCATTGGCTTATCGCAACCAAGGACCAAAAAAACCTAAAGTTATTATTCCCGAAGATGATGATTCAATACCCGAAGAGATTTGGAATTCGGCGGATTTTGAAGACAAGGAAGTGTTGAGGAAGTGAGAGTATAGATTTGTGAACCGTTATCAGTGAGCGAAAAAAGACTATTGAGGGGAAATAAGAAAGGTGAAAGGAACAAGTTTCAAGGGGAAAGGGAAAAGTGTTGAAAGAGAGAGGAAATCTAAAATTTAAACTGATGAAAAATTACACATCCAACAATTACTACCTTAGTGATTATCTTACAGTTATACTGACACCCATAATACTTATTGGGGCATTAGTTTATTTCCTTAGAGAAAATACTACACTCCTGGTAATAGGCTCAGCACTCTTAATACCTCTATTATTAATCGCTTACCTGATATTTAAGCGGCTAACAAAAATTGAATTCCTTGACAATTTTATTTCTGTTACTTATAAATTCTCCCGAAAAATAATTCAAATAAAATACTCTGAGGTATCCGAATTAATACACATTTCCGCTCATCGAGGAACCAGCCGAAATGTTTTTAAAATTCAACAAAACAGAATCAAAAAAATAACGACGACTTCTGTTCTTTCCGATAAAGACTTTCAAGAATTTATTATCTGGTTAAAAAAGAAAAATGACAAGATCATTTTCAGTTTCCTTCCAGCCGATTCGTTGGTTAAGGAAAAACATTTAAATCAAACAAAATAAAAAGACACTCCCCTCTCCTGAAGGAAAAAAAATACAGCTAATAAAACCACAGCTATTATAAACAAAACGCTTACAGGTCTTCGACGCTGTCAGGTTTTTAACCTGCATTTTCCTTACTATAAAAACAAATGGCATCCTCATCTGTTGTGAGAACGCCATAAATTTTATATTCTGCAAATTATTATTTCTTGTAATACTTCATTGCTTCTGGCAAATATGCTTGCAAATCTTTCACACGAGTCTCATCGGCCGGGTGAGTAGATAAGAATTCCGGTGGTTTTTGGCCTCCGCTCTCTCCCATTCGTTTCCAAAAATCAATTGCTTCTGCCGGATTGTATCCTGCCATTGCCATAAATATTAAACCCATTTTATCGGCTTCGGATTCGTGAGAACGCGAGAATGGAAGCATTACACCAACATTGGCACCAACACCAAATGCAGTCATCCAAATTTGTTGTGTTTCGGCCGGCTTCTCGTTTAAAGCCATCGAGAGTCCTGTACCTAAAGCCTGAATACCCTTTTGCTGACTCATTCGCTCGTTACCATGACGGGCAATGGCATGAGCAATTTCGTGTCCCATTACAACCGCCACACCTGTTTCGGTTTGTGTGTAAGGTAAAATTCCAGTATAGAAAACCACTTTCCCGCCTGGCATACACCATGCGTTAGGAGTTTCATCATCGACCAAGTTAAACTCCCAAACGAAATTTGCAATGCGGTCGCTCATGCCGTTATCGTTCATGAATTTTTCCACCGCTGCAGAAATTCGGGCACCGCAGGATTTCACCATTGCAGTTTGCTCTTTGTTATCGGAAAGTTTGCTCTCCTTTAAAAAAGTATCGTATTGAGTTAGACTGGTAGCAATCATTTCTGTTTCAGGAAACAGATTCATTTGTCTTCTTCCAGTAATGGGCACTGTTGCACATGCTATGGCAAACAACAAAAAGCCCGAAAGCAAAATGGTACGCATGTTTTTCTTCATCATTTCTTATTTTGATTTTTAGTAATTGGTTCTTTCTAAAATTTATTTCCGTTTCGTTGCAAAAAACATTGATTCTTTAATCGACATTTATTCGTTCGACGGTTTATATCCGTTATTCAATCCCAGGGTCTTGCCCCGGGCTATTTATATTGAACCCACCTTGGGGTTTTCATTCAATTCCCAGGGGCGTTGCCCTGGGCTGAAATCTTAAAGCCCTTCAGGCTTACAAAATAATCACTCTTCACTATTTACTGCTTACTGATCACTGCTTACCGTTCTCTGCCTCCAGTTGTTTTAGCAGATCCTCTACCTTAATAACAGGTAATTTGCACCTTTGATTTATACAAAGATAGAAAGTTGTTTGTCCATTTACATAACGATTTTGAAGCAATGGCAAATTACTTTCTGTTATGCTCCCTGAAATCAAGACATTGGGTAAAAACAATTCTTCAATTTTCCGTTTCTGAACTATGGCATCTTCTCCTACAACAACAATTTCGATGAGCGGATTTGCCAACCAAAAATACAGTTGCCCCCAATTGGAATGATAGGATATTGCCTTCTGCAAACGTGGTTTTACGTTGGCAAGCATTTGCTCGGAGCGTTCAACATATCTACTGTTGTCCAAATAGCTTCCTATTAAAAACAAGCTTTTCGCGATGGATGAATTCGATGATGGAATTACGTTATCGAGCAATTCCATTTTGCGGGCAATTAAATCCGGATCTTCGTCGGATGTGTAGAAAAACATGCCCGACTGATCATCGGAAAAATGAAGGATAACATGCTCGAGCAAATCATTCGCTTTCAGCAGCCATTTTTCGTTAAAACTTGCCTGATAAAGTGCAATAAAAGCTTCGGTAGTGAAGCTGTAATCATCTAAAAACCCGTTGATTTTTGAATTTCCATCTTTGTAATTTCGGTGCAAATGCGCTTTCCCTTTCCAAAGGTATTTCTGAATAAACTCAGCATTCTTAATCGCTCTGTTCAAATACTTTTCATCACCCAAAGCCATGTAGGCATCTACGTATCCTTTTAGCATGAGCGCATTCCAACTGGTTAGCGATTTATCATCCAAATCAGGGCAGATTCTGTCCTTCCTTCTCTCCAAAAGAGCTCTTCTCCCCTTCTCTAAAACTTCGTCCAGTTTCTTTACGGATATTTCATACTTATCGGCCAATGTCTTTTTATCGGTCTGAATCATGAGAATGTTTCCTTCCTCCCAATTGGCAAGTTCGATTATGCCGTAATACTCACAAAACAGCTCGGATTGATCGCCCAAAAGCTGATCTACCTCCGATTTTTCCCACACATAAAATTTTCCTTCAACCCCTTCGCTATCGGCATCAAGCGAGGAATAAAAGCCCCCTTCGGGCAAACTTAATTCCCGATCGATAAACTCCAAACTTTGTATAATGACCTGTTTGTATTCGGGAATTTTAGTTAGTTGATAGGCCTCGGAATACAGACTTATTAATTGTCCGTTGTCGTAAAGCATTTTTTCGAAATGCGGCACTTTCCAAATGG
>JAQBBZ010000286.1:0-4692 GCA_032125735.1 Labilibaculum sp.
TCGCATACTCATAAGCACCTACCAGTTCACGGTCCGAATTAATCTTACGAACACCTTTACTTCCCGATGAATCGACTGGTTTTACCATAACCGGAAATGAAAAATCATCTATTTCCAGTAAAACATCCACCAGTGTATCAAAACCCATTGATTTTGGCAGATTAAATCCATTTTGTAAAAGAAAAGCGCGATACAGATCTTTTTCAGCCAAAATTTTCACCGATTGATACGGATTTCCAGGTAGTTTCAATTTTTCGGCCACATAAGCTGCTGTTGGAGCAGCCGGATCGGAAGCGTAAGCAACAATGCCGTCAATTTTCAATCTCTCAGCCAATTCAAGCACTAATTCCTTATCTGTAGTACCAATATTGTAATACTCATCGGCATACTGATGCCCCGGATTTTCAGGAATATAATCACAGGTAATTACGTGATATCCCATTTCCCTTGCTGCAAGAACAGAAGGAACCTGAAAATAAGAGCCTCCAAGCAGTAAGATTCGTTTCTTATTCATAGCTCTATTCTATATTTCGCTTAATTTGATTCAGCATTTTCACGGGAATTTCTCGTCTCTCAACCCGCAGCATTCCTTCAATAATAGACACAATCGTCTCTACCACTTCATCGGCCAAATCAGGATATAAGGGAAGACAAATTACCTGTCGTGATATTTCGTAAGCAATATCCAAACCTTTTGCTGATGGTAATCCACGATAGGCCGAGAATTCACTAATTAAGGGGTAAAAATATCGCCGTCCGTAAATGTTGTGCATTTTCAGCTCTTCATAAACATCATCTCTCGAGCGACCAAACTCTGATTCATCAATAAAAATTGGGAAATAGGAATAATTGTAATCAACATCCACCGGATTTTCAAGGTAGCGAACCCCCGATATATTTTTCAAACCTTCGCGGTATTTCTCAGTAATATGTTGCCTTCCATCAATTGCCGAATCGAAATATTTTAATTGAAGAATTCCGTAAGCAGCCTGCAATTCATTCATTTTTGCATTAATACCTGGAGCAACAACCGTTGTTTCATCAGCAATACCAAAATTCTTCAAATAATCAATTCGCCTTTTTGTCTTTAAATCATGACAGATAATAGCTCCGCCTTCGATGGTATTGAAAACTTTTGTTGCATGAAAACTAAGGATGGATAAATCGCCATAATTCAAAACACTGGCCCCTTTGTATTTCACTCCAAATGCATGAGCAGCATCATAAATTACCCGTAATCCATATCGGTCAGCCAAATTTTGAATCTCCTCAACATCACATGGATTTCCATATACGTGAACAGGTAAAATCGCAGTTGTTTCCGGCGTAATAGCAGCCTCGATCAATTTAGGATCCAAATTGCAATAATCAGGTTCAATATCAACAAAAACAGGCTTTATGCCATTCCACCATAAAGCGTGAGTAGTTGCCACAAAACTATAAGGCGTGGTGATTACTTCTCCCTTTATTTTCAGGCATTGCAGTGCAGCCATTAAAGCCAGCGTTCCATTCGAAAACAGGGATACGTAGGGTACTCCAAGAAAAATTGCAAGTTGTTTTTCAAATTCCTCATGATATTTGCCATTATTGGTCAGCCACCTGCTCTCCCAAATATCCTCTAATAAAGGAATAAACTCGTTTAATGGCGGTAGTTGAGGTCGGGTAACTAATATTTTATGTTTTTCCATCTTCTTAGGGGTATTACTTCTTTTAAAATCAGTAATCCATCGGTTAAAGCTTCTTGTTTAGTTGCTATTGCCAACAGAAAATAAGATCCGATACCTATTAGTATCTGGAAAGAGAGAGAAAGAATTTGATTATCGAAAACCCAGCCAATAGTCATAAAGGCAACCATTCCTAAACTGATATAAAAAGTTTGACTGATGTCTTTTAGTTGGTTGGGAATGGTATAGGAAATCAATTTGCCTGTAAAAAAGGCATTGATAAAAAAGCTAATAAAAGAGGTGCAAATTTGACCTACAACCAGCCCCATTATTCCCCAATTTAAACCGATAACAATAGCCACTACCACTATCGATTTTTTAGCGATTTCGAGATATAAGAATAAATCGGATCTGCCTTTCACCTTTAAAATGTTCAGATTTGAAGCATGTAAAGTGTAGATCATTCCTGCAATACACAACAACTGAAAATAAGGTACAGATGGCAACCATTTTGCACCAAGAACCAATACCAACAGCGGTTTGGCTACCACGGCCAATCCAAGCATCAAAGGAAAATTAACAAAAACCAAAAGCTTAATTAGCTTTCGAAATCCTTGTTTTAATTTTTCATTATCGTCCTGAATTTTTGAAAATGCGGGGAAGGTTACATTTCCTACCACTTGTGCTAATGTAGTAACCGGTACTTCTTGTAATTTTTTGGCTTGCGAATAAAAACCCAGAGCTGTTGCTGAAAACATGCGCCCAATTATCATGAGGTAAATGTTCTCGAATGTTTGACTGATTATTCCTGATAATAGAAGTTTGGAACCAAAACGAAACAGTTGCTTAAACGATTGAACGGAAAATACCAATGAGGGTCTCCACGAGCTCTTCATCCAAAACAAAACAGTTCTAAAAAAATAGATTCCCATTATTTGTCCTGCAAGTGCCCAAACTCCAAAACCGAGTAAAGCCATTCCCACTCCCACAAAAGCCGATAAAAAATTGGCAATTACCACCACCTGAGCAATGGCTCTGAAATTCATTTCAATTTTAAACTTTACCAATTGAATTAATCCAAAAGAATTTACGGCCAAAATAATACAAACAACCCGTGTTAAATTTACCAGCAACGGCTGATGAAAAAAGTCGGCAATATACGGTGCTGCTGCAAATAACAACAAGTAGAGCACAAAGCCGATTACGATGTTAAAATAAAAAACCGTTGAATAGTCGGTCTGATTAACATCTTTTTTCTGGATCAGTGCATTATCGAATCCACTATCGATAAATGCCTGTGAAACGCCAATAAATATGGCCAGCATCCCTATTAAACCAAAATCTTCCGGCTCCAATAATCTTGCAAGTATAATCTGAGAAATCAGGAGTAGTAACTGACTTCCAAATTTTTCGAGGAAACTCCAAAATACGCCATTAATGGTTTGACTCTTTAAATCGGACATTTATAAATTATTAAGCAACAATTCTTACCCGAACTGCAATTGCTTTTTTCAGTTCCTGAACAATTTTGATACAAGCATTTCCATCCCCGTAAGGGTTGCTTGCTTGTGACATTTTACGGTAAATGGCTTCCTCATTGAAAAGCATTTCTACCGATTCAATAATTCGATAGGAGTCTGTGCCAACCAATTTTACAGTTCCTGCCGATAATGCTTCTGGCCTCTCGGTTGTATCTCTCATAACCAAAACCGGTTTCCCTAAAAATGGAGCTTCTTCCTGTATTCCACCCGAATCGGTTAAAATCAAATAAGAAAGATCCATCATGTAAACAAATGGCAAATAGTCAATCGGATCAATCAGAAAGACATTTTTTGCTCCTGCTTCTCCGGTCACCGGATTTTTGCCCAAAATATCGTAAACCGGTTTCTGCACATTCGGATTCAGATGAACCGGGTACACAAAATCAACATCAGGATATTTCGCTGCCAAAAATTTAATTGATTCGCAGATATTCAAAAAACCTTTTCCAAAATTCTCTCTTCGATGCCCAGTTACCAAAACCATTTTTCGAGTACGATATACCCAGTCGGCGACTAAACTAGTTGGAATCCCTTTGGCTTGCAACACGTTTATGATATCCATTACCACCCGCGTCGAACGATGAATTTTTGTAAGAGTCAATTGCAAAGCATCAATAACGGTATTGCCGGTAACCACAATTCTATTTTTGCTGATTCCTTCATCCATCAAATTTTTCTGAGCCATAATGGTAGGTGCAAAATGCCATTGTGCCAAACGTCCGGTAATTTGACGATTGCCCTCTTCCGGCCATGGTGAATACAAGTTATTGGTTCGCAAACCAGCTTCGATATGTGCAACTGCTATTTGCTGATAGTAGGCAGCCAAAGCCGTTGTTGATGATGTGGATGTATCTCCATGAACCAATACCAAATCAGGCTTGGCTTCTTTCAGAACATCACGCATCCCCATAAGAACTCTACTGGTAATGTCATACAAATCCTGACCCGATTTCATGATTTCAAGATCATAATCTGGTTGAATATCAAATAAATCAAGAACCTGATCGAGCATTTCGCGATGCTGCCCGGTTACGCAAACAATCGTATGAAAATCATCGGGATACTTCTGAAATTCTTTTACTAAAGGAGCCATTTTTATGGCCTCGGGTCGGGTTCCAAAAACCAATAACACCCGGTACTTTCCATTCCCATTCATAATTTGTTTGGTTTAAAAGTGAATATTTTTACAGTTTCGCTCCATACAATGTGGTTGTTCAAGAGCTGAACAATTGTTATTGATGACTAGTCATTAATAAATAGTAACTGAAAATTAATTACCGTTAACTGATAACTTATTAATAGAAGCCTTTACAGCTACTTCTACAGGTACTTCTTCCCATTCTTCGATTTGATGATTGCTTACTCCGCAAAAATCCAAAATCACCTTGTTCCTTGTTTTGGGCAGCGAATAAAATTCACTGTGTGCAACCAAATAAACAACCAGATCAGCAGCCTCAAAAGCATTTTTGTAATCAGAAAGTTCGTAA
>JAQBBZ010000287.1:0-2913 GCA_032125735.1 Labilibaculum sp.
CCTGAATCAATCTTAATTAAATTTAAGGGTAAATTGAACGAAGGTATCACTTTGCGTGATGTTGTAAATGCAATTCCTTATTTTGCAATTCAAAACGGACAATTAACTGTTCCTAAAAAGAATAAAATCAACATATTCAATGGTAAAATTATCGAGATGGAAGGTCTTGAAGATATTACTGTAGAACAAGCTTTTGAATTAACTGATGCGACTGCTGAGCGATCTGCTGCAGCTGGATGTATTAAGTTATCCGAAGTGCGTGTTATCGAATTTGTGAAGTCGAATGTGGCTTTAATGGAGTCGATGATCAAGATGGGATACGATGATGCAACAACTATTCAGAATCGTATTGATGCTTGTAACGAGTGGTTGGCTAATCCAGTATTGATCGCTAGAGATGAGAATGCAGAATATGCAGAGGTAATTGAGATCGATCTTTCCGAGATTCACGAGCCTATCCTTTGTTGCCCTAACGATCCTGATGATGTGAGATTACTATCAGAAGTTCAGGGTGCTGAAATTCAGGATGTGTTTATTGGTTCTTGCATGACTAACATTGGTCATTTCCGTGCTTGCGAAAAAGTTTGGAAAGGTCATTCACCATCAGATAAAGTAAGAACATATATTGCACCTCCAACTCGCATGGATCAGGCTGTTTTGAAAGAAGAGGCGACTTTCGCGACTTTCTCTCAGCTGGGTGTTCGCATTGAAACTCCTGGATGTTCATTGTGTATGGGTAACCAACTTCGTGTTCCCGATAACGCAAATGTTTATTCAACTTCTACGCGTAACTTCAACAACCGTATGGGAACAGGTGCTCAAGTTTACTTGGGATCTGCAGAGCTTGGTGCTATAGTGGCTGTTTTGGGTAAACTACCTACTCCTGCTGAGTATATGGAAATCTACAAAGAGAAGATTCAAGCTAACGAAGAGGAAGTATACAAATACATGCAGTTCGACGAAATGGATATGGAGGATGCTCTATATCAAAGAAGAGATCTGTAATATTATAAATCTACTAAAGGAGCCGATGTTTTTGCATCGGCTTTTTTTTGCGCCATTGTTTTCATAAATTAGAAAAAGATATTCAATCAGTATGTGGCAAAATTTAATCAATTGGCTTGAAAATCATTTAGCTACTTGTTCTTTTCATGAACATTTCGGAATTGCATGTCCCGGATGTGGACTGCAAAGCTCCTTAATTGCACTTCTAAAAGGACATATTTGGGAATCAATAGAACTTTACCCTGCCCTTCTTCCAATGATAAGCATGTTCACTCTATTACTTTTCCATTTAAAATTCCAGTTTTCATGGGCAGTAATCGTTCTTAAGTACCTTTTCTTTCTATCAGTACTTTTAATACTTGCCTCATACATTTATAAAATTAGTTCACTATTATAAAATCAATAATGGAAAATTCAAACCAAACTTACGACAGTAAATTGCAAGTGCTCCCAAACTCATCAACCATTTTAGTTTTAGGCATTCTCTCAATTTTTCTATTCTGCTTTGCTGGAATTATTAGTTTGGCAATGGCGATCATTGCTTTAATTTTAGCAAAGCAAGCCACTAAATTGTATCAGGAAACACCCAATTTGTATACTACAACTTCTTTGAATAATGTGAATACTGGTAAAATTTGTGCATTTATTGGGCTTGTACTTGCAGTAATTTCCTTTTTACTATTTGTAATTATTATTCTCGTGGGCACAGGATTTGCATTAAGTTTTCTATCAAACTATGTATAAGATTTTAAATAGTTAAGATACTTTGCTAACAATTTTTATCTTTGCGGAATAATAAAATAAATGAAATTCTCCAGATATAACTTTTCAGTAAAGTTAGTTGGAGATTTTTTTGAATTATGCCATGAACAAAAGTGAAAGAATAAGTGCATTTGTTGAGCTAGGTAATTTTCTATCCCAGTTTTCATCAGAAGATGCAAAACCTAATGATCACAGACTAAATTCAGCCTACTATGTTGATTTTGAAGCTTTGCTTACTAGAGTATCAAATGAAAATTTGTGGTTCACGCCACTCCATGTTCATGAATCCATAAATGGTATTTGTAATTTCCTGCATGAACAAAACTTGTACGAATGGGTTAATCGCTACTCTATTTCCGATCAGAATACGCAACTAAAAGTTGCAATAATAATGGCTGGAAATATTCCGATGGTTGGCTTTCACGACATGCTATCAGTATTAATCACGGGGCATTCTTTTATTGGGAAATTATCTTCAAAAGATAACCAACTACTCAATTTTGTTTCAAAATTACTGATTGAAATCAATTCTGAATTCGAACAACTAATCTCCTTTCAATCAGAAAGATTGAGTGGTGAAAATAAATTTGATGCAATTATTGCTACCGGAAGTAATAATTCGGCCAGATATTTTGAAGCCTATTTCAAAAAATATGATCATATCATTCGTCGAAACAGGAATTCTGTTGCCGTATTATCTGGTGATGAAACCAATGAAGAATTAGAAGCACTTGGCAGGGATGTATTTTTATATTTTGGATTAGGTTGTAGAAATGTCCCCGGACCAGCAGTTTGAATTTTAAAAGAAGTAGCTTCTTTTATCCATTCTTTCGAAATCAGTTGTTTTCCATTCCAAACGCCATTCAATAGTAATAATTGTCCGAATTTTGCCATATCCTCTGTGTGAAGTCGTAACCCTATCATGCCCAGATTTATCCCCTGCGGGCTAAGATCCCAATCGATTCCACGGATTGATAATGGTCTGAATATCCTAGTTTGCAGATAATCAAAAACCGTTTGGCCAGTAACCTGTTGAACGATGGCAGACAGCATAAAAGTTGCAGTATTGTTGTACATGAATACTGTTCCTGGCTTATGAACTGGTGCTGTTTTAAGGAAGAAATTAATCCAATCACCATCTAATCC
>JAQBBZ010000288.1:0-37350 GCA_032125735.1 Labilibaculum sp.
AACTGCGACAGACTTAAAAAACTAGATGCTTTTTTATCTGAAACAACATCCACCAACAATGGATTGGCTGCAACTTGCATAATGGTATTTCCAATCCCTAATAATGAAAAAGCCACTAATATTACGGGTAAATTATTTCCAAGAGCCGGAACGAAAAGACCTACCGCAGTAATTAATATAGCTACATTTAAAACTCTTTTTTTGCCAATTTTAGCCTGCCAGATTCCTGCTGGTACGGAAAGTAAAAAGAACCAAATGAACGCTACAAAGGGAATTAACTGCAATAGATATTCCGGGGTGTTGGAATTTTGTTTCAATTCATCAACGCCGGTACCAACCAAATCAACAAAACTGATAACAAAAAACGACAATAAAACGGGTAGTACTATTTTTGATTTCTGCGATTTCATATCCATCGAATTTTTATATTCTACATGTATTTTAACTGCTCCTTAACGGATTTCCAAAATTCTTCACTCAACAACTGAGCTCCTCCAACAAATGCGGCTGATTCCTGTAAGTCAGAATATTCAATTCTCACGCGTAAACCCGTTTCTTTAAATTGCTCATTCATAGCATCATTAAACAAATAAGATGCTTTTGAAATATTCCCTCCAAAAACGATGGCTTCCACTTTAAATTTATTAACCCAGGTGACCATAAAGAGTGCTAGTTTTTTACCGAAATCATGAAATAATTCCTCCGCTTCAATATTCTCCTTTGCCAGATCTGCAATCTCCTTTACTCCATTCACTTTTATACCGGAACGCTCAAAAAATCGATTGATCAATCCACGGGTGGAAAAATAATCATCAGCAATGCCACTTTCGAAAGGTAGATGCCAAATACAGCCGTTTTCCGGCACTGTATCCTCTACAATGACCGGAATTCCATCCGAGAGAAAAGCAGAACCTAAACCTGTTCCTAGAGTGATGCCTAGTGTTTGTTTCCCACCTTTTAGCTTACCTAGAAAATATTCTCCAATCGCAAAAGCGGTAGCATCATTAATAAACCGAATTGGAATATTCTTTAATCCAAGATTTTCTTGAATTTCAGCTCTCAAATTCACTTGGTTTATGCTTTGAAATTTGGCATTCGCTCCTGTAAATAATCCAATTCCAGTTACGTAATCAAAAGGACCAGGCATAGCAATACCAATTCCAACCAAATTCATAGATTCGATTTTAGCAATACACAAACGTAAAAGCCTTCCAAAAGCAGTAACAATTTCCTCTTTACTCCCCTGATTGTTTAGTGTCGTATGTGAAATACTTTCCGTAATCAGCTTTTTATTTGTCAGATCATAAGCCGCACAACTAATGTGACTTCCTCCAACATCAACACCAATGGATATTTGCTTTTTCATGGACTAATCGAATTATCTTGTAATAGTTATTGAGTAGGTGAATTTTTCAGCGATGTAAAAGCCAATGTTATATTCCAATGGTCGATCGCCTGGATCCGAAACAAAACGTTCCCTAACCAATACTGGGTCTCCTTGCTTAATTTGTAAACGATCGGCAGTAATCTTTGAAGCAAGCCTTGCCTTAATCTCTTCTTTGGAAATGGATGGCACAACATTGTAGTCATTTTCCAAAATACTATACAAAGGTTTCTTAAAATCCTCATTACCAGTAAGACCAATTCTTGGATGAAAATAACTCTCAAAATAAACAAAAGGACCATCCGGAAAACCTCTCAACCTCGACAAACAAAGGATTTTTTCTCCAACTTGAATATTAAAAAAAGATGCAATCTTTTCGTTGGCTTTCACCCATTTAGCCTCACTTAAGAAGTTTATAAAATCAACTCCTTTATCAGTCATTTCTTGGGTGAAACTTTGCCAGTTATCCAAATTTGTTGTGATTCCTTTCTCAGCAACCTTAGTCCCAATTCCCTTTTTTCTAATCAGCAAGCCCTCATATTCCAATTTATTTGTTGCTTGACGTAATGTATTTCTTGATATTCCCAGGCGTTTTGCCAAATCCACCTCTTTAGGTAAAAAGCCACCATTTTTATATTCAGGAAGTTCAATCATTTTCCGTAAAAGTATTTCCACTTGTGCATGTAGAGGTAGTGGACTGTTATGATCTATTTTTAATTCCATCTTGTGCATATGTTTGAACATGCTAATATATGCAATATTTTTTATTTATCGACATAAATCACAATTAAAGAGATTAAAGCATAAAAAAAGCCCACCCTAAGGTGAGCTTGCAGCAATTATAAATTGTTTAAATATGGTCTTTAAAATGCTTTTAATTGGCCAAAGCATTTGCTCCGGATACAATTTCCAAAATTTCGTTGGTAATTGCTGCCTGACGAGCTTTATTATAGGTCAAATTAAGATCCTGAATTAAATCAGAAGCATTATCAGTAGCCTTATGCATTGCAGTCATTCTCGCTCCGTGTTCCGATGCAAAAGAATCCAACATTGCCTTAAAAAATTGCGTTTTCAATGATTTGGGAATCAACTCTCCCAGAATTTCTTCCTGATTTGGTTCAAAAATATACTCCGTTTGACTGCTCACCTCCTCTTCAGTCTGAACAACTGGCAAGAATTGTTCGATCGTTAAAATTTGAACTCCTGCATTTTTAAACTGATTGTAAACTAATTCTACTCTATCGTATTTTCCATTAACAAACTCCTCCATTACCAATGAAGAAATAGCTGAAACATTTTCAAAGTTTAAATTATCGTACACATGATTGTATTCTCCAACAACATTGTAAGTCTTCTTAAGAATTTCAAATCCTTGTTTTCCAATTGCCAATATGTACAATGAACCTCGCTGGTTTTGTTCTTGATAGGTAGTTCCTGCCAAGATAGTAACCTGCTTAATTACATTTGCATTAAATCCACCACACAAGCCCTTGTTAGAAGTTATCGCAACCAACAAAACCTTTTCAGGCCTTCTCTCCACACCGTATAAATTATCATCAGAATTAGCCAAACTACCAGTTAAGTTTGATAATATCTCTTGAAGTTTATCAGCGAATGGACGAATTTGCACGATAGCATCCTGAGCCTTTTTTAATTTAGCCGCAGAAACCATTTTCATTGCAGCAGTAACCTGCTTGGTTTTCTGAACCGATGAAATACGTGTACGAATTTCTTTTAAATTAGCCATTTATTTTAAGTAGATTTTAGATTTTAGAAATGAGATCTGAGAATATTTTATTCTCCTCCTATCTAAATCATCTGTCGTTCATACTAGGCTTTAATTATGAGCTGTTACTAATTTACTTAGATTCTAACAGCTCATAACTAACAGCTTACTTATATTTCGCAGACACCTCAGTAACAACAGATTTCATAATATCCTGTGCTTCTTTAGTGTATAATCCTGATCCCAGCTCAGCTAAAACATCTTTGTGTTTCATTGCCATGAAATCAAGAAAATCAATTTCAAATTCTTTCACTTTATTAACGGGAACATTACGCAATAATCCTTGCGATCCGCAGTACAAAATAGCAATCTGCTTGTCAACCGTATAAGGTGCATATTGTCCTTGCTTTAAAATTTCCACATTCTTCGAACCCTTATCTAAAATAGAACGAGTTGCAGCATCCATATCCGAACCGAACTTGGAAAATGCCTCCAGTTCACGATACTGAGCCTGATCGAGTTTCAAAGTACCTGCTACTTTCTTCATGGATTTAATCTGAGCATTTCCCCCAACACGAGATACCGAGATACCTACGTTAATTGCAGGACGAATACCAGCGTTGAAAAGATCCGATTCCAAGAATATCTGACCATCGGTAATCGAAATTACATTGGTTGGAATGTAAGCCGATACGTCACCAGCCTGAGTTTCAATAATTGGAAGTGCAGTCAAAGAACCACCACCTCTAATAATTGATTCACCGTTCTCATCTCTGGCATTCTTTAAACTTTCAGGTAAATCATTCATTTGACGAGCAATCTTATCTGAATTAATAATTTTAGCTGCACGCTCTAATAATCTTGAGTGCAAGTAAAATACATCACCTGGATATGCTTCACGTCCTGGTGGACGACGAAGTAGTAAAGAAACCTCACGGTATGATACCGCTTGTTTCGATAAATCATCATAAATAATCAATGCAGGACGACCTGTATCGCGGAAGAACTCACCAATACAAGCTCCTGCGAAAGGTGCATAAAACTGCAATGCTGCAGGGTCGGCAGCTGTTGCCATAACAATAACCGTATAGGCCATTGCTCCATGCTCTTCCAGTGTTCTGGCTATATTCGCTACAGTTGAACCTTTCTGACCTATTGCAACATAAATACAATAAACCGGCTCTCCTTTGTCGTAAAA
Organism: Labilibaculum sp.; assembly: GCA_032125735.1. Lineage (GTDB taxonomy): Bacteria > Bacteroidota > Bacteroidia > Bacteroidales > Marinifilaceae > Labilibaculum. The sequence continues at coordinate 4,309 of JAQBBZ010000288.1, forward strand.
TTCTTTTTGATTGATAATCGTATCAATTGCAATTGCTGTTTTACCTGTCTGACGGTCACCAATGATTAACTCACGCTGTCCACGTCCAATAGGAATCATCGCATCAATCGACTTTAATCCCGTTTGTAAAGGCTCAGTTACCGGCTGACGATAAAGTACCCCAGGAGCTTTACGTTCCAATGGCATTTCGTATGTCACACCTTTTATTTCACCTTTTCCATCAAGAGGTTCACCAATGGTATTGATTACACGTCCTAACATTCCCTCACCAACATTGATGGAAGCAATTCGTTTGGTACGTGTTACAACATCACCTTCCTTGATACCTTGAGATTCGCCCAAAAGTACAGCTCCGACATTATCCTCTTCGAGGTTCAATACAATACCTAAAACGCCATTTTGGAATTCGATCAACTCGTTAGATTCAACGTGCGATAAACCGTATATGCGGGCGATACCATCCCCAACTTGCAATACGGTTCCGACTTCTTCCAGTTCTGCCTCGGTCTTTAATCCTTTTAATTGCTGCTTTAGGATTTCCGAAACTTCTGCAGGTTTAATACTAGCCATATTTAATTTTTATTTAGTCAGAGTTTAATCCGATTTGAGATTCTATTTAATATGATTTGAAAGCAATTCACGCTTAATTTTATTCAACTGATTACTAACACTGGCATCCAGTTGTTGATCTTCAATTCGAAGCACAAATCCACCAATAATATCCTTATCAACAACTTCCTCCAATTCAATTTTCGAATTGAAAGATTTTGAAAGTAACTCAATCAATTTCTCATTGCTATCCTTCTCGATTGGAGATGCGGAAGTCAATTTTGCAGATAAAATCCCTCTATCTTTTCGACACAATGCCAAAAAATTTCTTGAGATATCCTTCAGGTAAATTTCCCGACGATTCTTCACTACCAAATCTAAAAAGTTAAGACTGATTGTATTGATTTTCTCACCAAATATCAGTTTAACCGAAGTTCGTTTCTGAGATGTTTGAACAACCGGACTTTCAACCATAAGCCAAAATTCTGGAATCGTCTTACAAACCTCATCAACTAGTTGAATATCTTTAATTACGGATTCTATTAAGTTCTCCTCTTTTCCTAATTCGAAAAGAGCCTTCGCATAACGAACCGAGATTTTACTTTCGTTCATGTTCTATTAGATTATTAGATGTGAGATAAGAGAAAGAGATCAAATAAAACCTCGTGTACCCATTCACTCATTAACTAATTCAGCTTCACTTCGTCCATTAACTTTTTGAAGTAATCTTTTTGTTGCTGGTCATCAGCAAATTGCTGTCGAAGAATTTTCTCTGCAATTTGCACAGAAAGAATTGCAACCTGAACCTTAATTTCATTCAAAGCAGCAGATTTTTCACTCTCAATGCTGATGCGAGCCGATTCTACTACTTTATCAGCTTCCAGACTTGCTTTTTGTTTGGCTTCACTAACCAACTTACTACCCATCTCTTTTGCCTCCTTAAGCATTGCCTCACGCTCTTTTCTTGCTTCCTGAAGAATTCTTTCATTATCGGCCTGTAAATCGACCATTTCTTCTTTTGCACGCTCTGCGGAACTAAGTGCATCCTCAATGGATTGTTCCCTTTCCTTTAAGGCGTTTAGAATCGGTTTCCAAGCATACTTTGCCAGGATTAGCAAAACAATGCCAAATGCTAAAAGCATCCATATAAAGGTTCCTAATTCAGGTGTTACCAAGCCCATGATATTCTATTTTAAGTCACTTAAAGTGATGTTAACATCCAAATAGATACCACAATTTGCCGCAGACAACCTCTTCTGGCAAATTGTGGATTATTCTATTACAATACGATAGCCAACAAACAAATGATAATTGCAAAGAAAGCAGCACCCTCAATAAGCGCAGCAGCAACAATCATGTTTGAACGAATATCTCCAGAAGCTTCTGGTTGACGAGCGATACTCTCAAGAGCACTACCCCCAATTTTACCGATACCGATACCCGCACCAATAGCAGCTAAACCTGCTCCAAAAGCAGCACCCATTTTGGCAATGCCCAAACTGGCTGCAGCCTGAAGAAGAATTGATAATGTAATCATAGCGTTTTTATTAATTGATTAAAAACTATTAAAGCTCCCAACCGGGAGTAGAAAATTCTTAGTGATGCTCTTCTGTTGCCATACCGAAGTAAAGCGCTGAAAGAAGCGTAAACACGTAAGCCTGAATCAATGCCACCAAAAGCTCAAGCATATCCATAAATACAATAAAAAGTACAGAAACAACTGATGTTCCATATCCTAAGCCCGGGCTGATTTGTCCAAATATAAAAATAAGACTCACAAATGCCAAAACAATCATATGACCTGCAGTAATGTTGGCAAAGAGTCGAACCATTAAAACAAATGGTTTTGTAAATACTCCCATTACCTCTACCAAAGGCATCAATGGTATCGGAAATTTCAACCACCAGGGTACTCCTGGTGTGTTGAAAATATCTTTCCAGTATGCTTTGTTTCCATTAATTGTGGTGATTACAAAGGTGAAAAGTGCCAATACCATCGTTATGGTAATATTTCCTGTCACATTTGCGCCCCCAGGTAAAAATGGAACCATGCCCATTAGATTATTCAACCAGATAAAAAAGAAAATGGTTAGCAAATATGGCATGTATTTTTCATATTTCTTTTCTCCGATCGCAGGTTTTGCAACCTCATCGCGTATGAAAATTATTATTGGCTCAATCACTGATTGCATTCCTTTAGGTGCTTTACCTTTTCGTGTTGTATATGCTTTCGCTACAGAAATAAATACCCAAAGCAGAATCGCCATACTTATTAGCATCGCTACAACATTCTTAGTCATCGAAATATCAAATGGACGAACTTCATGTCCATTGACCATTTCCACCACTTTTCCTCTGTATTCACCTTCCTTCGCGATCGAAAAACCATTGTAGGCTGAATGTCCGTGATGAAAATTACTGGACATGAAAATATGAAATCCAGAGTTCTGAGAATGAACAATCACTGGTAAAGGTACTGTGGCATGAAAATCACCAACAGTAAAAACATGCCAATCGTAAGAATCAGCAATATGATCCATTATAAAACTTCCTGGTTCAAACTTTTCTTTTTGGTGAGTTTCTTGAGAAGCATTTTCAGCATGCTCATCACCAGAAGCAAAAACCGCAGTAACACTTAATGCTAAAAAGAAAATCAACAGAAATCGATGAATGTTTTTCATACGTAAACAACTTACTTTGTAACAGATACCTCATAATCTGGTTTTTTTTTTAAAAAAACACTTATTTGAGATTTATTGCATCTGTTTGGTTAAAATGCTAATCCAAAAACTATTTGAAGTAACTGTATTTTTAAGAATAATTTCTCATTCGTTTATTACTTACTTTTGCCAACTAAAAATTTGACATTTTCAATTTTGACATCCAAATTTAATAAAAAAAGGATTGCATGTTACTTTTTAAAATCATTTAACATTTCCAGACCTTAAAGTATTAGATAAAGACACGACATCATAAGCTGTATATACCACATAGCAAAACCCGAAAAACAGCACAAAACTCAATGCCTGTGAACGATTTACCAAAACATAAATAATTACAAAACTGAGGTGCAAAAATAATTTGAGTCCAAACCAAGCCATGTAATTTGTATTGAAAACCCGAGGATTATCCTTAGCTGTTTTAATCAGTTTATAGTGCTGAAAGGAACTAAGTAGGAAAAAGTATAAAATAACAAAAGGAAAAACATAGTTAAACCATGGCTTTAACAGAGTCAAATACAAAGGAACAGAGATGACCAATAATATTAAAGAAATAATTCCAAGGTTTTGAATGTACTTTCTAATTGATTTTTCCATAGCAGAATCTAAACGCGCCTAATTATCTCTAAATAAATCTTTTAATGCAAAATATAAGGATAAAACAACACCTCCGAAAGCTCCAATTATAGTGAATAATGGAAATTCATTTTCCAAGTATTTATCCAACTTCATTCCACCATACAGCACAAGCAGAATAATTGCAATCATTTGAAATGCCAGACCAGAATATTTTGCAAGACTGGTCGTTTGCTTTTTTCGCTTTTCGAAAGAATCGTTGAGATCCCTTTTACTTTTTTTCATCTTTTTTAGGAGCTACATCGCTCATTTTACATGAACCCGTAAATTTGGCTCCTGGCTCAATCGTAATTTTATCTGTAGTGATATTTCCAAGAATAACTGCAGTACTTTTCAAATTAACCATTTCTGAAGCAATAATATTACCGTCTATTCTTCCAGAAACATCAATTGTTTTGCACTGAACATCACCTTCGATTTTACCAGTATTTCCTACAACAACTTTTCCATTCACTACCATTTTACCGTTAAGTAATCCATCAATTCGAATATCTCTGGATGCTTGAATTTCACCTTTTATTGATGTTCCATCGCAGATAAGATTAACCGCAGTTGGCTGTACTTCGTTGTTTTTGCTCATTGTATTTTTATTACTAAACATATTAAACATTAGTTGATATTTAAAATCCTTTATTACAACTAACAAAACCTCAAGGAAAATGGAATTTTAAAAATAAATCACAAAAAGTTCTTTAATTTATTAAGTTTCACCTCAGATCTATTTCATCAGTAGTACTAAATCAACTCATTTTTATTAAAAATAGTATTTCCATAAAAGAAAAGAACTTGCAATACTGTTTTGCAGGCTTTACAAATATAAAAAATTGAACGAGAAAAACCTCTCATTTCCGACGATTCCAACAAAAAAAAGGCCTCCAAATTGGAGGCCTAATTATATACTTACTTAGTTATTGTTTTATTTTGGATCGTAACCCCACTTCAATAGGATAGAACCCCAAGTAAAGCCAGCACCAAATCCTGAAAGAATAAGGTTATCTCCTTTATACAATTGGTCTTCCCACTCCCATAAGCACAATGGAATTGTAGCAGAAGTAGTATTTCCATATCTTTCAATATTGATCATTACCTTCTCTTTTGCTAAGCCCATTCTTTTTGCAGTAGCTTCAATAATACGATTGTTAGCCTGATGTGGAACCAACCATGCCAAATCATCTGCTGTCATGTTGTGCTTTTCCATCATTTCAACAGAAACATCTGCCATATTAGAAACTGCATGTTTAAATACATGCTGTCCTTCTTGGTAGACGAAATGCTCACCAGCATCAATTGTTTCATGACTCGCAGGCTTGCAAGACCCACCTGCTTTTTGATGCAAATGTTTTCTTCCAAAACCTTGAGTATGCAACATTTCATCGATTATACCAATATTTTCGGTAGTCGGCTCCAACATTACTGCTGCAGCACCATCACCAAATATTGGACAAGTCTGACGATCTGTGTAATCAACAATTGATGACATTTTCTCGGCTCCAACAATTACAACTTTCTTATACATTCCTGACTGAATGTACTTTGAACCAGTTGCCAATGCGAATAAGAATCCTGAACATCCTGCATTTAAATCGAAACTAAATGCGTCATTAATTCCCACTTTATCGCTAATAATATTAGCTGTAGCAGGAAATTGCATGTCAGGAGTTACTGTTGCACAAATCAACAAATCAACCTCCTCAGGAGAAGTATTGGTTTTTCTCAAAAGCTCTTCAACTGCTTTTGCTCCCAAATCTGAAGATCCTTTCCCTTCGCCTTTTAGAATTCTTCTTTCCTTAATACCAATACGAGTCATGATCCACTCATCGGTTGTATCAACCATGGTGCTCAATTCCTCATTGGTAAGAACATAGTCTGGAACATAAGCTCCAACACCAGTTATTACTGCATTAATTTTCGACATTCTTCTAGCTTACTTACTGTTTATCAGATAGAGTTCAACGTTCCATTTTATACAGTAATTAATTTTAAACAAATTATATGAATACATAATGATACCTCAATCAACAAGTTGATCGAAATAATTAGATGCTTCAGAATTTGCAAATAAAACTGCATAATAAGCAAAATTGCTCCCAAGTAAGACCTGAGGAGCAAATTCACATATTGCGTTTAACCTAAATAATCTAACCTAGATTATGCTGCAACTTGTTTTTCGATAGCCAATTTGCCTCTGTAATAACCGCACTCAGGGCAAACAGTGTGATATTTAACAGTTGCTCCACAATTTGAGCAAGATGCTAAAGTAGCTGGTGTTGCTTTAATATGAGTTCGTCTCTTATTTCTTCTCTGCTTCGACGTTCTGTGTTTTGGATGTGCCATTTTCTCAACCTATTTAACTAGTTATTATCAATCAATTTTCTTAAATCATTCCATCTAGGATCAATGTCTTGTACATCTTTCACTGTATGGTCATTCAATTTTTGAATCATTTCTTCATTACAAGTGCTATCTCCGTCTTCATCTTCAGGATGAACAAAGCTTAAAGGTAAGCTCAGTGAAAACAACTCATAGATGTAATATGCTGTTTCGAGTTCGTTTACCGATTCTGAAATCACAATCACATTTTCAGCCAATTCCTCATTTTCCTCTCCAAATTTCACGTAAACTGAGCTTTCTCCGCTTACTTTCATGTCAAATTGCTCGAGACAACGATCACAGGCCACATTCATTTTACCATCCAATTCAATAGTCAATGTCATAACCAAGCTCTTCTTTTCCAGTGTTACTTTCACTGAGGCATCGGCTTGATATGCATCTTCGTTTTGAAAATGCTCAAAGAATTCCTGATTAATGGTAAAATCATATTCATGTTTACCATCATTCAATCCTTTAAAAGGAATCGTATATTTTGCTAGATAATTCAAAATATTCTAATAAAACTTTGCAAAAGTATAAAAATTAATCATACGTTTTCATAAATACCGACATCTTTTTTTGGCAATTTCAACCAATTAGTAAACTGAATTACAGTTTTAATGATGATATTTCATTGAAAACGGGGGTGCAAAAATAGGTAGTTCTTTGGTGGTATCAAAAAAAAAACAGCTATTTGAAAATCAAATGGTTCAATTTAATGGTAAAATAATCCTGAAAACCGCACCACTACCCAATTCTGAACTAACAACAAATATTTTTCCACGATGATAATTTTCAATAATTCTTTTAGAAAGAGATAATCCGAGCCCCCATCCTCTCTTTTTTGAGGTAAATCCAGGCTTGAAAATAGTCTTAAATTGATTTCTTGCTATCCCTTTTCCTGTATCGCTAATGTCAATTATGAATTGATTTGCTTTACTTGAGACCAAAAATTTTAATTTTCCCTTCCCTTCCATTGCATCAACCGCATTCTTCGCCAAATTCTCAATTACCCACGAAAACAATTCTGTATTTAATGGAACAACACCATTATCTACATTTGTAACGTCTAAACTGTATATCACTTTATCGGAAGTTCTCTTTTTTAAGTATTCGATACTACGGTTGAGTACATCCAAAATATTTGTTAATTTTAAAACAGGCTTCGATCCTATTTTCGAAAAACGTTCGGCAATTATCTCTAATCTATCGACGTCTTTTGCCATTTCCTCAGCTAATTGAGGATTAATTTCGCCAGATTTAATGAGCTCCATCCAAGCCATTAAAGAGCTAATTGGGGTTCCTAACTGATGAGCTGTTTCTTTCGACATTCCAACCCAAACCTGATTCTGCTCGGCCGACTTTGAATACGAAAAAGCCAAATATGCTATTAAAATAAATGTGATAATAGCTCCCAACTGCACAAAAGGATACCAAGCCAATCGCTTTAAGAGGCTCGATTCATCGAAATAAATATAGTTTTTGCCATTCACAAGCTCTATTTCGATAGAATGAGAATCATTTCTCATTTCATTTAATCTCTTTCTTACAACCCGTTCCTCCTGTTTTGCGGGAAAGGTAATATTGCGGTGAGCAACAATCGTGTCATTCTCATCAACTAAAATTACAGGAATGGTTTCATTCTCCTCCATAATCTTAGTAATTAATGTAACATCCTGATTGGGATTTACATCTAAGCTTTGCAATCCTGCGGCCCAAAGCTCAACTTTTTTCACCTCTTCCCTGCCAAGCTTCCCAACCAAATTATTGGTGTACAGAATGGAACCTAAAACGATTATTAGGGCAATCATTAAAAAATATATTTTCCAATGACGGTTTTTTAGATAGATATCCAAGATTTTCGAGTTCTAAGGTTTCAACATAAAGATAACGACAAATCTTTTGATTTCTTATCCAAACAAAATTACTTCTTTAAGTTAGAGTAGAATTCAAGGATGGCTTTTGCATTTTCCTTAGGATTATCCTTTTCAAGCGCTATCGAATAAATTGTTTGACTTGTTCGCTTTTGTTGACCGTGAAGATAGGCTTTGTCGTAGTAGGTTAATGTAATATCTGCCACGGTGTGAAAATCACCTTTATCGAGGCTTTCGAATGCATTATTCACATTCAATCCACCCAATCGTTTCTCAATTTTTAAAACCAGTTCTTTCAATTCAGAAATATCGAAACAGGCATATTCCTTTACGAGTCTCTTGATTCGCTCCTCTTTGGGAATATCCATACTAATCACATCAGCATTTCTCATTTTAAGAAACAAAACATCATTGATCCACACGGTTCCAACCGCGTTGCTTTCATCTTCAATCCAGATAGGACGAGAGTAATCGAATCCAGACCATATTTGAGCTAATTCATTATCAAAATTCTCATTTGTTGGCTGATCAGCTTGCCCCAAAGCTCCAAATACCGACCCTTTATGATTGGCAACACCTTCCAGGTCAAGAACCTGATGTCCCGCTTCCATCATTTCATGCAAAACCTCCGTTTTACCACTGCCTGTCATTCCACCCAAAATGATTATTTCCACTTTATCAGCAAATAGCTCCCGATTGTATGCCCTATAAGCTTTATATCCGCCCTTTAACAGATAAACTGTGAATCCTGCAGTCTCGAACAGCCAAGCCATGCTTCCGCTTCGCATTCCGCCTCTCCAACAATGTATCAGTATTTTTTTCTCCGGAGCAATTTTTTTGGCTTGTCTAACAAATCGAGCCAATTTTGGCCCTACCAATTCTAAACCCAATAAAACGGCAGAATCCTTGCCTGCCCTCTTGTATTTAGTTCCGACAACAACTCTTTCTTCGTTCGAGAAAATTGGAAGATTTTGAGCTCCGGGAATATGTCCATTTTCAAATTCTGCAGCAGTTCGAACATCCACCATGGGTAAAGTTTTACCCATTTCAAGAAATTCTTTAGGATCAAGTATTGTAGCCATTTATTCTTTTTATATCAATAAAAATAGCACGTAAAAATTACGTGCTTGTATGTTTAAATTAGTATTCCAACTATCTTTCAAGAAATTCTCCGAGAATTGAGCTGGCTCCCTTTGATCGATTTTCGCCTCTGGGAGAAATTGCCTTCACTAATTTCCGAATTGGCATGGATTGTAACCAAACTTTTCCAGTTCCTCTTAATGTTGCTAAGAATATCCCTTCTCCGCCAAATATCATTGATTTTAGTCCTCCGGCCTTTTCTACTGAAAAATCAATTCCTTCTTCAAAGGCGACTACACAACCGGTATCCACGCGAAGTGTTTGGTTAACCAGTACTTTTTCAATAACCGTTCCGCCTGCATGAACAAATGCTTTTCCATCTCCTTGAAGTCTTTGAAGAATAAACCCTTCGCCTCCAAATAATGCGGCTCCTAATTTTTTATTAAAAGTAATGCTCACTTTCGTACCTAAAGCAGCACATAAAAAGCCATCTTTCTGAACAATTAATGAACCTCCTGATTTACTCAGATCAATAGGCATAATTGTTCCGGGATATGGTGCTGCAAATCCAACTCTAGACTTTCCTGATCCGGAATTAGTAAAATGAGTTAGAAACAGAGATTCTCCAGTTATTACGCGAGATCCTGCTGACAATAACTTACTAAACAAACCTTTATCTGGTTCGGAACCATCGCCCATTTTAGTTTCAAAAGTGATACCCTCTTCCATGTAAGACATGGCTCCTGCCTCAGCAATAACTGTTTCGTTGGAATCTAATTCAATTTCAACTAACTGAATATCATCCCCAAATATCTTATAATCAATTTCGTGTGATTTCATTTTTTAAATGATGAGTTATTAATTAAGAATTATTTACATGACGAACAACACTTCAAACATCCAAATAAGTTACAAAAACAACATGAGCTCCTTGCATTGAAATTCATCATTTATAATTCTCAATTCATAATATGCTATATCCTGTATTTGCTATTCTCATCCTCCATAATCATCCCCAAATAACTTTCATATCGGGTCATGCAAATTTCTCCGATTTCAACTGCAGCTTTTACTGCACATTTTGGTTCGTGTACGTGGGTACAATTGTTGAATTGACATTGTGCCGAAGTTTTAAATATTTCAGGAAAAAAATGCGACATTTCTTCCTTTCCCATATCGATTGTCCCAAAACCCCTAATTCCTGGAGTATCAATAATATAACCTTCAAAATCCAACTCAAACATTTCTGAAAATGTTGTGGTATGTTTACCTTGAGAGTGTGCTTCCGAAATCTCTCCCGTTTTTAAGTCCAAGCCTGGTTGTATTGCATTTATCAGAGTTGATTTACCAACGCCTGAGTGTCCTGAAAGCAGGTTTATTTTTCCTTTTAAGGCTTCTCTAATAATATCCAAATGAAGTCCCTTTTTGGCAGAGATTTCAAAACATTTGTAGCCAATTTTTTCGTAGGTGAATTTTAATTCACCCAAACGCTTCACATCATTAGGGCGGTATCGGTCAATTTTATTAAAAATAAGATTTACAGGAATTCGATATGCCTCTGCTGCAGCTAAAAACCGATCTATAAAAGTTGTAGTCGTAAGCGGATAATTAACTGTGACAATCAAAAATGCCTGATCGATATTCGCAGCAATTATCTGACTGTGTTTTGATAAGTTGGATGATTTTCGAATGATGTAATTCTTCCGATCATGAATCTTTACAATTACATTCGCCTCAGTCTCCTCCTCAAAATCCACTTTATCCCCGACCGATATGGGATTGGTTGTACGAATTCCATCCATTCTAAACCGCCCTTTTATGCGGCAATTATGAATTACACCATCGTTGGATTTAACTGTATACCAACTTCCTGTCGACTTGATTACTAATCCTTCTTTCAATGTTCTTATTTTTATTACAAAAGTAGTTGATTTCAAGCAATTTTAGACCATCCAAATGCATTTTCTGTAATTTTAACAAATCTCTTACCTGAATTTATCCTTTCCGCTTTCTTCTTTTTTTATCTTTATTCTCTTCAAATAAAAATACACGCTATGCGAAAAATAATAAGTTACAATGTAAATGGAATTCGAGCTGCCTTAGGAAAAGATTTTATTGGGTGGTTAAAACAGGAAGATCCGGACATTCTTTTAATTCAGGAAACTAAGGCACAACCGGAGCAGATAGAAACCCAGCTTTTTGAGGAATTAGGTTATCATTGTTATTGGTTTTCTGCAGAAAAGAAGGGATATAGTGGAGTTGGCATCCTGACTAAAGAAAAGCCAGACAAGGTGGTTATTGGTGTTAACAATCCAAAATATGATGTTGAAGGAAGGTCAATTAGAGCCGATTTTGGCGATGTATCCGTTTTTAGCACCTACCATCCATCGGGAACCACTGGTGGCCCTCGACAAGATTACAAAATGGAATGGCTGGCCTATTTTCAAGAGTACATTACTGAGTTAAAAAAAGAAAGACCTAATCTAATTATTGGTGGAGATTATAATATCTGTCACAAAGAAATCGATATTAGTAATCCAAAAAATAAAAAGGGTGTTTCGGGTTTTTTGCCTGAGGAAAGAGAATGGGTAAGCCAATTTATCGACAATGGATTTATCGACAGTTTTAGAGAGTTTGATCAGTCGCCCGACAAATACAGTTGGTGGAGCTACAGAGCAGGTTCAAGAGGAAAGAATTTAGGTTGGCGGATTGATTATCACATGATAAGTGAACCGTTGCGAAATAAACTAAAAGGAGGATCAATTCTAGCTGATATTATTCACTCAGATCACTGCCCCATTGTTGTTGAAGTGGATTTCTAAAGTCCAAAAAAAAATATTACTATCCCGAGAAGACTCTCTTTTCGGGATTTTTATTTTTTACCACATACTTAACAGCTGAACACAAACCATTAAGAGCACCATTGCAATTGGATAAACCGTTGCATATGCAATTGATGGTGCTGCAGAATCAGTCATTCCATCAACAGCAGCCAAACCTGGTGTACTGGTCATACTTCCGGTAAGCGTTCCTAATAAATTAAGAATATTCATTTTCAAAACAAAATGCCCTATTAGTGTCGTAATAATCATAGGTAATAGCGTAATCCCTATCCCCAGTGAAAATAATGTAAATCCTGACTCCTGAAATGTTTCTACCAAATGAGATCCTGCGCTTGTTCCTACAACTGAGAGAAACATTAACAATCCCAATTGGCGCAACAACTGATTGGATGATCCGGACATAGTCCACAAAATTGGTCCTGTTTTGCCAATTCTACTCAGAACTAAAGCAACGATTAATACTCCACCTGTTAATCCCAGACTAAATGTAAAATCATCCGTAAAGGATATTTTTACTTGCCCCACTAAAACACCAAGTACAATTCCTGTTGCAATAGGGAAGAAATCGGTGTCTGATAACTTTTTACTGTCGTTCCCAAACAAGTGACGAATATTATTAATATTTCCCGTTCCACATGCCACAACTAACTTATCTCCAAATCGAATTTCTGATTTGTCGCTTGCAACAATATCAATTCCAGCTCTTCTAATTCTAGTAACCCGCGCATTGTAATTCGCTAAAACATTTAATTGACCTAGTGTTTTATTAACCACTTGTTTGTTGGTAACCAAGATGGATTCAACGACATAATCACTACTAAGGGGAATTTCCTCGGTCGTTTCTTCCCCAATTAGAATCCTTGCCTTTTCAATGGCTTGTTCAGTACCTATTAATCTAACAATATCTCCCTTCTCAAGAATTGTTGAAGGCAATGGAACAATGGTTTTCCCATTGTGCATTATTCTTGAAATATTGGCTTGGGTCATTGAACGAATCTTCAATTCTTTTATGCTTTTCCCAACTATATTTTCATTCTCAACAACCAAATTCTTATTCACCAATTCGGGATATTGCAGCAGAACCTCTTCTTCTAATTTCTCTGCTTCTTTTTGAATATCAACACCAACTAATTTAGGATACAATCGTGCAAACAAAATAACACCAATTACTCCAAAAGGATAAGCGATACCATAGCCTATGGAAGCTAAAGGTGATTGAGTTGTTTCAATTGCCGCAGCCAAACCTGGTGTACTGGTTAATGACCCGGTAAGCAGACCAATAGCAATATTCATATCAATTTGAAAAACCACAACCGCAAGCAGAGTAATAAGAGATGCACTTCCCACCAAAATAAAGGCTAGGATGATCAACTCTCTCCCATTCTTTTTAAAAGATTCGAAAAAACCAGGTCCGGCCTGAATTCCAATGGTGAAAATAAATAAGGTTAAGCCTATTTTCTGGATGTCAATTGGAATTGAAACCCCATAATGTCCAAACACCAAAGCAACAAATATTACTGCTGAAACATCAAGGGAGATCCCTTTTATTTTAATATTCCCAACAATGAAACCAATTGCGATGATTAGAAATAAAACAAAATAGCTAGATGATAATAAATCCATTAACTGAGTGGTTTTGAAAAATATGAAAAGTATACAGAAATTGATTAAAGGAGTACAAAGGTAAAAATTCAAATTAAAAAAAGCGGTTGAATATGCTTCAACCGCTTTTAATTTATTTTATTAAAATCTATTTTAATAAGAAATTAAAATCATCATTCGGGCTCAATTCGTATGCTTCAATACCTTTTTTGAAAATTCGGCAATTGAATTTTCCTTTCAAAACTATTTTACCATTTTCGACTAAAAACATGCTTCCCTCACGTAAACCAACAACATACATGTCAGGATTAACTACCATAAATTCATTGATTCGATCTTCTCGGGTCTCTCCTCCATGACCATCAGGATTTTTATCCAAATAGTGAGGATTAATTTGAAATGGAATTAAATTTAGCGCATCAAATCCCAAAGGATCGATAATTGGCATATCATTCGTTGTTTTGATTGTTGGACAAGCCAAATTTGAACCTGCACTCCACCCAATAAATGGCGTGTTTTCATCAATCACTTTCTTTCGGATTACATCAGTCAGATTATTTTTGTGAACCAAATGAAGCATATTCCAAGTACTTCCCCCTCCAACAATAATTGCTTCGGCCTCCTCGACAGCTTTAACCGGATCTTCAAAATGATGAATTGAAACAACATCATGTCCCACTTCATTCAACTTAGCCTTTACTTTAGCTTCGTAATCATCGAAAGAAACAGTTACACCTGCATAGGGAATGAATAATGCTTTAATCGGCTTATCGCCTAAAAAATCTTTGATGTTATTTTTTGGATAGTCTAAGTATTCCTCCCCAGCCATTGTGGAGTTACTAATCAATAATAATCTCATTTGTATAGAATTTAGTTTAAGTCGGTGTGAAATATCTGACCTAAATTAGCTATTTACTACTGAAATTAAAGTCTCTTTTTCCACAAATTCGCTAAATTTCTCATCGCTCATCGGCCTTCTTGGAATAATAAAAGAAAATGTACTTCCTTTATCTACTTCGCTGGTGACCATCATTTCGCCATGATTTTTCACTAAAAAATCTCTGCATAAGGTGATCCCCAAACCTGTACCTTTCTCATTAGCAGTCCCATCAGTTGTTTTACCTTCGTAGATATTCTCGATCTGATCGGGCATCATACCAATACCATTGTCGATTACCGAAATTTTAACAAAGTATTCTCCGATTTCCGATTTGACTTCAATAATTCCTCCTTTATTGGTAAATTTAATAGCATTTGAGATCAAATTACGAACAACAGTATTGATCATGTTCCAATCAATATATACTTCGACTGAAGGGTTAACTGTCGCTATTAAACGAATGGATTTTATTTTTGCTAACTCTGCCGATAAATTAATATTTGAGCTAATTATCGAGCTTGCATCAACCATTTGTAAGTTAGCTGATATGGTAGATGTTTGATTTTTCGCCCAAAACAATAGATTTTCAAGCAATTCGAATGAATTATCTGCAGAATGAAACAGGGATTGTAAAAACTCTGTTTTATCTTCTTCCGATAGATTCAGTTCTTTATCGGTAAGCATCATTCTCAATCCATTACTTATATTTCCAATCGAACCGCGTAAATCATGTGCAATTAAGGAGAACATCTTATCCTTAGTTTCATTGGCAGTGCGAAGCTTATCTTCACTTACCTTAAGTCGTTTCATTGCTCCAATCAACTCTTCCTGATGCTGACTTACCAGACGATTTCGAAGGTATAAAAGTTCATTGTCCTTCAAATTATTTCGGTATCGAAACGTAAGAAGAAATATTACAACCAGTAAAAGAAGCAAAATCAATAAACCAATGGTATACTGACGATTTATTTCCAACTGTTGTGTTTGGTTTTCTGTCCGAAGTATTTGATTTTCTTGATTTTTAATATTTTCAATATGCCTTGAATCCAAATCATCAATTTTATTTGACAATTGTTCCGACGAAATAGAATCCTGATATGCCTGAAGATTCTCATAAGCACTTACCGAATTTCTATAATCTCCAAGTTTTGTATAATACTGTGAAAGGAATTTGTAATAATCCCGAAGTAATCTTTTCGATTTTAACTCGTGAGCTATAAGGAGTCCTTCGTCAAGATGGTGCTTGGCTTTGATAAGCTCATTATGCTGGAGATATAATTCGCACATATTCAGCTCAAAAACCCCGGTCTTATGATTTGGACCATTCGATTTATAATAATCCACAGCCTCACGATAAGTTCGAATTGCCTTAAGCGTATCTCCAATTTCAGTGTAAAAACTTCCAATATCATTTAAAAGCTCACCAACTACAGCTCTGTGCGAAATCTCTTTAGCAAGATTTAATCCTTTTTGCAAATATTCAATAGCCTTATCATAATCCCTAATCGACTGATAATAAACCCCAAACGAATTAAAACATCGGGCAATCCCAACTTTATCATTTAATTTCTCATAAATTTTATTGGCCTCCTCCGTGTAGTCGTATGTTTTACTGATTTTTCCAGATTGGTAGTAAACGGTAGCCAATTGTTGGCTTATATCAGCAAGCTCTTTTTCGTAGTCATGATTTTTTGCAAAGCGATATGCTCTTAACAAATAATCCAAAGAATTATCGTACTGATTATCGATATAATAAGCAGTTCCTAAATAATACATTGCTTTTACAATTTCCTTATCATATTCAAGACTTTGAGCAGTTGCCAGAGCCCGACCTCCCATCTCGATGGATTTTGCAGGTTCGGTATCCCAATATGCCCGACTCAACTCCAATAATGTCTCCAATTTTTCCTGACCAGACACTTTTGTATAGCGATTATTTAAGCTATCCAAGTTTGTCTGAAAATCAGCAAAAGCAGGCAGGCTAATTAGTATAGAAAAAAAGCAAATTAATAGCTGGGACTTTCTTTTCATGCCACTAATATAATACTTTATACTACATAATTCAATCTTCGTCAAAACATCTAATGCATGAGTAATAAAAATGCCGGACTCTTCTGGAATCCGGCATAATAATTTATCGATTAATAAGCTTCTAAAAACTCACTAAAGTAATTCCAACTGTAAAAGGAACTAGTTCCGGGCCATCATTTTTCTCGAAAAGATCAGTTAATCCATAAGTGGCAAAAAAGTTTAAGGAACGATAGCCTATACGCGCATGAGCTGCATATCGTAGAGTTTTCAGGTTGAAATCATCGTGATCTTTATCTTTGTGAGTATTCCCATTCGACTTGTATTTCACTTTTGTGTGTGAACCAATTCGTAACCCACCTTCTACTCCAGCAGACATGTGCACTCTTCTTGAATTATATTTTACGGGAATTTGAAATTCCAACAATAAGGGAACAGTAAGGTACAAGCTTGTTAGTTTGCTTTTTTTAATGTTCCAGTCTGGATCGAAAGAAATTGGTTGTATCATCCCGGAACCATCATTTCCTAAGCTTATATTTTGATCGAAACGATAATTATTCCATTCCAATCCCATACCTGTTACCAAGCCAATTGTATTTCTTTCCTTTTGCAAACTAATGTCGTATTGAAGAAAATTTAGATTGACTGCAAGCGACTTAGCCATGTCCAAATCCATAAAATCCTGTTGGTCCGGATCATATGAACTATAATCCTCATCGGTGAAACCATTTACACCCAATTCGAAACCTGCCCAATGTCCACGAAATCCTTTCTCCTCTTCCATAAAAAATTTATCTTGATTCGCATCCCAAGTATTCACCTTTTGAATTCGAATTCTGGTTCCATGCCATCCATCAATTATATTGATTTGCTTGCCTCCAAGTCGAATTTTCGTAGTGTCTCTGTCCTCTTCAAAACCTAGTTTGCCAATTTTCCCAATTTTAGCTTTAACCCCCTTTTCATCCTCAACAACCTTTATCCAATCTTTATTCATCAACTTTACCTTTGTGGTATCAGCCTGTGTTTCGAATGATTGACTGTTGGTTTTTTCTTTAGTTTCGGATTTCTCTTTTTTGTTTGACCAAGAATCTTCAATCAAAATTTTCTTTTTAAGGGTGTCTGTTTTTAGGGTATCAACAACTTCCTGAGCGTTAACTCTAAATACAAGCACAAAGGCCATGCTTAGTAAAAATATCTTTTTCATCAGTTTCTAATTTTCTTGTTATTATCAGATGGAACTTACCATTCGCAAATAATCATGCTTGTGCACAGTTAATGATGATTTACTCATGGACGTTTCATAACTTTATATTTATCTATTTTCTAAGGGTAAGACGAAGTGATGTAGGAATAGTTACAGGCTTACTTTATTGTTTTTGAGAAACCAATGCCTGCAGTATTAAAATCTAAACGCATTTTCTCTGTAGTCGAGTCGTATTTCTTCTCCAATTGAACATTCTTTCCTGCAATTTCCCCCAGTTTGTCCACACCATATTTCGCAATGGCAAATAAAACCGAGTTTTGAGCTTTCTTCTCCGGCACACTTGATTTCCACGACATTCCTAATTGTGCCAATCCATTATTTTGTGAGTCAATCTCTGGATTCTTATCTTTTGGAATGTCTATTTTCATTACCGGATTAGCGGAATTAGCTATGGCAACTAGTTCTGTATTGGATGGAAGGTGTAAAGGTGTAATTCGCTCTACAACTTCATCTACATTTTGAATTTCAGCTTCATTAACCGGCGTATCAATTGTTTCTTCATGCCTATTCTTCGATGAAGTTTTCTTCTCTGGTTGAACAAGTTTTTGTTCTGATTTTACAAGGGGTTCAATTTCAATTGGAACTCTACTTTCAGTTATCTCCTTACTTTCCGTAATTACTGTCTCAACTTTAGCCGTTATCTTTTCTTCATCGGAATAATCATCTTCGAATTGATACAAGATATTCCGAAGTGAAAAAAGTAAAATAATGGAGGCTGCGACTCCAATTCTTGAAAAATACCTCCATAACACAACTTTACGAGAACTTCTTTTCAACTTGTCTTTATTGATAAAAACAAGATTATTATCAGCACGTAAAATTGTTTTTTGATAGATCAGATTCTCTTTTTTGAAAGATTCATTTTTTGCCAGGAATGTATCAAAAGCAATTTCACTATCGATTGACAAATCACCTTCCAAACGAGCAATGCAGAAGTCATCAAAACTTTCGCGAAAAGGAATTTCTTTTAAGGATTCAGAATCCATCGTTATTCTTTCATCAGCAAAAACAGAGCATTCCATCTCCTCCAATTCTAATTTTAGATCTGGATTTTTGGTTAGAAAATCTTCCAAAACGATGCTTTGAAGGGAACTTAAAGTTCCTTCCAAATAATCAAGGAAGAATTCCTCGTAGTTATGTCGGGTTATTTCCGTCATTTTCTATTCTTATACTAACGATTCAATGCTACCAATGTAATTCTTCAAATGCTTACGAGCCCGATAAATGTAAACTTTCACTTGCGACTCTGTCAAATCTGTAATTTTTGCAATTTCCGTGTAAGAGTATCCTTCGTAATCGCGTAGTAATATTACCGATCGCTGAACATCTGATAATCTTATCAATGCCTCATCAAGAATTTCGCTTAAATCTGAGTAATGCTCCGAATGCGAATACTCCCTAACATCAACATTCTCAAAATCTTCTTTTCTTTTCTCTCGTCTAATCAAATCAATCATGGTATGATAAGCCGTTGTGTACAAATAAGATTTAACTTTCAGAAAATTTACATTGTCAACATTTCGCCATAATTTTTCGAAACTATCCTGCACAATATCCCTCGCTTTATCCTCATCTCTACAATTTTTGAGGATAAAACGAAACATTCCATCAGCATGCTGATCTACGCTTATGTTGTACTCGGCTAGGTTCATATTTAATAGCAATCAAATGTAGGACGCTTAGTCCTAAATAAAAGTTACAGGCAATTTTTTATTATCTTCGATTTCGAAACCATTTTAAAATTCATCCACAAAGTAACATTCTTCTCCGAAGAGTTTAAAATCCAATTCATAATGAATTACTAAAATTAAAGTATCAATTGACATGAGAAAAATATTTTTTGCTTTAGCTGCAATTTCTATCATGATTTCGTCCTGTTCCCCAAATTTGGTGTCAAAAAAACAGGAAAACAATCAAAATGAGCATTTGGTGATGGCTACGCTGTGGTTTCAACGAGCTTCGGAGTGCAGAGCGTTGTATTATCAGGCTTTTAATATGGCTAAACTTTCGTTAGATAATCAATTATCTGCCGATAGTGATCAATCCAAACCAAAAGCTGTTGTTGTTGATATTGACGAAACAGTTTTAGATAACAGTGCTTTCGAAACTAATTCGATACGCACAGGATTAAACTTTACCAGTGAAGCATGGACAGAGTGGACAAATATGGCAAAAGCTTCACCAACACCTGGATCTCTGGAATTTCTTAAATATGCTGAATCCAAAGGAGTCGAAACCTTTTACATATCCAACCGCGATATTTCAGCTCTAGCTAAAACCATTGAAAACCTTAAAAATTTAGGCTTTCCCTTTGCTGATGAAAAACATGTATTACTAAAAACGAAAACAAGTATAAAAACAGTACGCAGAAATAAAGTTCTGGAAACTCATGAAATATTAATTCTTGCAGGCGATAATTTAGGCGATTTTGATGAGTTTTTGGAAGACAGATCTACTGATTTTGGATTTTCTAAAGTAGATGAAATGCAAGCTCAATTCGGTCAACGTTTTATTGTACTTCCCAACCCGATGTACGGTTCATGGGAAAAAGAAGTGCTTAAAAGTGATCACAAACTTAGTGCATCCGAAAAAGAAAATCTGCGTAAAAAACGATTAATTGGATACGAAGAACTGTAAATTTGATAAAAGCCCGATAAAATTTCGGGCTTTCTTTTTGGATGGAAATATATCTCCCCGAAAAATAAGATTATCTTTGTAAAAATTAACCGAACAAGTTCCTGATATACATGGCGCAATTTAATTCACTAGATACACTTGTGAACAAGACTCCTTTAAATAATTCATTGATAATATCAGGCAATGAATTAAGGGATTCCAGCAATTTGCAACCCATTGATACAATCTCAACAAATCAATTAAATACTACAATAGATACGACGTCTTTTATCTATCCTCTAATTGACACATCGGCTGATTCAACATTGATTTTTGATTGTTTACCTTCAATTACTAAAAATTACACGGCACCAGCCCTTCCAGGTGAAAAGGGAAAACAAATAGCCTCCTACAATAGCGATTGGATGGTTGGAGTCCTATTATTTGCATTTATTTTAATGGCGATCGTAAGATTTTCATTTAGTAAATTCCTTTTTCGTGTATTGGATTCAATAATCAACTATCAAACCTCTTCCAATCTATTCCTGGAAAAAAACATGAGAAATTTACGAGGTTCAATGTTCTTAAACCTCTTGTTTTATGTCAATTTCAGCTTATTTATCGTACAATATTTGGTTTATATCTTATCTCTTAATCAAGATCACAACAATATTGCTTTTTTCCTTTACTGCTTTGTCGGATTAGTTAGCTTATATCACATCAAATTCCTCTTTATTAGATTTATTGGATATGTTTTTAACGGAATTAAAGAAAGCAAAGAGTATCTGTTCACGATATCTATATACAATAAAAACCTTGGAGTAATCCTTTTACCAATCACTTTTAGTGTACCATATATAGCCCAACATGCTGCACCATTGTTGCTTCAGGCGGGATTAACTTTAACTCTAATATTTTACGTTTTTAGACTATTTAGAGGAGTTAAAATATTATTTCGCCAACATGTACCAATATTTTATTTGATTTTGTACCTTTGTGCTCTGGAAATTTTGCCCTTGCTAATGATATACAAACTGTTGTATTTATTTGCGTAGGTCGGTTAATAAATTGTCGAACTAAACTCTACTATTTTGAAAATCAAGACGATCCTGGTTTCGCAACCAAAACCACAAACTGAAAAGTCACCGTATTTTGATTTGGCCGAAAAATATAATTTAAAAATTGACTTTCGACCATTTATTCAAGTTGAAGAAATTTCAGCTAAAGAGTTTAGACAAGAAAGAATCAACGTACTGGATCACACTGCTGTAATTTTTACAAGTCGTACGGCAATTGACCACTTCTTTAGAATTTGTCTAGAACTAAGAATTACCGTACCTGATGAAATGAAGTACTTCTGTATCTCTGAATCAACAGCTTTCTATCTTCAGAAATACATTGTTTATCGTAAAAGAAAAATTTTCTTTGGAGAAAAACGATTTGAAGAATTAATGGAAATTATTTTGAAACACAAAGGAGAAACGTTTTTGGTACCTCTTTCGGACATTCACAAACAATCCATTCCTGAATTGCTATCCAAAAGCAAAATTAAGTATTCAAAAGCAATTCTATATCGTACTGTAAGTAGCGATTTGTCAGATTTAGCGGATGTAAACTATGATGTTTTGGCCTTTTTCAGTCCTTCAGGAATAGCATCTTTGTTACAAAACTTTCCTGATTTTAAACAAAACAATACTATAATTGCTGCTTTTGGGCCTACTACCTCTGAAGCTGTCTTAGCAAACAACTTAAGACTTGATATTCAAGCTCCAATGCCTCAAGCTCCATCTATGACAATGGCTCTTGATCAGTATATTAAGAAATATAATAAGGATAATAAATAGATATTATCACTTAAAAATCTAATAAAAACAAAAAGGGGGAAATTATTCCCCTTTTTTTGTCGATTTTTGTAATTATGGTAGAAATGAATCGCTTCACATTTAAAAAGGCGGAAAGACTGACTCATAAAATCCTTATCGGAAAACTATTTTCGGAGGGAAAAGGATTTATTTGTTACCCTTTTCGTATTGTGTGGAAGGAATCAAAACTCAACTCTGAATATCCGGCACAAGTTGCCATAACAGTATCTAAACGAAGTTTTAAGAAGGCTGTTACCCGAAATTTGCTGAAAAGAAGAATTCGAGAAATTTATCGACTTAATAAAGGAGAATTCTATAGTGAATTAGAGATCCGAAATATAAGTCTTGCTTTTATGATCGTATATTTGCCAAAAACAATACTCGAAACTTCCGAAATGGAAGACAAGCTGATTAAAGCCCTTAAAAGATTACCAAAAGAATATGAAAAGCATTCTCAACTTTCTGAAAAAGATGATTCTGTTCATCATGATATTTCCGATTAGGTTTTATCAATATGTAATTTCACCATTAACACCTTCTGCTTGCAGGTACACCCCAACCTGCTCTTCATATGCCATTCAGGCTCTTAAAAAACACGGACCTTTTAAAGGCAGCTACCTTGCTGTAAAAAGAATATTTTCATGCAATCCATGGGGTGGACATGGGCACGATCCTGTTCCTTAAGCTTTATTTTACAAATAAAATAGATTCACTTCATCGTATTTAGAACAATTCTTAATAAATTACCGTATACGCAATTTAAAACTTTCATTGTTTTCCTCTTCTAATTGAATTTAAAGGCTTTTGGGTTAACAAATGTTAAAGTCAATTGTTTTAATTAGGGAATAATTATATTTGTTTTAACCTACATATTATTTTATTTCTTCTAATTTGTAAATTCGTGCGTTAGGGATAGCAAAAGCTAGGCTGCGGGGAGAGTTAATTTTAAATATCAATTTAAACAAAAACATATGAAGCTTCGAAAAAAATCGGGAGCCATCTGGTTACTTGCTGTTTTACTTTTTTGTAGTGCAGCCTTCTGGGGGTTTAGCAGGGATGAAAGAAATTTTGAAATCAGCAAAAACTTAAATATTTACTATACTCTATTTAGAGAGCTGAATTTATTTTATGTAGATGAAATTGATCCTGGTGACTTGGTGAAAAAGAGTATGGATGCCATGCTAACAACGCTTGATCCTTACACAACTTACATTTCTGAAGCCGAAATTGAAGACTTCAAGTTAATGACAACAGGTGAATATGCCGGTATTGGTTCATTAATCAGCAAACACAAAGATGAAATTATTATCGCAGAACCTTACGAGGGATTTCCTGCATTTAATGCTGGTTTAAAAGCTGGTGATGTATTACTTGAAATTAATGGAATATCGGTACTAAAAAAGAGTACTGATGATGTAAGCAGCCTGTTAAAAGGACAACCTAATGTTCCTCTTACTATTAAAATAAAGCGACCAGGTACTGATAAAACCATGGAGAAAAAGCTGGTTCGTGAAAACATTCAGTTAAAATCGGTTCCATACTACGGAATGGTGAGTGATTCTATTGGATACATTCTTTTAAGTCAATTTACAGATAAGGCTTCTGGTGAAATTAAAGCTGCTTTAAAAGAACTTAAAGAGCAAAATGCAAAGTCGATTGTATTGGATTTAAGAGGTAACCCAGGTGGGTTATTAGATCAAGCAATTGAAATTGTTAACCTTTTTGTAAACAAAGGAGAAGATATTGTAGATACTAAGGGAAAAGTTTCACAATGGGACAAGTCGTACAAAGCAACTAAAACACCTTTTGATGCCCAAATTCCAATTGCTGTTTTGGTAGACAGAGGATCGGCTTCGGCTTCGGAAATTGTTTCGGGCGCAATTCAGGATCTTGACAGAGGTGTTGTAATCGGACAAAGAACATTTGGTAAGGGATTAGTTCAAACTACCAGAAATTTGACCTACAATGCCAAATTAAAGGTAACTACTGCGAAGTATTACATTCCTAGCGGAAGATGTATTCAAGCTCTTGATTACAGTCATAGAAATGAAGATGGAAGTGTTGGCAAAATTGCTGATTCATTAATCACAGAATTTCACACAAAAAATGGCAGATCTGTTTTTGATGGCGGAGGAGTTCTTCCAGATCTAAAAATTGAATCGGAAACTTATAGTAGTCTGACTGTTAACCTGATTCGCAATTTTCTGGTTTTTGATTACGCAACTTTGTTCGCAAACACACATGAAAATATAGCTAGCGCGAAAGAATTTAAAATTTCGGAGCAAGAGTTTGAAAAATTCTCTCAGTATATTAAAGAACAGAAGTTTAAATACGAATCGGAAAGTACCGAAATTTTAGATGCTCTAAAAAAATCGGCCAAAGAAGAAAAATACTTTGACATAGCATCTGATGAGTTTGATGCACTTACGGCAAAGTTAATTCCTAATCTGGATCGCGATTTAACTCGTTTTAAAGACGAAATTAGTGATTTGTTAGCTCATGAAATTATCAAAAGATATTATTACCAAAATGGCGGTATTGAATACAGTTTAAAGGATGATAAAACTCTTTTAAGAGCTATTGAAGTTCTTCAAAATAAAAATGAATACTTGGGTGTTTTGGATGGTAGTATCGGTGCACATGCTTTAAATAAAGTAAAGCTACAAGTTAAATAATCACAATTAAATTGATATCAGAAAAGCTCATTTCTTCGCATGGAGAAATGAGCTTTTTCTTTGCTTGCCATTAAATGTTTATTGTAATCCCAAGGATTCTTTAACATGTTTTCTATAGGTTCGCCCGATATTTAATTGGATATCCTCCACTAAAACCTGATCGTAAGAAAAACTCTTAAGCCAATCTTTATTAATGATAAAAGAACGATGAATCCGTAAAAAACTCTCCGGTAACCGATCTTCCAAAACACTGATTTTTTCATTCGTTTTTATTTCCTCAGTACTGGTATGAATATGTACATAGTCGACTAAACTCTCAATATATTTGATATCTGAAAACTTAATTTTAATTGTTTTTCGATTGGATATAATCTCAAGGTAGGCTTGTTTCAACTTTTCTTTTTCAAGCAAAAATTCTTGAATAATTTGCTGTTTTTCCCAAATCTGCCGACTCATTAACAAAAAGGAACCAATAAATACTATCAAATAAAGTAGAGCGGCCAACAGTAATGTATTTGAAGCATTTGGACCAAGGTTTCTAAAGTCAAAATTCCCCAGATATATAAAAGAAAACATCAATACGATTGTCTCCAAATACATAGATACCACCGCCGTATAAAAAGAATACAAACCAAACCTCACATATTTCTTTTGCATGTAATATCGTGGAACCAAAAAATAGTTAAAGAAATACGAAGTGCCTAGAACAATAGGTAACAACATACTTATGAAGAAAAATGCGGCTACATTGTTTCCCCATGACAATCCGAAAACCAGCGTTAAAATAAGAAGAACAAAAATCCAGTAAAAAATATGATAGTATGGATTTGAAGATTTTTTAATCATTTGTAAATACTTGATTATTGTTTATAGAACTAAGTACTGCTTCGCTTAGGGCAAGGTAAAACTTGCTTGCTCGATAAATTTTCAACTAATTTAGCATAGAAAATAGAGATATCTAAACAAAGTCGATAAACGACAGGTGTAGAACCGTATTCGACCTTGCCTGAAAACTACTGATCACCTTACTTTGGAGGTATTAGTATTAATCTTAAAAAATAAAAATATGAAAGACATGTTTTTTATGGGTGGTGCGCTCTTTATGAGTATACTTAGCCTACTTCTTATTGTTATGGTATCGTGGATTGCTTATTACTTTATTGGTGCTCTATTTTCCAATACCACAAAACAGGAAAAAGCACTTCGAAAAGTAAGGTATGGAAAATCAATCGGTTTATTTGCCATGATAATTGGTATACTTGGGCAGCTGCTTGGATTATTCAATGCGTTTTCGGTAATAGAACAAGCTGGTAGTATTTCTCCAAGTGTTATTTATGGCGGAATAAAAGTTTCGATGATACCCACATTTTATGGAATCATTATTTACCTCCTCTCTATCCTATTGTGGTTTGTTGCCAGTATATTGATTGAAAAAAACTAGAATAGCAGGAAATTTTGTAACAAAAAAAGCTCATTCCTGTTGCAGGAATGAGCTTTTTTTTAAGTTCTGATATTTTTATTAATGCGCCTGCAGCCAGTTCTCTCCTACTCCCATATCCACGGTAAGTGGAACCGAAAGCTGAATGGCATTTTCCATTTCTTCTTTTAGAATCAGCTTCATTTGATCCAATTCAGATAACAAACAATCGAAGTTCAATTCATCATGAACCTGAATAATCATTTTGGATTGCATCCCTTCGCGTTTCATTCTTTTGGTGATATTGATCATTGCAATCTTGATAACATCTGCGGCCGATCCCTGAATTGGGGCATTAATTGCATTTCGTTCCGCCACTCCGCGAACTATCGCGTTACTCGAATTAATATCTTTTAAATATCTTCGGCGAGACAGCAAAGTGACTACAAACTCATCCTCGCGGGCTTTCTCCACACATTGATCCATAAACAGCTTAACTCCCGGATATGATTCAAAATAGCCTGTAATCAGCTCTTTTCCTTCTGTTCTGCTAATATCTAAGCGTTCCGCAAGTCCCCAGGCCGAAATACCATAAATAATTCCAAAATTAGCTGTTTTTGCTCTGCTTCGCATTTCCTTACTAACCTCTTCAATGGGTAGTTTATAAATTTTTGCTGCGGTAGCTGTATGGAAATCTTCCGAATTAATAAAGGCATCAATCATGTTCTGATCCTGACTCATGTGAGCCATCAATCTTAATTCTACCTGCGAATAATCGGCAGACAGAAAAGTGTGATTTTTCGATGATGGAATAAATGCTTTTCGGATGTATCTCCCCTGCTCAGTACGAATTGGAATATTCTGCAAATTAGGATTGGTTGAACTTAATCGTCCTGTTGCGGCTTCCGCCTGATTAAATGAGGTATGTATCTTCCCCGATTTTTCATTTATATATGTTGGAAGTGCTTCAACATAAGTGGAAATCAACTTTTTTAAAGATCTAAAATCCAATATCTTTTGAATGATATCATGCTTCCCTTTTAATTTAGCCAGAACATCTTCAGCGGTTGAATATTGACCCGATTTGGTTCTCTTAGCTTTACTGTCAAGACCCATTTTATCGAACAATACATCACCCAACTGCTTTGGTGATGCCACATTAAAATCGACCTCAGCCATTTCCTTGATTTCTTTTTCAATGCCATCAACTTCCTCATTCAATACAAGAGCGTAGTCTTTTAAGGTTGGAACATCGATACTTACACCTGTAAATTCCATATCGGCCAAAATGCTCAATAAAGGCATTTCAATATCGCAGAACAAATCGAGCAAGTTGTTTTCTTTCATACGGCTCTCCAGCTCTTCTTTCAACTCAAGATATAGAACTGTTTCTTCACAATAAGATTCATGTTTAATCACCTCTGGTTCCAACATCAAACTCAGTTGTGCTTTTTTGACTTTTGTTTTATCCTCTTTCGCGATTACCTGATAATTCAATATCGAGTGAGCCACATATCCGAATTCGTGCTTTAATTCCGGTTGAATTAAATAATGAGCAATCATCGTATCAAAAAGGGGTCCTTTCACATCAACACCGTGCCAACGTAAAATCAAAATATCACGCTTGCAATCATGTCCGATTTTTAGAATGTTTTCATCCTCAAAAATAAATTTGAATTCTTGAGCGACTTTTTTTGCTTCTTCGAAATTTTGCGGAAAAGGAATAAAAAATGATTTGTCTTTCCGATATGAAAAAGTCAATCCAAGAAGATTTGCTGTATTTGGGTCTGAATCGGCAAAAATTGTTCTAAACGAAAACTCTTTCTGAACACATAATTCCGCTTTTAAATCGGCTCTCGAAGCCTGATTATCAAGCACAAAGAAAGCGCAGCCCAATCCTTTTAAATCTCTTAGAATCACGATTTTATCTTCAACTGTATCCTTGGGCGTGAATTTTTCACTCTCAGTGCTAAAAAGATCCCCTTGGTTTTTAAAAACCCGTTCGGCTAAAGTGAAAAACTCCAATTCCTTAAAAATGGTTCTCAACTTAGCTTCATTATAATCTATCAATTTAAAATTCTCTTCATTAAAATCTATTGGTGCATCCAATGCAATTTTTGCCAACACTCTTGAAAAACGAACTTGTTCTTCCGATTCAATGATTCTTTCTTTTTGTTTTCCTTTTAGCTCATGTGTATTTTCATACAAGCCATCGATACTTTTATAAAGCTCAATTAATTTTTGTGCTGATTTAGGTCCAATTCCAGGACAACCAGGAATATTATCGGAAGCATCTCCCATCAAACCTAAATAGTCCACAATTTGATCTGGATGTTCAATACCAAATTTCTCCTTGATTTCAGGAACTCCCCAAATCTCAACATCATTACCGTTACTTTTCGGCTTATACATGAAAATATTCTCGCTCACCAACTGTGCGTAATCCTTATCAGGAGTCATCATATAAACGGTGAAGCCTTTCTTTTCTGCTTTTTTTGCCAAAGTTCCGATCACATCATCTGCCTCGTAACCAGCAACATCAAATTCAGGTATGTTAAAACCTTGAATAATTGATTTAATATAGGGTATTGATTTTCTTAGATCATCGGGCATTGGAGGACGCTGTGCTTTGTACTCCTTAAACATCTCATGACGAAAGGTTGGTCCTACCGGATCGAAAACGACAGCAATGTGCGATGGTTTCTCTTTTTCCAGAACCTCAAGCAATGTGTTCGTAAATCCGAGCATTGCCGATGAATTAATTCCGGTAGAAGTAATCCTTGGATTTTTAATAAACGCGTAATACGATCTATATATCAGGGCAAAAGCATCGAGTAAAAAAAGTTTTTTACCAGAGTTGGTACTTGATGAGTGCATAAATTTTCAAATATTTAATTGAATTCAAACAAAAGTACAAGATAATCGCTTTGGAACAATTTTCAATCAATATAATTCTTGATCGGTTCCTTCTTTGATAAACGCAAAAAAGCCTGAAATTAATTCCAGGCTTTTCACATTTATTTTTTCGTCTTAAATCAATTGTCTTCAGCATACCACTCAGCAAATGAAGTGGCTGTTTCATGCAATTTTAAAGAGTGAAGTTTTACATCGACAGGCAGACGCTTCCAAATTTTTTCTGCAAAATCAACAATCATGTTTTCACAAGTTGGCTGATAATCAGTAATAAAAAAGCGATCGAACATCTGTTCGATATTCAATTGCTCCAAATTAGGCGTAGCCCTACTCAAAACAAGCGAGTGATCCAGCTGATCAACAATTTCTTCAGAAACAATCTTTTTCAAATCTCCGAAATCCATAACCATACCCAATTTAGAATTATTTATATCGGTTATTGGTTCTCCAATTACTGTTACAAATAAAATATAGGAATGACCGTGAATATTCTTACAAAGC
Source organism: Labilibaculum sp. (assembly GCA_032125735.1). Taxonomy (GTDB): domain Bacteria; phylum Bacteroidota; class Bacteroidia; order Bacteroidales; family Marinifilaceae; genus Labilibaculum. Next base: position 34,139 of record JAQBBZ010000288.1, read on the forward strand.
CCATCATAGTTCCATAAGGCATGAGCCATTTCAAAACGGAACTCTTTAGTTAATCTTACTTTCGCCATTTGTTTACATCCTATAAAAAACCCAGTATAAAACTGGTTCTTAAATTTCTTATCCCTGAGTACAGTTGCTGATACAATCAACAATATTACTTAGGCTACAATGTTTTAAATAATAATATGTATTCTTTCCTTCTCTTTTGGAAGCAAGAACTCCTTTATCTTTTAAAATTCCCAAATGATGAGAAGTAGTTGATTGCTCTATCTTTAACAATTCATGAATCTCAGTCACTGTAAGCTTTTTTCCATCCTCCAGATATCCTAAAATTGCAATTCTCATTGGATGAGCAATTGCTTTAAGCATGTTTGCTGCTTGCTCTAGCTTTTCAGGTTCTAATTCTCTAATTTTCATACACAAATATTATTCACGTAAAGTATCAAATGCAAATATATAAATATATTCTTAAATAGGCTATTTTAAACATATTGAAGAAGTTAAATTTATTAATTTGTATATAATTTAGTTAAAGTCTTAATAAATACTAGAGTTCCAAATCCGTTAATTTTCATTATACTTGGCTTTATGGAAAAGATAAATTATTAACTTTGGTATCTATGAATTTGAGAAAAATCACTATCAACGATATAAAATCCCCAGTTAAGAAAGAAATGGAACAATTTGAGTCCTTTTTTAAGGATTCAATGAAGACTAAAATCCGTTTACTGGACATCATTAACCGCTACATTATCAAGCGTAAAGGGAAAGAGATAAGACCTATTCTTGTTTTTTTAAGTGCTAAACTTACCGGAGAAATTAACGATTCGACCTATACTGCTGCTGCCCTTACCCAATTACTGCATACTGCCACTTTAATACACGATGATGTTGTTGATGAAGCCTATGAGAGAAGAGGGTTTTTCTCGATTAATGCTTTGTGGAAAACTAAAGCGGCCGTTTTAGTTGGAGATTTTCTTCTATCGAAAGGCCTTTTAATTGCTATCGACAACAATGAGTTTGGGCAACTAAAGGTTCTTTCAGAAGCTGTACGAGAAATGAGCGAAGGTGAATTACTCCAATTGGAAAAATCGAGAAAATTAAACATTACTGAAGATGTCTATTTTGAGATCATCTATAAAAAAACAGCAAGTTTAATGGCAACCTGTACTCAATTGGGTGCTATTTCGACCAAGGCAAATGACGAAGATCAGCAAAAGCTTAAAAAATTCGGTGAATACCTTGGAATCGCTTTTCAAATGAAAGATGATTTATTTGATTACGAAAAACAAGGTAATATTGGAAAGCCAACAGGGAATGATATCAAAGAAAAGAAGCTAACTCTCCCTTTAATTTATGTTTTAAGAAAAATTTCTGAAAAAGAGCGTCGATGGGCACTTAAAATTATTCGTAATCACAATAAGAACTCTGAAAAAGTGAACGAATTAATCTCTTTCGTTAAAGAAAAAGGTGGTATTGAATATACCAGAGACAAAATGATCGAGTACAAGCAAAAATCCTTGGATATTTTAAATGAGTTTCCTTCATCTGAATCAAGAGAAGCCTTAATTGATTTAGTTGATTACACAATCAGCAGAAATAAATAGTTTATCCTTTATCTATATTAAAGGAAGTTCAACTGTAAAAATACTTCCTTTATCAGGCGTACTTTCCAATGATATTGTTCCGTTATTTTGGGTGACAAATTCCTCACAAAGAATTAAACCTAAACCTGTTCCCGATTCTTCACAGGTTCCAACTCTGGTGTAATTCATGTCAAGCCGAAACAATCTTTTCTGATTCTCCTCACTAATACCCAATCCATCATCTTCAATGGAAATTATTGATTTTGAAGCATTTTGAGCTATTCTAATATGAATGTTCCCTCCTGGATTTGTGAATTTAATTGCATTTGAATATAGATTCCGAATTACTGTATCGAGCATGTATTCATCGGCGAAAGCCATCGTATTTGCACCTTTGCTTATCCTTACAAATATATTTTTCTGATCAGCTTTGGTCTGGTGAAGCTGGATATTCGACTCCACCAATTTTAACAGATCAACCTGCTTGGGAGCATGCACAATTTTTCCCATTTGCGATCTTCCCCACTCCAGCAGATTTTTCAGTAAATTGTACTCTTGAGTCGCAGCAGAATGAATAATCGCGGAAGCCTCAAAAATCTGATCCTCTGACATTTCCCTGCAGTTTTGATACAGATTTTTTGCTATTGGCAGTAAGGCATTAAATGGATTTTTTAAATCATGGGCAATAATCGAGAAGAATTTATCTTTGGTCTTAATTGCCTCATTTAACGCATCTTCTGTTCTTTTCCGAACAGTGATCTCACGAGCAATTGCCAGTAAGGTTTCACATTCTCCAGCCAAATTTAATTCTGGTATTAATTGCCATTCAAAATGACGAACTTCACCCTCAACTGCAATACTAAAATCAACACAATGGGACTTCTTCGATTGGAAAGTTAAATCAATTTCCCGTTCCCAAAACTCACACTTATCTTTTGGAAAGCCCATTTCAAAGTGAGTTTTCCCAATAAATTCATCGGGCTGGATTTTTAGAATGTTCATTGAAGCCGAATTCACAAAAAGATGTTTGTGATCCAGATCAAATCGCATGATTAAATCCGGAGCATTTTCAACCAAAGTCCGGAATCGCTCCTCACTTTCCAACAACTTTTTTTCAGCTAATTTTCTTTTCCTGATATCCCTTATGGCAACAAATGAAATCTTTGTATTCGAGAAACTGATCAAATTTGCACTTATTTCAACTGGAATTCTTTCTCCTGATTTACTTATTAGGCTGGTCTCAAATAGCACGGAACCTTTAGTTTCTAAATATTTCTGACGTTGATCAAAATCCATCGAATAACTAGGATCATCAATATCGTTAACATTTAGCTTACACAATTCCTCATCGGAGTATTCCAACAAATCACTTAGCCGGGAACTGAATTCAATTAAATTTCCTTTTTCATCATGAACAAGAAAAGCATCACCAGCTGATTCAAATATGTTTTTGTAAAATTCTTCTCTTTGTCCAATTCGATCTACCAGATGATAGTAACTGGATATATCTTTGCTTTGAACAATAATTCTTTCAACATTTCCTTTTTTATTTATAATCGGAGAAAGATATTTTTCTTCAAAACTAATCTTATTATTTTCCAAATTTGACTTTAGAAAACTATTTGG
>JAQBBZ010000289.1:0-5254 GCA_032125735.1 Labilibaculum sp.
TAACGACGCCGCCCAGGGTCGAACTTTTTCCGTAGCGCGAGGCAATAAAATCAGCGATGGAGGTAATGCGATGAACCTTGCTGATGCGAATGATTTTACGCATGACCGTCCAGCCCAGCGTAACCATCAGGGTCGGTCCCAGGTAAATGGTAAGAAAGCTCAACCCGCTGCGGGAAGCCAGGCCCACACTGCCGTAAAAGGTCCAGGCCGTGCAGTATACCGCCAGAGAAAGGGCATAAATATAAGGATTGCTGATGATGCTCCGCCCGGCATCTGCCCGTTTATCGCCATAATAGGCAATCACAAAAAGAAGACCGACATAGCCGAAGGAGAAAAATAAAATGATGCCGGTTTGTAGCAATTAGCGACCTCCCCTATCACCGGAATCATCTGCCCGTTTCCTGGAAATTAATATCGTTTCTTTCTAGGTTTCTTAAATACCAACAACAGAAAAACAAGTAGTCCCATAACTAAGATGATGGTTCCTGTTACTTTGGTGACATTTAAAACGTAGGCTTGTCCTACCGGATCGTAGGAATAGCAATATTGGAGTATTTTGTTGATGGTTGGTCCTGCCTGGCCTTTAGAAGCTTCCATTATGGCTAACTTAAATTCAAATGGTAAAAAATAAGTTCCATTTAAATAGCGGGTGATTTTTCCATCTGGGCTTGTCACGATAACTGTAGCCGCGTGAGTGTATTCGTTCCCAGTCTTTTTATATCTAAAGCCCAATGCTTTTGTTGCACGTGCAATATTTAGGCTGTCGCCGGTATAGAATTTCCATCCATCTTGCGTGTTTTTACCTTCGATTAAGGATTTGTAGTTGTTTTTCTTTTTGACGGCAAGATCATAAGTTTCTTTAGGGTCAAAACTGATTGTGATTACCTGATAGTCTTCAGCGATTTTCAAATCACTTTTTTGGATGACATCTGCAATACCATCCATAAGAGGACTGCAAATACCCGGGCAACGGAAGTAAACAAATACAATTGCAGTAGGTTTATCAATTTGATCTTTTAAAAAGACCAATTCACCTGCTTCGTTGGTCAATTGTATGTTCTGTGGAATGGTGTCATCAAGATGTTCTATTATACCAACTTCCATGTCGTAATATAAATCTTTGGCATCTTGGCTAAATGATAAAGGAGTCTTAAGGATTAACAAAAGACAAACAATAATTTTTAGTTTCATAAGTAATCCTCCATAGTTTTAGGGTTAAGGATAGAAATGGGACAATTATTGTGGTAATCATTACTCTGATCTATATAAATATATAAAAATATTTGATGGGTTCTTATGGTTAATTGGCTTTTTTTGCGGTAGTTAGCTATTTATACTGAATAATAATTTTGATAATTCAATCTGTGTTCACTATTTTTACTGGATCTAAAAAAGAATAAGGGTTATGAATAAATTGAACGTAATATTTCTGACAATTTCATTTTTTATAATCTCTTGTGGGGGATCTGAAAAGAAATCAGCGAAGAAAGAAATTGTGAGTGCTGAAATTTCAATAACCGATTTGGAGAAAGGAGCTCAATTGTACCGATCCAAGTGTATGAATTGTCATATGACTAAAGGTGGCGGAATTGAAAAGTTTTATCCACCATTGGCAAATTCGGATTATCTGAAAAAGAATACAGAAGATGCCATAAAAATGGTAAAATACGGAAGTAATAAACCCATTAAAGTGAACGGTGTAAAATATAACGGTTTAATGCCTGCATCGGGTTTAACCGATAAGGAATTGGTCGCGGTCTTTAATTATATTATGAATTCTTGGGGAAACGATTATGGACAAGTCTCTCTTGAACAGGTTGAGGCCGTAGAGAGATAAAAAAGCTTTTGGCTATTGATTCTAAAAGCCAAAAGCTATTTACATTTAATGTACATTCGATTTTACACGATAATATTCTTTGCGAAGTTTGTTTACACTTAGAATTTTAATATTTTCTTCGCCGGTTGTTTCGCTAATTTTTTTAACGGCAACTTTACTTTTCTTCTGATGATCGGGATAATGACAAGTTTTGTACTTTTTACCACTATTGCAGAAGCATTTGTCATTTCGTTCAATTCTTACATAGTAAAAGGAATCTTTTTCTGTAGTGTTGAAAATAGTCAACAAATTGTTAAGGATGTTTCTCATAGTGTTAGAATATCTAAAGGTTAAACTTAGGCTTGCCTTAATTTACAAGATATCCTGATTGGAAACAATTAAAATTTTTGGTGAATGGGTTGCTGTGATGTAATCCTTCGTGATATTAGAATAAATTCTGTGTGTGTTTTATAACGAAACTAATGACAACAATCCGGTTTTGGTTTGCTTACATTTACTTGTTCGGTAGGCACTGTCATTGCTTTCTCCGGAGGACTTAAAAAAGGAATCCCTAAACTCAGTCCGCGAAGAACGAACAGAACACCGATAAAAACAATGGCATAAGGAATCAAGCGGGTAATTTTTTTTCTCAATTCCAATGTAATTAAATTACCAATAAGCGAAATCGCTAACATCATTGGAAGTGTTCCCAAGCCAAAAAGAAACATGAAAAGTGCTCCGCCAGTAGACGATCCTGTGGCTATTGCTGCTGCGATGGCAACGTAAACCAATCCACAAGGAAGCAATCCGTTTAATAATCCGATCAAAAAAAGTGATCCGTAACTTCGTTGAGTAAATAATTTTCCCAATGAAAGTTTTACTTTGCCAACAAATGAGAACAAACCTTTTTCAGCATTAAAACGATTCTTATAAATGGAAGGAGTGATAACCGAAAGAATCATGATAGCGCCCATGATAACGGATACCCATTGCTGAAATCCACTCATCACCAAACCTCGCCCTAAAAGACCAAAAATAGCTCCCATAAAGGCATAAGTAAGGGCACGACCAAGGTTGTAAATTACACCACCTGAAATTCTTGCCAGCCACGAAGTTGTTTTCAAAGGAATTGCCAATGCAATAGGACCACACATTCCCACACAGTGAAAACTGCCCATAAGTCCTAATATTAATGCTGATAGATATACCATTATTTTCTTTTTTTATCTAACCACAAAGTGCACAAAGTCTTTTCACAAAGGACACTAAGTTTTAAAATATTTATTTTTTTCTTGATATTTACTTCTCTGCTTTGCATTTAGATTGAGATCTTCATTTTTCTCTTGGTGTTACTTCGTGCTGTACTTTGTTGCCTTCGTGGTTAAATATCTATTTATTCAGGTAAACAGCCTCTTCTTTATAATATCCAATGCCATCGTGTTCCCAGTCTATTTTAATTTTGTACATTCCTTTTAATAACTGATCGGTACTTAATTCTTGAGAACCATTTTCGTCAATTTCAATAGCACATTTAATATCTGATTGATAATCCGCAGGACGATAAAAAATGATTTCACCCTTTACCTGATTGTGCATATTCCTTGGAAATTGAATTTGAAGCTTACCATTTTCCTGGATAATCAGAACATCTTCAATCAGTGCTTTTGCATTTTTAATCTTATCAATTTGTTTCTGATATTCGATCTCTTTAGGATAGTAATCTTTCGAAACCAAGTTGATCTGTTGTGTTGTACTGAATGCAACAAAAGACAGAATTCCAATAACATATATCGAAGCTCCTATTCCAAGCTTTGTGCCCCAACTCATTTTTTTCATTTTAATCCTTTCTACTTTATCCTTGTTACTTTTACTTTAGTTCGGTCCAACAAATGTTAGTTTAACCTCTTCTATTAGTTGTTCTCCCGAAAATACTCCAATCGTAAGAGGAATGTTGTCGCTAGTAATTTCTTTTGGAGGAAGAATGGCAAAAAACACACCTTCTTTTATCGAACTGGCTATTGCATTCATTTCTTCCCCGATAAATTTGATTTCACCTTCGTGATTCATCATTTTAAAATGAATAGGAACATCAAAAGAAGTTTTATTAACAACCTTGAAGTTGTACATATTACTAATTTTACCATTTCCCTGATCCTGATACATCAAACCAGGAGTTCTTAATATGATTGCTTCCAAATCACTTCTGGAAGCAAAAAGAGCGGCAACAATTCCCAATAAAACGCAAAGAACTACAGTGTATGCAATTTTACGCGCGGGCCATTTTTGTTTTTTGCCTTCGGCGATATTTTTTTCAGAATCGAATCGAATTAATCCCGTTGGTTTCCCGATCCATTCCATTACCGAATTACATTCATCGATACATGCAGTGCAGTTGATGCATTCCAATTGAGTTCCATCCCGAACATCAATTCCTGTAGGACAAACGTCAACACATTGATAACAGTCAATACAATCTCCTTTGCCATCTTCTTTTCGATCTTCTCCAGCCTCTAGCGGAGCTCTTTCTTCGCCTCGTTTGTAGTCGTAAGCAACAACAATCGAGTTGGAATCGAGTAGTACCCCTTGCAATCTTCCATATGGGCAAATCATCGAGCATACTTGCTCGCGTAATTTGGTGAAAACAAAAAACATAACGCCCGAAAATAAAACCACCACGGTAAATCCGACACTGTGTTCGGATATCGGAGCTTTCATAATTTCAAATAGCTGATCAATACCAATGATATAGGATAGAAAGGCATTGGTTATCGAAAAACAGATGGCATAGAAAATGATCAGTTTTAAGCTTTTTTTCCAGAATTTTGTGAAATTCATTGCCTGAGAATCCAATTTCCGTTGCTGGCTTGGATTTCCTTCAATTAAGTATTCAATTCTTCTGAAGATAAATTCTAAAAACACGGTTTGAGGACAGGCCCAGCCGCACCAAATTCGTCCATAGCTAACCGTGAATAAAACCACAAATACAAAAAGTGTAATCATGGAATACAGAAAGAGATGAAAATCCTGAGGCCAAAATTGAATTCCAAATAAAATAAATTTTCGCTCTAAAATATTCAACATCAAAAATGGCTCCCCATGTAACTTCACAAATGGAATCGTAAAAAACAAAAAGAGCAAGGTATAGCTAACTAAATTGCGATAGTTATATAAATTTCCTTTTGGTTTCTGTGCGTATACCCATCTGCGTTTTCCTGTCTCATTTAGAGTGGCTAGCTGGTCACGATAACCGGTGAATGGATTTTTAGGAGCCATTGTTGTTTTGTTTATGGATTAGTCTCAAGCTTCAAGTCTCAAGCTGAATTGCTTGAAGCTTGGAGCTAATAGCTTGAAGCTTCAATGTTATTCTACTAATTCACCTTGAGCCTCTTTGCCGTTTGCCGGATTTGTTCCTTGTAAACTCATGGTGTAACTAGCGAC
>JAQBBZ010000290.1:0-8042 GCA_032125735.1 Labilibaculum sp.
AAAAATCGAAGCCTTTGTATTCCAGGTATAAATTAAGCCCAACCGTGTAGTGAGGAATAGGAGAACCAATCACCTTACGGTCATCGTCGTTAATCTCACCATCGCCATTCTGATCGACCAATTTAATATCACCGGGCTTTAATTCCGATTGGTTGGGTTGAATGGCATGCTCGTCAATCTCTGCCTGAGACTGGAATAAACCAGCAGACTCATATCCGAAGAAAGAATTAATCGCTTCACCTTCTTTAAGAATACTCCATCCACTAATTGAAGGCTCATTTCCTGCAAAATCAATCAATTCGTTTTTTACATCGGAAATATTAAAGCCGACAGAATAAGTCAAATCATTAATCTTATTTCTATGAGTAATGGCCAGTTCCCAACCCGTATTCCGAACCTGTCCGGCATTGGTTTCCGAAGCAGCTAATCCGGTTAGGTAAGAAATTGGTAATTTCAGCAGAACATCTTTAGTATCTTTTTGGTACCAATCGGCCACAACTTCGAGTTTGTTGTCGAATAAGGCAAGGTCGAAACCAAAGTCAATCATCTCGGTGGTTTCCCAAGTTACATCGGTATTGGCGTAGTACCACTGCGAATAGCCATTCACCTCGTTATCATTAAAGTTGTAAGGGAAATCGGCATAAACCGTAGATGAAAATTTGTAGTAACCAATGTTTTGGTTTCCTAATTGGCCCCAGCTACCTCTTAGTTTCAGATTATCTATGGTGCCAATGGCGTTCATAAAACTTTCTTCTGTTACTCTCCAACCTGCTGAAAAGGATGGAAAAACTCCCCACTTGTTTCCCTCTGCAAATCGCGAGGAACCATCGTAACGAATATTTCCTTCGAGTAAATATTTGCCTTTATAGGCATAGTTCACTCTTCCCAGATAAGACAGCAAAGCCCAATCTTCATTGTAGCCGGAATTGGTTTGACCTTCGGCATCACCAGTATTTAACTCAGCATAATCATCGCCATAAATATTGTTACGCTGTCCGCTAAGGATATAAGCCGTATTCTCAGTAATTTCTGAACCCGCTAATAAATCAAGTTGATGATCTCCAAAAGTCGTGTTGTAATTCAGTAAGGCTTTAAAGTTGGTTTCTTCCTGATGCCAGCGACCATCTGTTAATTTGCTGGGTGACCATTTCTGAATCACATTATCTGTATTTTCAGGATCTACAAAGTCGTATGCTGCAGTGTAGTTTTTATAACGATTGTTGATACTTTTATAGGAGAAATCAGTTTTAAGGGTTAAACCTTTTACAAGACCAATATCTGCCCCAATTTTCAAATTAAGAGCTTCATCAACAGATTCATTCATACCACCAACTTCAAGGCAAGCAAGGGCATTGGTATTGTCCTTATTCAAACCATACACTCCATTAGGATATTTTAATACTGTAACAGGCGAAGTTCCCACCATAGCTCCAATAGCAGAACCTAGTCGGTTTGGTTTTTTGTTGTCTCTGCGGTTGAACGAAATATCAGCTCTGACCTTAAAATTTTCCTTCACCTGGAAATCCGTATTCAATCGGAAACCATAACGTTTTGAACTAACATTCTTAAGCATCCCTTCCTGATCCATCTGGTTCAAGGACAAAGCAATTTTCGATTTCTCGGTTCCGCCGCTTATTCGCAGCGATTGGTTAAATACGGGTGCTGTCTCGAATAGTTCCTCAAAAAGGTTGGTATAGGGATAGTTGACAGGATCATCACCGGCAAGTGTTTTCTGAATGTAGTCTTCAGAGTATTTCGGATTTAATCCCGCATTAACAAGAGCCTCATTTACCAGATTCAGGTAATCTTCAGCACCAACCAGTTCTGGTAGGGTTGCAGGTGTTTGCCAGCCATAATAGCCATCGTAACTCACTTTATAGCCACCTTCTTTTCCTCTTTTGGTAGTAATCAGGATTACGCCATTGGCTGCCATTGCACCGTAAATTGAGGCAGATGCGGCATCTTTCAAAATAGAAATACTTTCGATATCATTCGGATTGATATCACTCATCGACATTTCAATCCCATCAACCAAAACCAAAGGATTTGTACTCGACGATAAGGATCCGATACCCCGGATATTAATATTCAGATTCTCCTCTCCGGGAATTCCTCCACGGTCGATAATAGTTACTCCGGTTGAAACACCTTGCAGAGCCTGACGAGCATCGGCCATAGGTTTTCTCACCAACTCATCACCCTTAACCGCAGATACTGATCCGGTAAGATTGGCTTTTTTCTGGGTGCCATATCCTACAACTACAACCTCTTCAAGTCCCAGAGCATCTTCTGTTAGACTGATATTAATTATTGTATTATCAGCTGCAGAGACCTCTTGATTTAAGAAACCTATAAAGCTGAAAATAAGAGTCGCATTTTCAGGGACGTCAATTTGATAATTTCCATCAATATCAGTTACAGTACCGTTTGTGGTTCCTTTAACGACGATATTCACACCAATTAAAGCCTCTCCGGTTTTGTCCACCACCTTTCCCTGTACGTTTTTTTCCTGAGTTTGTAGTACAGCTGTTTCTGCTTTTTCATAATTGGACGATGCATATGCAGGTGTAGCCGCAATAAAAAAAACGGCGCAACACAAGCTTGCAATCCATGAAAAACTTTTCTTTAGAAGGCTGCTTTGCCTTGCTAAACTTCTTGAGTTTTGATTCATAAATTTTAGGTTAGATTAAAATTAATACATCTAGTTAAGTGGGGATGGTGGGAGCATTCCCAAGAATATTGATCTTGGATTAACTCTTTCGAGATAATTTCACAAGTTCTTAGAGTCTCTTAAAGACCTCTCAAAACACGCGATTTTAGGAAGGATTTGATTGTACTGATTGACCAAAATTGAGTACGATATGACCAATTTGCATTAAAATGCATGAGTTGATACAAAAGTCAATTCAAAACTCAGGCATATTCAAAATTAAAGCTTTAAAAGTTGTGGCGAATTAATTTATGGATTCGGGAAGGCAACAAAGACTTTCGTAATATTCTTTGTATTCCGAAGGAGCAATTCCAAAATGTTGTTTAAAACAACGGGTAAAATAGGATGGTGAATTGAAGCCCATATCATAAGCGATTTCATTAACACTTAATTTTGCTTCAATCAATAACGGTGTTGATTTTTTGAGTCTTACAAAACGAATCAATTCATTCGGAGACAAGTCGGTATTGGATTTTAACTTCCGGTAGAAGTTCGACTTGCTCATTTGCATACCTGCGTAGAGTTCATTTACACCATAAGTGTTGTTGGACAGATTGTTTTCAATCAAAAGAATTGCCTTTTGCATAAAATCATTCTTCATCCATTCTTTAAAAATCTTCTCTTCCGGCGTTTCCATCACAGTCTGATCTTCACCTTCAACAAGTAAAGAATTAATTGCATTCTTTGATCTCCAATAGAGAAATACAATTCCCCCTAAAATGAGTACAAAAATGAACCACAAAATCACAGCAGTATTGTAAGTACGCTTCCTTTGAAATTTGAAGGACGAATGGTCTTTGCTAACGATCCCATCGGAATTTATTGCCGTAATATCTACCAGATAAGATCCTTTTCCTAAATGAGAAAAATCAAGCGTAGATTGATTGGCAGAAATATATCTCCATGTAGAATCAGGATCAGAAAACCGATAAGCGATTCCATTTTCCTCATGATGATTAAATGAATAATTATAGATTTTAAAAATGGATTCAGTTCCGTTGGTTCCCTGCTCCACTTTAAACAAAGGCGCAGCCAAATAGCTGTTTGCCTTAGGATTGATGGAAACAACACCATCATTACTTCCCCAATAAAATCCGTCTAACCTGCTATGCAGCAACTTTCCGTGATTGAAACTATTGGCCTTTGAACCACCGGGAATTTGATAGCTTGTGAATAACTTCCTTTTAGAATCGAAACGATACATTCCCATTCTGGAACCCAGCCAAAATTGCCCTTCTTTATCCTTCTCAATGGATGTGAATTCAATCACTTTATCGGGGGGATTGAAAAAAACAGGTTTTGAACTTCCCATCTGAATTAAAGCAAGTCCTTTTGATGTGGCTGCCCAAACCTCATTCGCATCATTGATATAAAAATCGGAAACCTCTGAGCTTAATTCAATTTTTTTCTGATTGAAGTACAACTCCATGTTCAAAGACAAAACCCACAAATTATTCAGGGAATCTACTTTTATATTGATGGAAGGCATACTATCCAATCTTCTTAAATCATCCGCTTCGCCCCCGCAAACAAAACTCCCCTTATCCGAACAGATGTACAACTTCTCATTAAACTGCTTTAAACCATAGATGTAGTCATTTTTTGCCAAGCCCGCCTCAGTCGAAAACAATTGTCCGGAAGCAATCACTTTTTTTGAATTTAGAGAAGGATAATCAGCCGTAATAATTCCCATATGCCTTGTGCCGATATACAACTTGTCTTTGAACTGCAGAATGGCTTCAATGAATAAATCATTCATATTCCCTTGCAGAATAGGAATGGAAATCAACTCTTCCTTTTCCTGATCGAGCAAATACAAGCCCTTACCCGAAGTACCAATCCATATTTTACCATCACGAGCCTGAGTAAGCGCATTTATATAGCCAGCTTCAGGTTCCTGTACACTGCTTTTATATTTTTTGTAACTGATTTTTTTACGATCAATTTTATTCAAACCTGCACGATTTGTTCCAACCCACACAGATCCCGAGTAATCGCGAAAAAGAATGTTTACCTGTGCATCATAGAAGTCATTAAATATTTCATTTTCACGGTCGATATAATCCTTCAAACTGTATTTACCATCAATCTGCTGCACTTGCTGAACAAACTCCCCATTGGTTCCCAAAATAATTCCATCAGTACTCGAAATGTTCAATGAAGTAAAGAACTCAGGAGTTTCTGTTCTTATTTCTTCTATCCCTGAAATCCAAAGGCCTTTATCCGTTAAAAACACGGGAACTCCATCATCCTGAAATTGAATAGAAACCAGCTTTTCATTTTTAAGCTCCGGATAAGAACTCACGAGAGTAAACCTTTCAGCTTCGAGCTTTGCTTCCCAAATGCCATTTCCATTTGTTCCCAACAGAAGTTTTTGATCCGGGGAAATCTGTTTGCAGGTAATTTCCTGATCAGAGACTCGAATACCAGTCTGCCTTTCTTCATCATACTCGAATATCCCTGATTTACTTCCAATATAAATTTTGTTATTGATTCGAAAGAGCGCAGTAATTGGAGAATGCTCCATTTGAGGCAGATCAAGTTTAATAAATCCCCGATCAGAAATAGAGAACAGATAATTCCCTTCGTTTGTTCCCAGTAAAAGTTGATTCTTATTGATCTGATCGATAAAAGAAATGGCATGCAAAAAAATAGAATCAGACATTGAATAACTCACAAACTCCGACCCATTGTAGCTGCTTAAGCCCTGAAAGGTCCCGATCCATAATAAACCTGTAGAATCCTGAAATACCGATAGAATTGTATTGTTGGCAATACCATGTTCTGTGGTGAACTTGGCCAACTTTTGGAAATACTGAGTTCCCTGCAGCTTCGTACCACAAATTAATAGAAAAATTACACAGCATATTACAATCTTTCTTAGCATCCCATTCATTTCATGAAATATAAAGATAAGAAAAACAAGAGAGGCTCCCAATCTCCCACATCGCATGAGCCACTCTTGCTGCACATCTAAATTGAAAAAACTATTTACGAATATTTTAATACACCATTTACAAGCATTGCATATTGTAAAAAAATGTAGTCAAAAGAATATTCTATTTCTATTCTACCTTATTGGTAAAGCAACGAAAAATAAGAATTCGCGACTAGTACAAACTGACCAAAATGGAGTATAATATGACCAAAGAAAGCAGTATGTATAATACTTACAGCATAAATTGGGTTTTGCTTACACAGAAGTAATTAACCCACCTGTTTCTCAAAACAAACGCTTTGCTGCACGCCAGCATATTGTCCGTAGTTGGGGATAAATTGGTAGCCATTCTTTTTGTAGAGTCCGATTGCTTCAGGTTGTTTCACTCCGGTTTCCAATATGCATTTTTCAAAACCCAGCTCACTGGCCCAGTTTTCCAATTCCTGTAAAACTTTTGATGCAATCCCCTTCCCTCTGCACTCCGGCGAAACAAACATTCGCTTTACTTCCATAACTAATGGTTCGTATTCCTTTATGGCTGCGCAGCCAACTGGTTTGCCATCTTCATAAGCCAATACCACATACTTAATTTGATCCAATTTATTGAATTGAGAATAGAAAGCATGATCTTCTCCGTCGCGAATTGCTAAATCAGCATCAAGCAATCTAACGAGATCAGTGAAATCTTTACTATCGGAGTTGGTTCGTTTAATATCTATCATTAGCTCTCTAAATATTCCTTTAATCTTTGGTTGATAAAATACTACCAGTCAGCGGTGCACGAATTGCCCGACGATAATTGCCTGGTTTCTGTTGCTCATTAATTTGTCTCGCTTCCTTTTTCAAACTCCTTAATTAAACGAAGAGCCTTTTCTTTATCCTTGGCAAAAATCTCAAGCTCTATGGGATTGATTCCACCTGCTGAAACATGCCAAGGAGCAATGGTTCCCATTAGTTCGTTTTTTAGATTCACAGCAATCCCATTCTCAGTAAGAATATCCTTTATGATCTCAGAATCTATCGGGTTTCCCGAATAAATTACAATTAAATTATCTTGCTTTGCAGACATATCTTCGAATTTACTATTTGTTACTATTTAAGATGCTTTTTAGAATATTTAACGGCTCGAATATTGGGCGTTTAGCATTTCAAAGCACCCAACTATCAAACCGCTATAAATTTTATTAAGTGTACTCATTTTCAAATTTAGCACTATCCGCCAAATGACCTATATTTACTGTGGGGAGGGGGGTATGTGCTTTCTCATTTATCGACTCATTTAATATATAGCTTTTAAGCGGCTTAAAAGTTGGAGAAGGATTTCATTATCTAATTCTATATCAAAACTATCAGCTACATTACTTTGCAACTTAATTACATCTTTGATGTAGCTTTCTTGCTTTTCAAAGTTAAAGCGTTCCCATGATTTATTATTCTTTTTACCATTATGGTATTTTAATAATAATTGTATGTTATCAGGATGATGACTACCTTGATTTTCTCTATCTAAGAGTGCTTGTGCATGGTCAAGTTCAAAGTCTAAACAAAAAAAGTCCTTAAAAGCTTTTTGGATATTTTTAAATTCATCTAAACGGTAAATCTCAGAAATTTTTAATTTGTCTTTAGCTTGATTAATAATTTCAAAACGTGTTATGGGTTCAATGTCTTCATCTAATTCTTTTTCTTGATAGCTTTGCTGTTCTTCAGAAGTTAAAAATTTTACTTTACGTGGACGTTCGCTATCATCAATTAAAACATCGTTAAAATTTCCAGCTGATAAACTTGATGAAATTCTTGCAGCAATTTCACGTAAACCTGTTGTGTTTTGTTTTTGAGCTTGAGCTTCTTTTTCAGCTTTTACAAATAAATCGGGATAAAGTTCACATACTTTTTGTGCCCATTCTTGAACAGTTACAAATACCGTAAATGTTTTTAAAGCTTCAATGTATTTTTCATTAATTTTCATTTCAATTTCTCTTATCTAGTTAATAGTTTATTCTATCATCTATTTTGCATTACCCCCAACGGCAGTCTGTCTAAAAACTAATTAAACTGCTCAATTAAGTGTTAAATATAGCGGTTTTAAGGATACCTGAAAATGGAAAATGCTTTTATTTAGAAATAGAATTGAGGTTATTATATGGGTCCCTTTTAACTCTAACAGCACCATTAATTCAGAAAAAGAAAACAATTGCAGTATTAAGCATTTCGTCAGGCTTGCTTCGGCAATCAACCGTAGAACCTGTTTTTGGGACTCTAACCCAGTTTATGGGGCTTCGGAAAATAAATACCATCGGCATTCAGCAGGCCAACAAGGTTATGCACATGTCTGCCTGTGCCTATAATCTTAAAAAACTGCTGAAATTCGTGACAAAAAAGACTGAGATAATGGTT
>JAQBBZ010000291.1:0-4778 GCA_032125735.1 Labilibaculum sp.
GTTACGGTATAAGGCCCACCAATTTTCATGTTTCGCATATCGAAACGACCATCGTCTTGTGTAATGGTTCCATACTGCATTCCTGTTGGAGTATGAGTAGCGACTACGGTAGCTGCAAAAACAGGAGCATTACTTGGATCAACAATTTTCCCCCGCATTGATGAGGTTGTTACCCCTTGTGAAAAAGCATTAGGCAAAAAACCTGCCATTGCAATAATTAGAAATAGTAATTTAACATTCTTCATATTATAATAGATTAGATAACAATTAGGTATATCTAAAATACAAAATACTATTTCAAACCTTCAAATCTTTTATTCAAATTTATTAACATTCAAGTTATTAAACAAATGCAATTAAATCATTTTGTTCATCAGCCGCAACAATCCAAAATGTTAATTTTTGTTAAAAACATATAGTTCCGTGAGTTCCTACATTACATAACCCAAAGTGTGTTTCACTAGCTTTTTTATTACTGTTTTTTTTCAATTTAAGTCTGCTATTTTTCAAAACGGTCACTAATTTCTATAAATTTTCATTTTTGATTCAAAAATGTTGTAATTCGACATTGCTGTCAATGAATTTATATCAACATAAAAACAAAAAAAAAGTGCTGTAAAAACAACACCTAATTTTTTATTCACTCCAAATTCTACTTTCATGATCGATGTACCAAACTTTTCCAGACTTTCCTTTTGCATAAATTAAGAATTGTTTTTTCGTTACTTCCACCTGAATTGGAAAAGGTGATTCTAATTCTTTTTCGAAATACGCCTTATTTTTACAGTATTGTTTCTGCTGATTGTACAATCTAATAAGCTCCATTTTTAATGAATAATCTTCATCCATTTTAAATGCATCATTTCCCTCTCCTGCTTTTTTTGTCGAAAACTGCACATAACCCCAAGTTTCAGGCTGATGCATTGCAACAACTCCTTGCGGAGACCACACCCAATTGTGTTCCGGGTAAGTCTTTCCTGTTTCAGGGTCAATACATTTTGAGTATGTTCCGTTCTCTGCTTTCACATCCCAATTTACACGGGAAAAATTAACACGCCACTGCTCACCATTTTTAGGTTTTCGTTGTTCGGGTGCACATTCCTTTAAAACCGCCCAAGGAAAAGCAATTTCCAAGGTCCATTTATCATCCTTATCCGAAGAATCATTTATCGTTCCGTATATGGCTACTGCTGATTTTAACCCTTTTATATCCCATGCATTTATTGCTGGCGCCGCATCATCACGATATGGTTTTGCGATCAATAAATCCCAAATTGTATTTAAAGCATTCATTTCGAACTCATAATATCTGTGATTATCCCCTTGAGGATCAATAAACACTTCGAAATCATTATCGTAAAAAATCACAGTATCCCGTTGCTTTAGCTTTCCCCACACATGAGGCTCCTGAAGCTCGGCAGCCACATAAAAATAATCCTCATCCCAAGCCATTTTCACATGTGTCTTGTAGGTAGGCAAAGGTTTTTTATCTCCTTCTATATCCACAAAATATTCAGACCAATTCGCATCTCCCCACTCAAAATCACTAAGAACCCCATCAATATTTATTGGATTTGAAGTTTTATAGCACATATATGACCTGGGATGATTTTGAGCCTTCGCCAATGAAATAACAGTTAGTAGTAAAGCTATTAGTAAAGTTGTTCTCATATTACCGAATTATTTAGAATTTATTTGAAAACCATAAGTAAATTGATCTTCTTATGATTTCAAATCTAAGGATAAATTTCAGCATTCGAGCTTAAACATTGCAACATTTACGGGAGTTTACAGAGTCCTTCCTCCAAACCATCAATACTAATCTGGTTTAGTATGATGAAAAAAAAATCAATTATTCTTACTTTTGAAAAGAAATTAAACATTGAACTCATGTTAGATCTACTATACAAAAGACGAAGTATTCGAAAATTTACGAATAAATCTATTGAAGCCGAAAAGCTTGACCGTGTGATGCAGGCCGCTTTATTGGCGCCTTCATCAAAAAGCGCATATCCATGCGAATTTGTAATTATTAATGAAAGGGAGATTAATGAGAAACTTTCGGTTTGCAAACCTCTTGGCGCTGGTTTTCTCAAAAACGCAAGCTGTTCAATAATCGTGGCAGGTGATGCCAACAAAAGTGATGTTTGGATAGAAGATTGCGCTATCGCAGCCTCATTTATTCAGTTACAAGCTGAAAAAGAGGGATTGGGTACTTGTTGGATTCAAATCAGAGAAAGAGAATACAGTGATGAACAATCAGCAGAATCCTATATTCAGGACGTATTACATATTCCTTCGAATATTAAAATACTGGCAATTATTGCAATCGGCTATAAGGATGGTGAAAAAGCAGGCCGAGACGAAGCTCATCTCAAAAAAGAGAAAATACATTATAATTCATTCTAATGCACTACCAATGAGGATCAAATTGATCCTCATTTTTATTACCGGCCCTATTTTACTATTTTATTCCAGTAAAAAAAATCCTATATTTCAAAGTAAATTATTCAAATAACAAAGTCTGGACTATTCTGTAATATTTAAAACATAAAATAGCAACATGAGGGTTAAAGAATATTTGTTTCTGTTAACAGCCGGACTTTTTCTTATTGCATCTTCCTGTAATTACAACACGGAAGATATTCTCACACAGAAAGAACGAATATGGTTACACACTCATCCAAATATAAAAATTGCAGTAAGTACAACTTTCCCTCCATTTCAATTTACTGATACAGAAAATAATCTGGTTGGTGTTTCGATAGATATTCTTGATCTGTTAGAGAAAAACATAGGCTACAAATTTAAAAAAGTATACTTCGATAACTGGAAAAATATTCTGAATGCAGGAAAAACAAAAAAGGTGGATGTAATTCTAGAAATTCAGGAAACTACAGATAGAAGAGACTACTTTCATTTCACCAAACCATTCAGCTCCATTCCTCATGTTATTATCATGAGAAAAAACACTGTTGACAATATTACAATTGATGAATTGGAAAATTTGCAAGTCGCCGTAGTAGATAACTATGCAGTCCAGGAACATCTTAAATCTTTATATCCGGAATTAAACCTGTATCCACTTCCCGATGATTTAGCTTGTTTGTTGGCCTTATCGAACCAGAAGGTTGATGCAGTCATCACGCAACAAGGATATGCTATTTATGAAATCCATAAAGAAGTTTTATCCAACCTTCAGATTGTAGGAAATATTGGATACAATAATGAATTAGGATTTGCCATACGAAAAGATTGGGCCATCTTAACCCGAATAATCGACAAAGGACTTTCCCGTATTAGTCAAAAAGAACAAGATGAAATTCTCGATAAATGGATTCCTGTTCAGGCTATTCCATTTTATCGAACATACATCTTTAAAACTATCGTAATTATCCTGTTCATTGTTTTTATTCTTGCCGGATCAACCATTTACATCTGGAACAGATCCTTACGGAGAAATGTGGCTGCTAAAACGTACGAACTAAATAATACAAAAGAAAAAGCGGAAGAAAGTAATCGTCTCAAATCTTCTTTTCTGGCCAATATGTCCCATGAGATTAGAACTCCCATGAACGCCATTCAAGGATTTTCAGAACTAATCACAAGCGATAATCTAACTCAAAAACAAAAATTAAAATACTCGCAAATAATAAGTTTGAATTGCGATTCTTTAAGCAAACTAATTGATGAAATTCTCGATTTATCTCAAATTGAATCCGGACTTATTTCAATAAAAAATGAAAAAATTGATCTGATTAATTGTATTGAAGAAGTGATCGCGACAAATAAAGTTAGTATCCCTAAAGACAAAAACATCCAGCTTCACTTCTCAAATTTGTTAAAACAAGATGCTTTCGAAATCAATACAGATCCATTAAGATTCAGGCAAATTCTTCACAACCTTTTAAATAATGCAATAAAGTTCACCAAACAAGGAAATATTACAATTACGGCAAACTATAACAACACTAATGAGTTACTATTTTGTGTTACAGATGAAGGAATTGGAATGGAAGAAGCATCAATCCCTTTAATTTTTGATCGATTTATGAAAATTGAAAAAGACTCTTCAATTTTGTACCGCGGATCGGGGTTAGGACTCAATATCTGCAAAAGACTACTGGAATTGATGAATGGGAAAATTTGGGTAAAATCAACAATGGGAGTTGGCTCATCATTCTATTTTACCCTTCCAATCCATTAATTCTATTTGCTATGGCGTTCTACTAACAAACTAACAACTTCTTCCAACTTATAATCTTTTGCTGCAAGCAGTACCAAATAGTGAAACATCAAATCAGCTGCTTCACCCATAAATAAATCCTTATCATTATCCTTAGCTTCAATGACTAATTCAACGGCCTCTTCACCTACTTTTTGGGCGATTTTATTAATTCCTTTATTAAAAAGACTTGCGGTATATGATTTTTCTGACAAATTCTTCTTTCGCTCAGTAATTACCTGCTGCAACTGCAATAAAAAATCGATGGAAGATGCTTTGTTCTCTTCCTGCCAGCAGGTATCTGTTCCTGTATGACAAACCGGACCAACGGGAGCCACTTTTATCAGCAAAGTATCATTATCACAATCTAAACTTAAATCCTTTAGTTCAAGAAAATTACCACTCTCTTCCCCTTTGGTCCAAAGTCTTTCTTTACTTCTGCTATAGAAAGTTACTTTTCCAGTCTCGATTGTTTTCTCGTACGATTCCTTGTTCATGTATCCTAACATCAACACTTTTTGTGTTTTCACATCCTGAATAATAGCAGGAACAA
>JAQBBZ010000292.1:0-3199 GCA_032125735.1 Labilibaculum sp.
GAATGGTATTGTTGAATAATGGAGTGTTAGCAGCAAAAAAATCGAAGTTGTTTTATTTTGTTATGGCTATTCTGGGTGTCGGCATTGGTACTATTTTCGCGAATGAAGGGTTTCATCGTATTGTGGAAACCAAATGGGAGATAATACATTTCTTTAAATATGGCTATCAGTTCAATTATTTTGGCAGTTTATTCTCCTCCTTGGGGTATATCGGGCTAATCATTTTAATTTATCAATTGAAAATCTTGCAATTTTTAACAAAAGCTTTAGAAGCAGTTGGTCGAATGGCTTTTACGAACTACCTTTGTCAATCCATAATTTGTTCCATTATTTTTTATAGTTATGGTTTTGGAATGTTTGCACGCTACTCAAGAATAGAATTACTGATTTGGGTTTTGTTAATCTGGATGTTTCAATTGATTTCTTCCACCATTTGGCTGAAATATTATAAAATGGGACCATTTGAATGGTTGTGGCGTTATCTGACTTATCAAGAAAAGCCACAATTATCAATGAATGTAAAATACCAATAAGCAAATTAATCGATGGCTAAACAAAAACAAGAGATGTTGTTCGGAATTAGAGCAGCAATGGAAGCAATAAAAAGTGAAAAGGAAATTGAAAAAGTATTGATCAAAACAGGATTAGAAGGTCCATTGTTTCAAGAATTATTCGACTTAATTCGCGAAAAGAGTGTTGAGTATCAGTTTGTGCCTGTAGAGAAATTGAATTCTTTGGATCAGCATAATAACCAGGGAGTTATTGCTTTAATTGTTCCAATTCCTTATCAGGAAATAGAAGAAATTGTGCCTGAACTATTTGCTGAAGGTAAAATTCCTCTACTATTGCTTTTAGATGAAATTACAGATGTACGTAACTTCGGTGCTATTGCTCGTTCTGCTGAATGTGCTGGTGTACATGCCATTGTAATTCCTTTTAAGAATTCAGCTAAAATAACACCTGATTCAATTAAGACTTCTGCCGGAGCTTTGTATAACATACCTGTTTGCAGAGTTCAGAATTTGAAGACTCTTGCTCGTTATTTGAAGAAAGAAGGAATTCGAATTGTAGCAGCAACTGAAAAGGCTGAAAAAGTTTATACTGAAGGTGATTTTACATTGGCAACAGCAATTATTATGGGATCGGAAGACGTTGGTATTGAAGATGCTTTGTTGCGTTTGGCTGACGAGCAGGTTAAAATTCCAATTGTTGGCTCAATTCAATCATTGAATGTATCTGTTGCGGCATCCTTAATGATATACGAGGCTGTGAGACAAAGAAGCTAATCTTCTTAAAAAATATAGATTTGAACGCAGAAATTTAATTTCTGCGTTTTTTTTGAGTTCTTAATTCAAATTTGCTTTATTTTTTTGAGGAATCCAACTTGGCATATCTGCTGATTTAGGCTTTCTGCCATAAAAGAAATCATCCATTGGTACTGCTAATCTTCTAAAAAGTGACGAGTGTTTTATTCCCCATCGAATAGAATTGTGCAATAAGTTGTTCGGATGAGAATAAGGGCAAGTTGCCATGCAACGGCCACAATCTGTACCAGCCTTACTCCAATAAGTAAAGCAACTTTCTGAATTTATTTGCCAGCGTTTTGTGCCATTTACTAATTTGGGAGATTCAAAAGAAATTGATTGGCTTGGACAGGTATCAGCACATTTCATACATCGATTACAAAAATCCAGTAAGCTATTATCTTTTTCCTTTTGATTGGATTGCAGCACAAAATCAGTAGTAATAACACCTAAGCGAACGCGTGGACCTTCTTTTGGAGTCATTAGTAATCCCATCCGACCAATTTGGCCCAAACCAGCATCTCTGGCTACAAGCGGACATAAAACTTCATAATTGCCATCGATATGCGCCTTTGCCGAGTAGCCTAAATTACGCAGGAATTGACCAATTTGGACAGCAATTCTACCAGCTTCTAAATATTGTTGTCCCGATTCCATTACAATAGATGCTTGAGGTGCGGCGGCAACCATTTCTTGTGCCATCTCAACCGTAAAGGCAATTGCGTAGGAATGATGATTTTTTATTTTTTCTCCATAACGATCTCCTCGACCTTTATGGGAGTAGTAATGATAATCTGATAATTTTGTGAAGCCAAGGTTTAGTGCTCCCAATTTCTTTCCCCAGTTTTCAAGGAAAATCAACATTTCTTCTTGACTTATTTTCTCTTTAACCGGATTTACAGGACCATCAATGGCATTCTTAAATTGATCGACAGTAAAAAAACTCGCATTTGAAGCTGCATAAGCCAGGCTGTTATAAAAGATTGATTTTTTATCGAGCAATCCTGCCTCTTTTCGAAACTTATTGTCTAATTCTTCCTTTTCAGGATGATTCTTGTAGTATTCAGTATATCTTTCCATATCAACTTTCAACTCATTTCTTGAGAACATGATATCTCGTTCGTCAATTTGAACTTTTGGAAAATCATCGCAAATATTCTTAGGCGTTGAAAAAGGAATTGCAAATGCGATTAGAGTTAGAAGAAGATCGATGCATAGAATTGCAGCTACTATTTCCCAAGAATAATACCAAGAGAGAAGATAGGGAACCGGTAAAACAAGTGTAACTAAAAGAGCGCGGTAAGTGGCTCGTTTTTCATTCTCCATCCAAAAGGTGATACTTGTATAAAGTAGAGCTAAGAATACTAAGATGGCGATTGCCAAACAAATAAGGATAGCGAAGGAGTATATTGAATGCATCAGAATAAAAGTTTTTAGAGACAGAAAGATAATGGTATTTTTTCAGCTTGTTTTTCTTCACATCTAATTTGGATTCTTTCTCCGGAAGTTCGGTCTTGCTTAAAAAAGAATTACCCGAATCAAACGAATTTGATCGGGTAATTAACTATAGTAATCTTAGGGTTAGAATGCAGTTTGATTCTGACTTCTGAATATTGTCTTTCTCCTCTATCTCCTAATTCCCTTGAATATTTCAGATTCAGCTCCGCTAATTTGCTAATTTTAATTTTTGAATACAAGCCTTTTTTAAAATCTTTTGAAATTGATTAAAAAAGAAGTATTTATCGTTCTAGCGGATTTTAAACAAAGAATTAAACCTTGTAAACGAAAGCATTAATGTTCATGCCTGCACCAACTGAAGCAAAAACAACGTAATCTCCTTCATTTAGCTTATGATCTTCTAATTTACCTTTTGCAATTTGATCGTAAAGAATTGG
>JAQBBZ010000293.1:0-6074 GCA_032125735.1 Labilibaculum sp.
GAGAGAAGTTCTGATGCATTGCATCGTCACCATGTGCCACAGCCAAACTGGTCAATTATCAACCCAAGTTATTGTGTGAGTAATGATTACTTGATTTTTATGCCCGATATTACCTACCATAAAGTTGGTTATCCTGGCGAAAGTGCATATAGTTCTATCGTAACAGGAACTTTGAGTATGATGGATCGTTATTCCTTTATCGATAAGGAAAATATTGGTTTGCAAGGTCAAAGCTGGGGCGGATATCAAATTGCTTATTTAGTAACAAGAACAAATTTGTTTAAATGTGCAATGGCTGGTGCTCCGGTAAGTAATATGACATCAGCTTATGGTGGAATTCGTTGGGGGACTGGAATGAGTAGAATGTTTCAGTATGAGCATACACAAAGCCGTATTGGGGGAACTCTTTGGAATAGTACACTCCAGTATATTGAGAATTCACCAATATTTTTTGCTCCAAAAATTGAAACTCCCTTATTGATGATGCACAATGACCATGATGGTGCTGTGCCTTGGTATCAGGGAATTGAATTGTTTGTGGCGATGCGCCGTTTGCAAAAACCTTGTTGGTTATTATCTTATAATGATGAAGATCATAATTTAAAAAAACGACCAAACAGAGTGGATTTATCAATCAGAACAATGCAGTTTTTTGAGCATTATCTGAAAGGGAAACAAGCTCCGGAATGGATGATTGATGGTATTCCTGCTGTTAAAAAAGGAACAACTGACGCTTACGATTTAAAGAAATAGATTCAATAAAATATTTATAATGCGTTCTGAAAAGGACGCATTTTTTTTTGGTGTGTCGTGCATGGCGAATAACCCGACGGTGCAAGTTCGTTATGGGGCTTGTACTTTATACCGATTTACGATCAAAAGCCTGCTTAAAATTTCAGGCTGGTCATGTTCTGACTATATTTTCAAAAGCGTTGCTTGGGCAGTGTTGTTTTTAATAGCCACTGATAAGCTCATAGTCGACCGCCTATCTCTTCTCAACAGATCGCCTAACGATTCGGTATTACCAGTTAGTGGTAATCGATTTTCAGTAGAAAACAGAATTTCACTGATACGCTTGCTTGTTCGGATAAGGACGTTTTTATAAAGACAGATATCCGATTGCATGTTTCCTTAAAAGTATAACATTGAAAAAACACCTCAATTCCGGATGGAAAAGAGGTGTTCGAATTAGTGTTTGTAAGTGTGTTGTGTGTGTTTGTTGTTGTTTTACTTTGGTTATTAACCTATATTTTCAAGTTCTAGTTGTTTTGCTTTGTACTGTTCTTTTAACTTTTCAATCATTGTAATGGTCATAGCTTCCAAATCATATTCCGGCTTCCAGTTCCAATCTTCTTTTGCTTTCGAATCATCAATTGAGTTAGGCCATTTCGACGCAATTTCTTGTCTGAAATCAGCATTGTATTTAATTCTGAAATCAGGATAAATCTTTTGAATTGAAGTTGCCATATCAGCAGGAGAAAAACTAACGCCTGCAAGATTGTATGATGTTCTAATTTTGATTGATTCTTTTGGAGCATCCATTAATTCCATGGTTGCGCGAATGGCATCTTCCATAAAAATCATCGGCAATTCACAATCATCATTTAAGAAGCAAGTAAATTCTTCTTCTAATACTGCTTTGTGATAAATATCTACTGCGTAATCTGTTGTGCCACCACCCGGTAAAGATTGGTAACCGATAATACCTGGGTAACGAAGCGAGCGAACATCTAATCCGTAACGCACGAAATAATATTGGGCCCAGTTTTCACCCGATGATTTACTAATTCCATAAACTGTTGCGGGATTTAGAAAAGCATCTTGTGGTGTGTTATTCATATCCGCTTCATCGCCAAAAACAGCAATAGAACTAGGGTAGAATACTTTATCCAGATGATTCAATCGGGCTACTTCCAATACATTAAAAAGGGTTTTCATATTGATATCCCAAGTAGCCAATGGAGCTTGCTCTCCTTTTGCCGATAAAATAGCTGCTAAATGATAGATCTGAGTGATTCCGTATTTTGTTACAACAGATTGAATTCCTTCGGAATCTGTAGCATCAATCACTTCAAAAACACCCTTGAAATCAGGATCGTTTCTTAAATCGGATGCAACAACACAATCGACTCCAAATTTCTCTTGAAGAGTTTTTGTTAGAACGGAACCAATTTGTCCGTTTGCCCCAATTATTAAAATTATATCCTTTTTCATTTGATCTTTTAAATCTGTAAAATCGTAGTCGACGACCGTATTATTTGCTCGCAAAGTAAATGTGTTTCCGTATTATTTCATATATTTCCAAAAGAATTAAGTGGAAATTCCTGCGAAATCTATTTTATGCAGTGTAATTTGCTTGTGGGGTTAATGCAAACGTTATAAAAGGAGTAATTTTTTCGGATATGGAGAATTTAGATCAAACTGATAAAACGATTCTGAGGATACTTCAGAGTGATTCAAAAAAAACAGCAAAAGAAATTGCGTCGATGTTGAGTCTTACAGTGTCACCAGTTTATGAGAGAATTAGAAGGCTAGAGAATCAAGGTTTTATTAAAAAATATGTGGCTATTCTCGATAAAACGAGAATTGGAAAGACCATTACTGCAATGTGTCAGGTTTCTATGCGATACCATAATGAGGCTTTTATAGATGAGTTTGTAGAGCAAATTCAGGATTTACAGGAAGTTCAGGAGTGTTATCACGTGGCTGGTCAGGTCGATTTTATTCTGAAAATTCATGTTCGAAGCCTCGAAGAGTATCACGAGTTTGTTCGATATAAGCTATCTAAAATAAAGAATATTGGGAATTTAAATAGCACTTTTGTAATTAAGGAAATCAAGCAAACTACTGAGTATTACATATAGTAGGTATTTTTCTTTGTTCAAGAATTTATACCTGTTTCTAATAAATTCTTGCTGTGATTTTAGTAACTTGTGATATCTTGTTTCGTTTTTGGTCATTTTTATCCTGTTATGCCTGATAACAATCAACATATGTCGTTTGATGAATTCGAAAGAAAACTTTCTGAATATAAGGAAAGAATCGCCGAGTTGGAAAAACTGGTTGGTGAAGTAAAGATGGAAAGAGATATCTGTTCTCAAACCATTGAAAGTTCCAACATTATCAAAAGAACAGATCTTCTCTATAATGCAACAAATCAAGGAATAATAATTAGAAACCAAGAAGGGAAAATAGTATACGCAAATCCGTCTGCGTCAAAAATACTAGGGGTTGAGAAGGAATTTTTATTGAATATTGAAAGTTTTGAACCGCGAATAAATAATATACTTCCAGATGGTTCTATAATGGCTAAAGAAATACATCCGGCAAGAATTGCAATGATCACTGGTCAGGAAGTTACGAATTCAATACTGGGAGTTTATAATCCTCAAAAACAAGCCTACATCTGGATTAGTATAACTGCAACACCTATAATGAATAAGGAGACGGGAGTGGCAGAACAAGTTTTTACAATATTTGAGGAAATTACTGAACGATTAGCCGCAGAAAAACGGTTAAAAGAGAGTGAGGCAAAAGCGAAAGCCTTACTAGAAACTATTCCTGACCTAATTTTAAGAATATCCAGAGATGGCAGGGTAATTGATTTCCATGGAGAAGAGAAGGGATTATTCCGGAAAGAAAAATCAATAGTAAATAGTGATATCCGTAAAGTATTTAATACTGAATTGGCTCGGGAATTTATGCAATTCGTGGAAGTGGCATTCGATTCGGGTAAAGTACAGGTTTTTGATTATAGACAGGATGTTGAAGATCGGGGAATTTGTTATTTTGAGTTTAGGATAAGTAGTAGTGGTGAAAGAGAAATTACAGCCATTGTTCGTGATGTAACGGAACAGAAACGCTTGCATCGTAAATCGATTGAAATTACAAGAAGACTAACAACTTTAATGAGAAATCTTTCTGGGATGGCATATAGATGTTTGGCTGATGAATACTGGACGATGCTATATGTAAGTCATGGCGTGGTAAACTTAACAGGTTATACACCCGAAGAACTGAATTATAATACTCTTATTGCCTATAAGGATATTATACATTCTGACGATCAGAAATATGTTGAAGATGCTGTTTCTGAGGGGAGTGTGAAAAATAAAAGATTTTCCATAGAGTACAGAATAATTAGTAAAAATGGAGCTCTTAAATGGGTGTTTGAGCAAGGAATAACAATAAAAGATAAAAAGAACCAACCTTTATTTATTGAAGGATACATTGCTGATATTACTGACAAAAAACTTTCAGAACAAAAATTGATACAGAGTGAGAATAAATTTAGGATACTTTTTAATTATCTAAACGAAGCTGTATTTGTACATCCATGGAAAGAATCTAATTTTCAAAAGTTTATAGAGGTAAACGATACTGCTATTCAGCGTTATGGTTATTCTCGGGAAGAATTTTTTAAACTCACACCTTCTAATTTGAGCTTGCGTGATGAATTTAGTGATGTTGATGCGGATACGATAAGGAAAACTTTGAGAGATAAGGGTTCTGTTTCTTTTGAAACTAATCATGTAACCAAATCAGGTAAAATTTTCCCTGTTGTGATTAATGCAAATCTGATAGAATTAAATGGGAATAAATTTATCCAATCTATCGTTCACGATCTAAGTGACCGTAAAACATCAGAGGCTAAATTAAAACATAAAACAGAAATAGAACAGTTGATGATTGGTATTTCTGCCGATTTTATTGGTTCATCAATAAATGATGTTGATCAATTAATTGATCGTGCTTTAAAAAACATAGGTGAATTCACAAATACGGATAGGAGTTATGTGTTTTTAATTAATGAAAATGAAACAAGATTAAATAATACTAATGAATGGTGTCGTGATGGTGTTGTTCCGATGATTGAGAAGTCAAAAGAAATACCAATAGAAGATTTTCAATGGTGGATTAAAAAGTTTCAGCAACGCGAACATCTGTATTTGTCTCTATCTAAACTATCTTCTGAGCTTAATAAGGAACAGGTTGGCAAATTACATTCTGATCTTAAATCGTTGTTAGTGCTTCCAATATTATCACATGAATCGTTGTTAGGTTTTGTGGGTTTTGATTCAGTATTTACCGATAAGGAATGGGATTCTGAAGATGTAAATTTACTCTACACTTTTGCCGACCTTTTGGCGGGTGTAATTAGTCGTAGGAATTTTGAACAGAAACTCATCTTTGCAAAAGAAAAGGCCGAAGAAAGTGATCAATTGAAATCTACATTTTTAGCTTCTATGTCTCACGAATTAAGAACTCCATTAAATGCCATTATAGGATTTAGTGGATTAATTAATTCAAATTCTTCGATTGATAAAATTGAAAAATGGAATGCGATTGTAAAATCAAGCGGACAACATTTATTAAAGATAATCGAATCGATTTTTGATGTATCACTTTTTCAGGCAAAAGAGGCAAAAATTAGGATGGATGAATTTTCTTTACCCGATTTATTTTTAATACTGCAGCAATATGTAAAGTCTGAATTAAAGAAGAGTAATAAAACGAATTTAGTGACTCAATTGAAGTGTACTCCTGAGACTGGGGACTTGTATTTGAAATCGGATAAGACAAAGCTAATTCAGTTACTTACAAATCTCTTGAATAATGCAATAAAATACACGAAATCAGGGAAGATTACTTATGGGTATTGGGTTGAAGAATCGGATATTACCTTCTATGTGTCGGATACTGGAATTGGAATTTTACCTGAGCATACAAAGATTATTTTTGATATTTTTCGACAAATTGACGAGCCTAGTTTAGGCATGCAATCAGGCGTGGGCTTAGGCTTAGCAATTTGTAAGGAGATTTCGAAATTGTTGGATGGTGAATTGTGGCTCTCATCTGAGAAGGATAAAGGGACAAGTTTTTATTTTAGGTTAAGAAATGTGGTTCATTCACAATTGGGCAAAATAGAGACTACTGAAAAGAGATTTTCACCACCTTTATTGAGCGATAGGACTATTCTTGTTGTTGAGGATATTGAATTTAATTATCTGTTGATTGATGAAATTTTGGCACCCACTTCAGCAAGAGTAATATGGGCAAAAAATGGAGCTGAG
>JAQBBZ010000294.1:0-3324 GCA_032125735.1 Labilibaculum sp.
TTGCCGATCGAATTTCTCCGGTTCAGGTTGATACCATACTGGTGCACCGCGCCTTAAAACAGTGGAGATGGGAGAATTCTGTCAGCTTGCCATTCAATCTGTCGGGAGGGAAATATTCCACACGCATAACCCCTAAAGTAACTTATAGTTTGGCAAAGATGGCTGATCTGAAATATACACCTTTGGCCACCACCGAAACCAATTCTTTGGGATTGGGTGAGTACGATTTTGGGGATAACAGTTTCTCTCAGGAGATCATGCAGTATCAGATTTTTGCCTATAACATTGCAAAAATGGCTCCGCGCGATGTGCAGTTTCGATGGGCGCAGATACTGGAATTGAATTATCGCCACACGCCATTTGGCGATTCCAAGTTGGGAGAAACCTGGTCGGCCGAAACTTATTTGTATTTCCCCGGATTTGTAAAGCATCATGGCATTAAATTGTATGGAGGGTACCAAAACCGATCTATCTATAATTCCCGTTTTTCAAATACGATTAAAAGTCCACGAGGAATGTCTGACATTTATGGGGAGGATATTTACACAACAGGCATTGATTATGCCTTGCCTTTGTTTTATCCCGATTGGAACATGGGACCCTTGGCCTATTTTAAAAGAATTAAGATGAATGCTTTTTTCGATTATGGATATCAGAAAGGAAAGATCTCAGATATGAATCAGAATCTGTTCAGCTATAAAGATGCATTTACATCCTTTGGTGCTGAGCTAAGCACCGATATGCACGTGCTTCGCTTTTCGGCTCCTGTCAATCTGGGAATTCGTGTTGGTTACGAGGATCAAACGGGAAGTATGTTTGCCAATTTTTTGATTTCCTTTAATCTGAGTGCGTTTTAGTATTTTCTGTTGAGACGCAAGATCTTGCGTCTGTACGGGATTTTCGTTGAGATGAAAAATCTTGCGGTTGAGATGAAAAATCTTGCGGTTGAGACGCAAGATCTTGCGTCTGTACGGGATTTTCGTTGAGATGAAAGATATTCTGTTGAGATGAAAAATCTTGCGGTTGAGACGCAAAATTTTGCGTCTGTACGTGATGATTATTTATGGAATTTATCTTCTCCCCATTTTGCGGGATTATTCAGAATATAATTGTGTATTCGTTGGTAGGCGATATCATTTCTGATGATGTGATCGTGATAAAGAGATTGCCAGGCAAATTCGATTTGGTGCATGGTGGCATATTTTTTCACCCCAATTTTAAACCCGCGGACAATTGATGCCAGATTTTTGGATTGTGGCCCGAATTGGTTTTTTGTGGAGACTGTGGAGACACAAGATTTTGTGTCTTTACAATATCCATCATCTTTGTTGATCACAATTATTCCATGCACATGGTTGGGCATTATCACAAAGGCATCCAGTTGCACAAAGGGAAAGTGTTCGGGTATGGCCAGCCAAAAGCTTACGGCCATTCTTCCGATTTCCGATAATTGCATTTCACCATTTAGCACCTGCCCGAAAAAATGTTTCCTGTTTGCGGTACAGATGGTAACAAAATAGGGTGCATTTGCCCCGTAATCCCAGCTTTGCAGGCGGGTGGTTTTTACACGGTATTTGTTTTGGTATTTATCCACAGGTAAAGCTTTGTTTTTGTTCTATATTCCCTTTGGGCTTATGTGGTGGCAGAGCTTTTCCGCTAGGCTATTAACCTAGTGGTAGCCTACTCGATGTGTGCTGTGAGTTGCAAAGAGCAACGTAACTGCAATAAAGATGGAAGCAGGCCTTCCGATTAGGTTTTTCAGGAAAACTGATCAAACCACTTCTATGATGTATTGAAGGTAACTTCAAAGCATGAAGCGATAGAAGAAAAGGCCATTTTAAATGGTCAGGTGTGAATAAGAGAGATGAGCGCAAGCGAACCTTCCGATGAAGTGACGAAATGGTAGTTGTTGTCAAAACCTGATAGATATCGAGATGTCGGGGATAAGTGCAGAGGTTACCTGATTACTGTCTGTTCGGCAACCGTCATAAAGGGGGCATGACTCTTATTCAGGCTTTATTGCGGAACGCAGGAAGCCTTAATGATATGTGAAAGGAAACTCGCAAGCAGAACATGTCTGCAAGCTTATTACCAATGATTATTAAGGTGGCGGATGAAGCCGTAGTAGTGATGAAACTTCTGTAATGGAAGAGGAGCAAAGGGCTTCAATTATGCAGTTTTAAATTAAGAACAACTTAATTAAATTAAGGATGATTTTTAAAGATCAAACAAAGTCAATTCCCATTACAAAAATGATGGTGTGGGAAGCTTACAAGAAAGTGAAAAGTAACAAAGGGAGTGCAGGAGTTGACCGTCAAAGTTTGGAAGACTTCGAAGCAAACCGTTCCAAAGAACTGTATAGGTTATGGAACCGTATGGCCTCCGGAAGTTATTTTCCACCAGCGGTAAAACGGGTTTTAATTCCCAAGACAGATGGAAAGAAGCGCCCATTGGGTATTCCCACAGTTAGTGATCGAGTTGCACAGCAAGTGGTCAAGACTTATTTGGAACCTCGGTTAGAATCTGAGTTCTTAGACGTTTCCTATGGTTATCGTCCTGATAAGAATGCCATTGCAGCTGTGAATGAAGTGCGTACGAATGTTCAGAAATACCATTGGGCTATTGATTTAGATATTCAAGCCTTCTTTGATAATGTTGATCATGAGCTTATTATGAAAGCTTTAAAAAGACATGTATCTGAGAATTGGGTATTGTTTTATATCAATCGATGGCTTAAAGCACCCGTTCAACTTCCTGAAGGAGAGCTGCAACTAACTACGGGTAAGGGAACTCCACAAGGTGGAGTCATCAGTCCCTTGTTAGCGAATTTGTTCATGCATTATTGTGTAGACAAATGGATGCAAGTGCATTATCCTCAAGTGAAGTTAGTACGTTATGCTGACGATCTGATCATACACTGTCGTACTTATGAGGAATCATATCAGATACTTACAGCGCTAAAGCAACGTCTGTCAGCATGTGGCTTAACTGCCCATCCTGAAAAGACGAAGTTAGTGTATTGTAAGAAATCAGGTAGGAACCGAAAGGGTTATCCCGTACAATTCGATTTTCTTGGTTTTAGTTTTCGTCCCATACATATGAAATTGAAACGGGGCGGAAGCTTTCTTCAATTTGATTGTATCATGAGTCGAAAATCAAAAGTGAGACTTACTCGTGTTCTGCGCGATTTAAAATTTCACAATAAAAGTCAGCACACAATTCAAGATTTGGCAATATTGCTTAATCCTAAAATACGTGGCTGGTTAAATTATTATGGAAGAATTCATCGACGGTGCATGAAACCCGTGTTTTATTACCTACATC
>JAQBBZ010000295.1:0-6245 GCA_032125735.1 Labilibaculum sp.
TCATTGCGAAGGAGCATAGCGACTGTGGCAATCTGTCCCCTTTTGAGAACAATCGTAAAAACGCTGCGAAGAATCTTTACCTTTCAGTAACAGATGTTTCGACAAGCTCAACATGACCATTTCAATGTAAGGGAAGTACACAAAAATCAGTGCAGATCATATAAAATCATAAGGATCTGCGTCTATTTCTCTTGTCCTTTAGCCGGACGGGCTTTTCATTTTCGATAAATCAACTTACATAAAAAAATACAGAGTCCAACTATTAATTGAACCATTTACAAGGAATGAAAAGCATAATTTTCCGCACAAAAAAAAGCGAGCTTTATGTGGCTCGCTTCTGTTCTATAATTAGTTCGTTTTAGTATCTGTTGTACGATTTCATTGCCTTGTACAAACTGTTGGCCCAATAGTTTCTGATTCCAAATCCCGAAGCACGTCCGTGTATTTTTTGTGCAGATAATACTTCGGAACTTGCTCTGTTGAAAAAGCATGCCCAATAAGTTCCTGTCGTAGTATTTTTATCGAAAGATTCGACAAGTAGCAACAAGCCAATACCGTCCGCTTTGGGATACTGTGCTATAATTTCCTTGATTTCATCCTGCTGAAGTAATTTATCTGCATAATCAACGACTAAACTTTGGTGATCGATCTGCGAATTTCGGTCTGTAACCACTGAAATGTCAAATTTAACATGCTCAACACCAAAATATTTCGAGATGTCGAATTTTTTAGGCTCGTTAAAAATAATATTATTCCACATGGCCAAATAAGAGTCTTTTATAGCTCGAGAGTTTGTGAATGCAGTACGATTGATCAGTTTTGCATGCGTAAAATCCAATCCCATCCAAGTCACTTCTTCCTTGTATGATTCTTGTGCAGAAAGCTGACTTCCAGTAACAAGAATTGTGAGTAAAATAAGTAAGATATGTTTCATAATTAAATGTCTTAATTTTATCAGAATAAATCAAGTTTACACAAAAAAAAATGCACAAACCTCAGGGTCTGTGCATTAAAAAGTATTGACTAGTGACAGTCGTATTCAGTTTATAAATTACATCGCTTCTTTTGGGATAGCCATATCAGAAGAGATATGTTTGAAATTCTTTTCAGTTTTCCACACATCATGATACATCTTCAATTTTTCTCCGATGAATTTTTCAAGTTTGATATTCATCGTTTTAATTTTTGCTTCGGATGTTACGATGGCCTTCTTTTTCTTAATTAATGCGGCAGCACGATCAAATATTTCACCATCTTGGGCTGTTATCGGATTAAATCCTACTCTTGGTTTCCAAGCTCCCATAATAACATCAACAATAATAATATAGGATTCGCCAGCTTTTAAATCGGCAGTCACAAATTCTTTATTTTCAGATGATGCCCACAAAAGCTGTTCTCCTGGCTCGCACTCATACCTCAGGTAATTTTTACTTTTGAATACTCCAATGTATTTGTCTTGGTGAAAATATTCAAAACTGGAAGCACCTCCCCATGAACTAACACGCACAAAATAAACTGCAGCTTTCCCTTCGGCAGGGGCCTGAAAACCTTGTGAGAAAAGGCTTGTAGTTCCAACAAGCATGATGATAGCAATCAGGCAAAATTTTAATGAGTTCATATTGAATTAAGATTTAATGATGTAATAATAGGTTTTGTGTGAATTTAATATTGCTAACCGTAAATCATTATGGACAATAAATTTTCATCGCACAACTTGCGATAAGCTCATCATTTAGGAAAACCTCTCCTTTAATT
The DNA here is from genome assembly GCA_032125735.1 of Labilibaculum sp. Classification (GTDB taxonomy): domain Bacteria; phylum Bacteroidota; class Bacteroidia; order Bacteroidales; family Marinifilaceae; genus Labilibaculum. Next base: position 1,756 of record JAQBBZ010000295.1, read on the forward strand.
AAATTATAGTCCATCACTCTATTTTCCTGCGTTACAACTGTTTTAAGAATGCTAAACACATGAGGAAGACGAATGATTTTTACGTTTTTAATTCCGGCGATAAATCCTTTTGGAACTTCCATCCCCATTTTATTAGCCTGATATCCATTGCCCGCAGCTGCAGTTTGTGCGATATTTTCTACTAAGCCGCCTTCGCATAGTTTCCCATTATTTACAAGAGGATGTTTTTCGGGAACCGTAAATTCACAAATGCTTACTGTATCGGTAAATGAAATTAAGCGATCGACCAAAACAAAAGGATGTTTTTGAGGAATTAGATTTTCGGTACTACGAGGTAATGTCATTTTTTAAATTTTTTAACAAAAAAGTAGAAAAGTATGGCTTTATTGATTGGTATCGTAAAGCCACACTCCGAAACTTAGGCTTTTATTTTACACTTATATAGAGTGTGACTAACGCCAATATCATGAATTTCTTCGTCTACATAAAGTCCGGCATTGTCGATAATGGCTAACATATCTTCAGAATGATACATTTGCGAACAACCATTTGCTAAACAGGTAAAATATAATGAGGTAGCATGCAAACTATAGGTTGAGGCCTCGTATTTTTGTTTGTCCCAATAAGTTTCCAAAATATATACCGAACCATCTTCTACAATTGCATTTTTTGCTCTCTTAAGCAATTCTAAAATATCTGCTTGCGAGAAACAGTCCAAAAACTGACTCATCCAAACAATATCATAACCCGTTGGGAAAGGAACAGAATGATCCAATAGATTTAGAGGAATTCCAGTAACACGATCGCTAAGATTGTTCGCTGCTATATTTAGATAGGCTTTCTCCAGTTGACCCGGTAAATCGAGTATGGTAACTTGAATGTCCTCGTCGTATTTTCCACATTGAATTGACCATTTCCCGGTATTGCCACCAACATCAAGCAGCTTTTTAGGCTTATTCGCAAAAACGATAGGCAATACTTCCGGAAAAGCAGTATCGGAATAGTAATGATCAAATTCGAACCAGCTTTTCTGAACTTGTTCAGGCAATTGCGAAAGTGCTTCGTATACCGTATCCCATTCGCCAAATACTTTTAAACCCTCAGGCTTTCCATTTTCAATGGATTTGTCAAGATCGAAAAGCCTTCATAGTTCACATCGTGCACAAAGTTCATGTTCACCTGAGTTAGTGGGTCGCTCAATAAAAAGAAACCTGTTTTGGTAAGAAAGTATCGGTTTTCTTCAACACGCACAATTTCCATACTTAGGCCAGCTTCAAGCAGAACTTTAACGCCATAAACCGAGATGTTTAGTTGTTTGGCTATCTCCGAAATTAGAATCCCCTTATTTCGTTGTTTTTTAATGATTTCAAGAATGCCCATTTTTTGTAGAGAACGTGCGGCCTGAAACATGATGGGTCCAAAAGCAATCTTTTGAGCATCAAATTTTGCTTGTAAAGCAGTCTTATTATCGTTACCAAAATTCATATATTTTGCTTTAAAGGTCTTTTAATTTGCAGAGTTTTTATTACCCCAAAATGAATAGAAATTGAACCATTGATTCGGATTTTCGAGAACAATTTGTTCCAAATTCTTCACATAAGGTGCAATCATATTTTTAAGATCTTGATTTCTAGTTTTTAGCTTGTTAGGGTAGGGAAGTACCTCTGGTTTTGTTGCCTTAAAATGATAGTGATATCTACTTGTTTTAATGGCGGAAACATAACAAACAGGAGCCCCAAATTTGGATGCCATATAAAATGGTCCACTCGGGAATTGTGCTTCCTGGCCTAAGAATTCAGTACAAATTGTTTTAGTGCCCGGTAAAAAACGATCGCCATGTAAAGCAATAAATTCGCCTTTTTTAAGAGCTTCTTCTATGGCGTATAAATGGTCAAAATTATTTTTTATTGGAATAATCGACATTTGTTTCTCCCGCAATACATTTTGCATTAATTCCTTTATTTTTTGATGTTCAGCATCGAGCATTACAACATGTACTTTGGTGTCAATTCGCGTAAGCAAATGACCGGAAATTTCCCAATTCCCAATGTGTGCACCAATTAATATTCCTCCTTTTTTATCTTTGGCCAGGGCATGTAAATATTCTTCTCCATCAAAGTCGAAGGTAAATTTGTTTTTAATTCCTGCCATAACTACAATTTTATCGAGCAAGCATTCGCCCAGCATTACGTAGTTTCTGTAAATCGCTTTATAGGCATCAAATTTACCATACCAAAGTCTATTTTGATAGAAATACATCAAAGGACTCTTATCCGAAAAAACCCAAAAGTAGACAGCAACCCCGCGTAAAAGAGCGTAAGAAAACCGAATATTCACCTTTTTTAATAGTAAGATGAATATTCGGTATCCAGTTGTACCACCACGGGTTTTACCTTCCCAGGAAGACATTAGGCGTGTACTTTTACTTGTTCTTCAATATAGTCGTACAGATCAGAAAGCTGACGAATGTGAGTCATTTCCTCGCCTTTTACTTTAAAGCCAAATTCTCTTTCGATGATTACTACGATATCAACAAAATCAAGACTTTCAATCTCTAAATCATCTTTAAAATTGGCATCAGGTTTAATTTGATCCTCTTCAATTTCAAATTCATCCATTAAAAAGGCATTCACTTTTTCGATTACTTCTTCTTTAGTCATATAGGTTGTTATTTAAACTTTTTCACGATTAAGGTTGAGTTGGTACCTCCAAAACCAAACGAGTTGGATAGGAAAGTATCAATATTTTTTTCAATTCGATTTCCTGAAATATTTAGTTTCGCGGAATGCTCATCAGGGTTTTCAAAATTGATGGTTGGCGCAACATATGAATTTTGCATCATTAATATCGAATAAATAATTTCACTGGCACCACACATCCACATTTCATGCCCCGTCATCGATTTGGTTGAATTGATAGGCGTTTTGGAACCGAAAATACGGTGTAAAGCTTGTGCTTCATTCATGTCCCCGATAATTGTCGAAGTGGCATGGGCATTTACATAGTCGATATCCTGAGGACGAATACCAGCATATTTAAGTGCTTTTTCGAGCGATTTTGTAGGACCTTCAACATTTGGAACCGAAATGTGGTCACCATTCGAAGAGAAGCCATAGCCAGTTAATTCAGCAAGAATTGGAGCTCCACGCTTAATAGCCGATTCGTAGCTTTCAACAATTACTGTTGCTGCACCACCACTGGGTACAAGTCCATCACGATCTCTATCAAATGGGCGAGAGGCTTTCGTAGGATCATCGGTGCGAATAGAGAATGCACTTAAGCCATCGAAAGAGCCCATTGATTCTGCATTTACCTCTTGTCCTCCACCACAAATAACAATATCCTGTAAACCTTGCTGAATAAGTATCATCGCCATTCCAATAGCGTGAGAACTGCTGGCACAAGCTCCACTAATGGTGAAATTCACGCCTGTTAGTTTCAATATAACCGATAAATTCATGGTGATAGATGAGTTCATCGACTGAAAAATGCTTCCTGATCCCACCAAAGTGGTGTCTTTTTTCGCGCGAACGATATCAATTGCATTGATTACCGGCACAGCAGAACTGTCATTACCATAAAGGATACCAACTTCATTCTTTAGTCTGAAATATTCATCAATTTTAGCCATTTCCAAAGCTTCCATGGTTGCAACATAAGCATATTCGCCTTGTTCCGGCAATCCAATTCGCATTCTTCTTGGCAAAACACCTTTGAGTATAGGGCGTTGAATAATTCCTGTTAAGGGAGATCTAAATCCGTCATCAATTCGTTTTGCATCAATTCCGATTCCAGAAACACCATTGTAAAGGGAATGGTTTACTTCTTCAATATTTTTCCCAATTGTGGAATAAACTCCCATCCCTGTAATGACTACTCTCTTCATATATTTTGGTCTTGTAGAATTCTATATTAATGATTACTTCTAGCTGTACATGCCACCATTAATCGAAATGGTTTCTCCTGTAATATAACTTGCTTTATCTGAGGCTAAAAAGGATACCGCGTAGGCTACCTCTTGAGCAGTTCCAAACCTGTTTAAAGGAATCAATTTTTTAAGTTCTTTTTCGTCTAATCCATCGGTCATATCTGTTCTGATAAAGCCTGGGGCAACAGCATTTACTGTTATTTTTTTCTTGCCAATTTCCATTGCTAAGGATTTGGTAGCTCCAATAACACCAGCTTTTGCGGCCGAATAGTTCGTTTGACCAGGCAATCCTTTTTGACCTGATAAAGAAACAACATTTATAATTCGTCCCCACTTATTAATAACCATATTTGTTAGCAACCGACTAGTAACGTGAAAGAAGCTATCCAAATTCGTTTTTATTACCGATCCCCATTGATCCGCAGACATAAACACCATTAGGTTGTCTTTGGCAATACCAGCATTGTTAACCAGTACACTAATGTGTTGATCAGGATTGGAAGCATGCCAATTATCCAGGCTATTTTTAATTTCAACAGGATCGGAAACATCAAAGGGCAAA
>JAQBBZ010000296.1:0-19667 GCA_032125735.1 Labilibaculum sp.
TGTGGAATTGTAAGAAACGAAATCACCAAAATAATTCCAACCACTCTAATATTTAAAACAATGGCCAAAGCCACTAGTGATATCATTAAATAGTTTAAAAACTGAACCGGAGCTTTCTGTGTTCGTGCAAACTCTTCATCGAAGGCAACAAATAAAATCGGTCGTAACAAAAAGGCGAAGATTGCAATCGTGAATAGACACAATCCTAAGAGCAGATACAAGTCTAATGCTCCTACCGTTAAAATATTCCCGAATAAGAAACTCATTAAATTCGGGGCATAACCAGGAGTCATGTAAATAAAGATAATTCCTAAAGCCATTCCTAAAGCCCACAAAATACCTATAACAGAATCTTGCCTTACATCTGTTTTTTTAGAAACCCACTCTATTCCTAAGGCTGATAAAACACCAAAAACGGCTGCTCCCAGTACCGGATTAAAGCCTAAATACCAAGCCAAACCTATTCCCCCGAAGGAAGCATGTGTAATACCACCACTAATGAAAACAATTCGCCGCGCTACGATATATGAACCAATAATTCCGCAGGAAATACTTGCCAAAATAGCTGCGCCAACCGCATTTAAAAAGAAATTATATTGAAACAACTCAAATAGTTCATTCATATTTTATTGATGATGCTTTAGTACTCGGTGAGGAACTTCTCCATGGGTTATTAAATCAATCGGGCAATTATAAGCTTTCAACTGCTCCTGCGAAATAATATTTGAATCATGATAACATAGGGTTTTGTTCACACAGGCAATTGCCTTTACATGAGAACATATTGTTCCCACATCGTGCGACACAATTATAATGGCCATATGCGAATTTAACTGATCAAGAATTTCATACAACTCTCCTTCAAAATTACTATCTACGTATGTATCCGGCTCATCTAAAATCAATATTTGAGGATCTGAAATAATTGCCCGACACAAAAACACACGTTGCAATTGGCCACCAGACAGCTCTCCAATATTTTTATTCTTCAAATGAATAATTCCCATTTGAGACATTAATTCATCCGCACGCCTCTTGTTCTCATTATTATATCTTCCAAATATTTTTTTATGAGACATTAATCCAGAAAGAACAACTTCTTTCACAGGAATTGGAAATTTATTATCAATTTGATTGATTTGAGGCAAATAACCGATAATACAACGATCATTTCCATCAGGCAATATTTCACCCTCAATAGGTTTTAAAATGCCTAGAATCACCTTTAACAGTGTTGTTTTACCTCCACCATTAGGACCGATAATTCCAAGAAAATCATTTTCTTTCACAACCAAATTCACTCCTTTCAATACGATTTTCTCATCATATCCAGCAGTTAGTGATTTTAATTCCAGAATTTTTTTCATCGAGTACAATTTCAGTCTTTAAGTATGTTGATGATTCGTTTCATTTCATTCAACCAATCCTCAGTCAAAGGATCAATTAAGACAACTTCTCCATCAATCTCGGCAACAATAGCTTTTGCATTCTCAACATTAAACTGTTTCTGAACAAAAACCTTCTTTATTTTTAATCGTCTAGCTTCCTCTATCAAACTCTTCATATGAGTAGGCGAAGGTTCTTTACCATCCAATTCAACAGAGATTTGATGTAAGCCGTAATCTCGTGCCAAATAAGTTAAAGCTGGGTGGAAAATCATAAACGACATTCCTTTTTTATGAATTAACGAAGCTTCTGCAAATTGATCCAACTCTTCTAATTCTGAAAGAAATTCCCGATAATTTTTCTCATAAACCTCCTTCTTCTCAGGAGCTAATTTAACTAGTTCCTGAAACAAATTTTCACTTATTATTTTTACCGATTTAAGTGATGACCAGATATGAGGATCGATTCCTCCTTCATGGATATGATCTCCATGCTTCTCTATACCTTTAATCAATTCTATTCCTTTCGAAAGATCTACAACTTTAATTTCGCCAGCTCCCTCCACTAAATTATTTAACCAAACCGTTTCGAAGGGAATGTGACCAATTCTAAAATATGCAATTGATTTGGCAACATCTTTCATTTGCATTGGCGTAGGCTCATAAGTTGCAGGACTGGCTCCAGGAGGAATCAGAACATTAACCTTAAAATCATTACCTGCAATTCGCTCAATAAAATATTTCTGAGGCAATATACTAACGGATATCAAATTGGTTTCCTTTTCGATTTCACCTGATTGACAAGACGTTATTATGCCCACAAGCAGGACCAGAATAAATTTGTTTATTAAGTGCATTTGTACTGTTTGGAATGATGTTTTATTTAGATCTACTTTAAATAACAAAAGTAGATGTTTTTTTGTTTCTACAAAGATTTTCCTCTTTAAATTTCATCAGATATCATATAGACAACAGAATAAATTTAGAACTTGAATTTAGTGAAAATCAACTCATTTAACAAAAAATGACCCGAAAGATAAGTTTAATTATCTCTCGGGTCAAAATGCTTTTATTTGTAAGAATTACTGAATCAATTTCTCAATAGCAGCTTTCAATTCCTCACCTCTTAAATTTTTTGCAACAATAATTCCGTTTTTATCAACGATAACTGTAGCAGGAATTCCATTAACTCCATATAATTTAGCTGCGGAAGAATCCCAACCTTTCAAATCAGATACATGATTCCAAATCAATCCATCGTCTTCAATTGCTTTTAACCATTTTTCTTTATTTTCATCTAAAGACACGCCTAAAATTTCAACTCCTTCAGGATGAAGGTCTTCGTACATCTTAACCACATTAGGGTTTTCACCTCTACAAGGTCCGCACCATGATGCCCAAAAGTCAATCAGAACAACTTTACCTTTAAAAGAAGATAAGCTAAGTGGTGTTCCTTCTGTAGTATTCAAAGTAAAATCAGGAGCAGGTTGACCGATTGCAACTTTTTTCAACACTTCAATTTTGTCCTTAATAAGTGTAGCATAAGATGATTTTTGTGCATTTTCGCCCAACATCTCATAAATTTCTTCCATTTCTGCTGTTTCAAGCGGAGAAGAAATTCGGTAGGCTACAAATGCTGCAGCAACAGTATTACTATTCAATTTCAAAAAATCCTTACTTGCTGAAAACTTATCAGCATTAGATTTATTAAATTCAGCTTCGATAGAATCCATCGCAACCTGATTCTTTGATTCCTCTGCTTTTTGATATTCAGGATACAAAGCTTGTTGCTTTTCTTGAAATCCTTTCTGCAATTCACCAAAAGCGGTTAAAATATCTTGATTTGATGACCCAACTACTTTTGCTTCTTTTAAGTTTTCGATATTGGCATCAATAGTAATTGCTGCATTTTCAAGAAACACCTGAATTGCGCCTCTCTGTCCTTCCAATTCAATATAGAAAAGATCTGGAGATGCTAGAGTTCCCTTAAAAGAAAATCCAGTAGCGGTCATTTCGGTTGAATCAGTTTTCACTAATTTATTATCCTGAAGTTTAGAAAGATAAACTTTCCCTTCAGTCACACCTTCAACTTTTCCGGTCAATTTATATTGATCCGCAGATGTACAGGAGCCTAAAAAAAGCCCAATCGCCGCAATGGCAATAAAAATTTTCTTCATTTAATTAAGTATTTTGATCTGTATTTTTTAAGAATGAATAAATCTACCAAATAAAACTATAAAAAGGAAAGTTTTTCGATGAACTTAAGCCATTACTACTTATTTTTAGCATCACTAAAATATGCATCCAATAATTTGTGTGCCGCAACAAAAGAACTCATTTCATCATTCAAGACTTTCTTTTCAATATCTGGAATCTGACCTTTTATTAAATCTAAATGATAAAAACGATCGCGTAATTGTCCATTAATCGTTTCATACATCCAATATTTAGCTTGCTCGCTTCTTCGCTGATCAAAATATCCATTTTGCTGTGTATGTGCACAGTATTCCTTAATATTATTCCAAATGACATCAATACCTGTCTTATCAATTGATGAACAAGTCATTACTTTTGGAATCCATCCCGATAGAGATGCCGGAAATAAATGCAAAGCATTTTCGAACTGGACTCTAGCCAATTGTGCTTTATGAATATTATTTCCATCGGCCTTATTAATGCTTATTGCATCGGCCATCTCCATGATTCCTCTTTTAATTCCCTGCAGTTCATCACCAGCTCCAGCAATTTTAAGCAGCAAAAAGAAATCAACCATGGAATGTACAGCCGTTTCCGATTGACCCACACCAACCGTTTCAATTAAGATTGTATCGAAACCCGCGGCTTCACATAGAATTAAGCTTTCCCGAGTTTTACGGGCAACTCCTCCTAACGATCCTGCTGAAGGTGAAGGTCGAATATAAGCTTTAGGATCAACCGCCAACTCCTCCATTCGAGTCTTATCACCCAAAATACTCCCCTTACTTCTTTCACTGCTTGGATCGATAGCCAACACCGCTAATTTATGTCCCTGTGCAGTTACATGCTTTCCAAATGCTTCAATAAAGGTACTTTTACCCGCTCCTGGAACTCCTGTAACTCCAATCCTCACAGATTTCCCGGAATACGGCAAGCATCTTTCAATAATCTCCTGAGCTACTGATTGATGCTCATGTTTAGAGCTTTCAATAAGAGTTATTGCCTGACTTAACATCCCAATATTCCCATCCAAAATTCCCTGCACATATTCCTCAACAGAATAGCTTTTGCGCTTATTCAGTTTTAGCCTATCTGCAATCCTTGGATTAATAGATGGTGGCTTACTTATTCCTTTATTTACCTTCAGCGCCTTATATTCAGGAGCATTTTCGATATGATCTCTTTTATTTTTATCTGTCATGACAAGAAATTTCTTTCGTTACTGTATGCGAAGTTATAAATTTAGCAGGTAATGACTTAGTAAACATCATGAAAAGTGTATATGTTTGTGAGCAACAAAAAAGGCTTTCCCAAATGGAAAAGCCTTTCGTATATCAATTTTTATAATATTCCTTAATTCGTTTTAGGCATCACTACATTCCCCGAAACGCGCAGACTCACTTCAGAATCAACAGGGTCATTAGTGATCACTGTGATCATTTTATTTTGACGACCTCTTTTTCCTCTGGAATTAAATACCACTTTAATTTCTGATACCTCACCTGCTTTAATCACATTAGTACTTGGAGCAATAGCGGTACATCCGCAAGAAGCTTTTGTTTTTCGGATGATCAAATCAGATTTACCCAAGTTCTTCATTGTAAAAGTATATTCCGCATTTTCACCTTGAGTTAATTCTCCAAAATCAAACACATCATTTTCAAACCCAACTTTTGGAGAATTTGCCAATTCAGCTTTCGATAAGCTTGAAAAATCCTCAACCAAATTAGCACTAACTGTTAGTCGGTTGCCCGATTTAAATTCTTGATTTACTAGAACATCTATATAATCAATAACAAATCCCCAATCATTTTTCTTACTGGCATCATAGGTTGCAATAATCTGTCCCTTTTGCTTTGGTTGCAATGTTTCAGGTACCATCTTTAACGATAAATGAGCAGGCAATCTTTTAAACCCAATATTTATTGACTTGTCGCTATCATTATAAACATCCATAGCCGACTCCTTTACATCTGTATTTTTCACTTTGGTAAAAGAAAGATGATTGTTCTGTAATCGCAATCCATCCATTTCCCTTGGGTACAAATCGGCTACTGTTTTTACTCTAGCTATAACATTCCCGCTAATTCTTAAAATTGTAATTGCCGGATCTGTATTTGCAGTAATAGTTATGGACTTATTAAATGGACCCGGACGATTTTTAGGATCATAAGTTGCTTTAACAAAACCTTTTTGCCCTGGAGCAATTGGTTGCTTACTCCACTCAGGAGAAGTACAACCACACGAGGATCTTACATCATTAATAATAACCGGTTGATTTCCCGTGTTAATAAATTCGAACGAATAAGATGTCAATCCATCTTCTTCATTAAAAGTTTTGAAATCGTACTCCTTTGAATCAAATTTCATTACTGGTTTTGCATCTTGAGCATTTACAGATAATGTGCTTCCTAAAATAGCAACAACCAACAAATAAAATATTTTTCTACTCATAACAATTAATTATTTTAATTACGGTGACTTTGTTTATTACGGCAAACAAATTAAAGAGTTTAGAAAAACCACTTTAAATTTAGCTAAGCAAACAAAATTAACTAATTTTCATTAAAAGAAAACCTAAATATCGTTAAATAGTTGTTAAGCTAAAATCCATATCTAATCAGAACACATTTTCAAGTTCTATTTTATAATAATGATATTCCGTCAGGAAAACCCTTCAATTTCACTAACAAAAACCAAACCAATTATTATAGAATTGAAATTAGTCTTTCTCCATTATTGCTTAACTTTCTATCTGTAGAAACTATTTAGTAGATTTGTATTTAAACAAATTTTGTGACTTACTGTACATGATACTTCAAGGACTAATTAGCAAAACAAAAAAAACCTTTGTATTATTGATCTAATCGTTACTGCACATTTGATTTACAATAAATTAACCATTACCACAAATGACCAATCTAAAAACAAAAATACTTGCATTTTCAGAACTGATTAATGCTGAGATAAAAGATATAAGAGCTCATTTACACGCCAAGCCAGAGCTTTCTTTCCAAGAATTTGAAACATCAAAGTTCATTCAAAAATATTTGGGCGAATTAGGAATCCCTTACAAATCAGGTTTTGCAAAAACAGGTATTGTTGGGAAAATTGAAGGCCTAAATCCGAATAAAAAAGTAATTGCACTTCGTTCCGATATGGATGCCTTGCCAATTAACGAAAATCCAGATAACAAATACTGCTCCACAAATAAAGGTGTGATGCATGCCTGCGGACACGATATGCATATGGCCAGTTTATTAGGAACAGCAAAAATTTTATCCAAGTTCAAAAACGAATGGGAAGGTACAATATTATTAATTTTTCAGCCTGGAGAAGAATTATTACCTGGTGGTGCAAAATTAATGATGGAAGAAGGTGCCCTACAGCCTGAGCCGGAATGGATATTGGGTCAGCACGTTTTGCCAGATATGCCAGTAGGAACTGTTGGATTTAGATCTGGTATGTACATGGCCTCGGGTGATGAAATATATCTAACTGTAAAAGGCAAAGGCGGACATGCAGCGATGCCACACAAATGCACCGATTCCATTCTAATTGCCTCACATATTATTGTTGCTTTACAACAAATTGTTAGCCGACATTGCGATGCAAGAATACCAACAGTACTTTCTTTTGGTAAAATAATTGGCAATGGAGCTACTAATATTATTCCTGATGAAGTAAAAATAGAAGGTACATTCCGAACCATGAATGAAGAATGGAGAGCTAAGGCCAAGCAATTAATTACAAACATTGCACAATCTACTGCTGCAGGAATGGGAGCAGAATGTGAAGTTGACATACGTCATGGTTATCCTTTTTTAGTAAACCATGAAGACATCACTCATGAAGCCAAAACAAATGCGATAGAATTATTGGGAGAAGATAAAGTTGTAAATATGGATATTAGAATGACTACGGAAGATTTTGGCTTCTATTCACAGAAATATCCCGTTACTTTTTATCGTTTTGGGGTACAATCTGAAAAAAATGGCTCATTACACACTTCAAATTTTGAAGCGAATGATGATTCTTTACAAACATCAATGAGTACAATGGCATGGTTGGCCATCTCATATTTAAATAAATAGTTACTGTGACGTACTGAAATTAGCAAACGAATAAGATAATTCTCTTTATTTCTGGCTAATAAAATACATTGACTGTTGGATAACGCTCACAATTCATTATTTAATCTGTTTCAAAATAATATAATTCTAGGCGAAATTATTTCTCCGTTTAAAATATGATAGTACATTTGTACCAGTATTAACACTATAAAAATAAATAAAATGGCTTACGTAATTAACGACGACTGTATTTCTTGCGGTTCTTGTGAAGGAGAATGTCCTGTTGAGGCAATTTCTATGGGTGATGAGCATTATGTAATCGACGCTAATCTTTGTACTGATTGTGGTACTTGCGTTGACGCTTGTCCTGTGGAAGCTATTCACGCAGAATAATCGTAATTAACGATATTAAAAAGCCAGTGAGATACTCACTGGCTTTTTTTATTGGAATACGATTTCATCCATTTTAATATCATGCTCATCAACTGGCACATGATCCAATACTTGGAAATCGAAACAAATACCAACCTTAAAAGAACTTAACGATTGTAACAACCGGTCGTAATATGCTTTTCCTCTACCCATCCGGTTCTTTTCCCGGTCAAAAGCAATTCCTGGTACAAGAATCAAATCAATTTCATCCTCTCTCATAAAAACAGATCCTTTAGGCTCAAGAATTCCATAATTTTCGCCTTTTACCATGTGATCAATCCCTTCAAAAACTTTCAAATCCAAAGTTTCCCCTATAACACAGGGTAGAATTACTCTTTTTTCCTTTGCCCATTTACAAATAAAATCGTGAGTATGAACTTCATCTTTAATAGACCAATACAACATCACCGTTTTGGCTTGAATAAATTCAGGAAGCTGTTCCAAGCTTTTCAGAATAGGCAAGCTTAATTCCTTTTTCTGCTCAAAAGAATAATTTTGCTTTATGGCCCGAATCTCCTTTCGGATTCTTCCTTTCTCTTGTTCAATATTTTGTTTTAACTCACTCATCTTATATTCTTATTCATAAATATCCGTTCTTCTATCCTCAAAAATATCATTCATTGGGGTAATCATCTTATTTCTGGCCATTTCAGGATCTATATCAGCAAATAAAATCTCCTCCAACTTATCCGCTTTTGCCATAACTTCTCCTTTCGGATTCACAATAACAGATTGCCCTGTGAAAGAAAGTTCCTTTTCTGTTCCAATACGATTTGCTGTCGCAATAAAAACTCTGTTTACCAGTGCATAAGAAGGAATTACCGATTGCGCATAGGGTAACACCAAATTTGAAGGATGAAGAATTAAATCGACACCTAGCAATGCTAATTTACGCCAAACTTCCGGAAACATCCAATCAAAACAAACCAGCATTCCTATTTTAACACCATCAACTATAAAAACAGGAAGACCAGCATTTCCCTTTTCGAAAATATTTTTCTCATTCATGAATAAATGAAGTTTCCGATAAGTTCCAAGAACTCCTTTTTTATTGATTAAAATGGCCGAATTATACAATTTATCAACTTCCTTCTCTGAAAATCCAGTGGCAACTGTAAAATCATATTTCAAGCATGATTCTTTAATAAAATCAAGATAAACACTATCTATAACCGTCTCTGATAAAGCCAAAGCCTCTTCTCTTGAATTAAAATTATAGCCAGTATTGGCCAATTCAGGCAAAACGACTAAATCAGCTTCTCTTGCCTTATAAAACAATTCTTTTAAGGATTCTATCGTAGATTCTAAATCACCAAAAACAGGTGCAAACTGAATCAAAGCTATTTTCATCAATTTATAATTTTCATGCAGTTGTTAGATGAAACTTACCTTGATTAAATAATCATGGACGTTTCATTTCTTTTGATTTTAAGGCTGATATGCAGATTCCCGCAAAAGAGTCGCATAATCATTATCAAGCATCAATTCAGCAATACTATATTTCGGATGTTTTGCCATATATTCTTTCACAATCTGCCAACCAATCCAAATACCTGTTCTGGAAGGTGATTTCTGTGGCATTCCCGGCGTAAACGGCCCATCGTTTATATACTTAATTACAGTGCGGTAATCAGTCGTAAACAAATGCTTTTGTTCAATAATATATCCCCACATTAATTCAGCGTTCTCTTCGCACCATTCCAATTCTTCCTGCGAATATTTCATCACGTCGGCCTCGCTCTTATCCGGCATCATAGTCTGCACAAAGTATCTAATCTTACCCTGATAAATCATATTACTGACTAAATCATCTTTTACTGGTTTAAATGGGAATTCGGTTAAAGCATAGGCAAGAACAACATCTTGAGCAATTCTTTCAGGGATCATATTTTCCCTGACATACATCGGTGATCCCAAATAAGAATAAAACTCACAATCTTTTCCTAAATACTTATCCAAACTTATTCCAACCAGATTTTGGGCAACAACAATCGACTGATTAAAACCTGAAATTTGAGAATAAAAATCAGGAATCTTTAAGTCCGGAAAATAACACGTCATGTATTTAAAAGCTTTTTCCAACTCCTTCTCTTCTTTCTCTAAAGTTGGAAATTTTTTCGCAACGCTATCGGCAACCTGCCTCATTGTTGAATCGGACAAAAACTGATTCAAATATTCCAAATAATTAGGATCATTCGAATCTCCCAAACCTATTACTTTATTACTGTACAATGATAAAACCTCAGCATATCGCTTTCTTAACAGATTTAAATCCGAATCTTGTTTTACTGCAAAAAGATCTTGCTCAAATCGTTGAATCTTCACGTCCAATTTAACATCTGAAACATCAGGCTTTTTAGGTCCTGATTTACATGAGAAAAGAAAAACCAGTAACACGATTAAAAGACTCTTGTTTACATTTCTATAATGATTCAACTGCATTCTTATAAATTAATAGGTAGGTAATTATTCTTGTGTCTCTCAAAATTATTAAAAATAAGTTAAGCCAAGTTCAAAAATCAGTTTTTCCTTTCAATGTCTTGATAAATACAAGCACTTATTAATTTTGCAACAGCTTCGTTCTTCCTGATAGAAGGAATACCTATTCCACATTTTTATCACTAAATTTGCTCAGGCTGAAAAAAACAGCTTTAGGTCAATAGATCGTTTGATATTAGACCTGATACATTATACTTATTTACTACACACTTATTTACAGACCCTTACGGCTAAACATTCATTAAGCGGATCCCTCTGGGGATTAGGCGTTTTCAAATCGGCTTGGTTCAGAAACAAGGATAAAAAAGTTATTCCAGAGAACTCAATTGTTAAACCGCCATCATCAGAGTTACGCCATAATTAAAAAGATTCGGATTCTTTACCAAAGAATGATGTGTTAGATGGCATTTTATTCCGATATATAGAAAAAAATATGTCTTCGGAAGAAATCATTAAAGATGGTTTAGAAAAAGAAACGGTTCAAAAAGCGAGTCAACGAGTCAATATGAATGAGTACAAAAGATTCCAGACTCCGCCTATTTTAAGCGTTTCATCGAAGGCTTTTGGCTTTGGCAGAAAAATCCCCTTAGTATCAAAACACTGATAGATGGGTATAAACACCTACATAATAGCATGTTGTCGAACATTACTTAAATAATGAATTATTTCCGCATTCATTTTTTCATTTCATTTCATTTGTATACTTTTGAAGTGTTTTAAAACATGCAACGTATATTAAATCCATATTCCACTTTGTGTATGATTGAGAATGATAGAAAATCCAGAGAGAGTATTTGTGGGGAAGTAATTAACAATCCAAGTTCTGTTTTTAATGTTCTTACTCCTTCTGAAAAAGAAGAGTTAATGGGGAACATGACCTGTTCTTTTTTTAAGAAAGGTGAATACATTTACAAAGAGGGTGAAAGACCGATTGGTCTTGTCTGCTTATCCGAAGGCAAAGTAAAGATTTTTAAAGAAGGCGTAGGCGGTCGAGAGCAAATTGTTCGAATGGCAAAACCTATTGGCTTTATTGGATATCGTGCACTTTTTGCCGAAGAAAACAACATAGCTTCGGCTGTAGCAATTGAAGATTCTGTAACCTGTACGGTTAGCTACGAATTGATGTTAAAATTGATTAAAACCAATTCTGATCTTTCGTTGTGTATTATTCGTTCGCTTTCCACCGAATTGGGATTTTCGAACAATAGAACCATCACACTTACACAAAAACACATTCGTGGAAGATTAGCGGAATCACTACTATTTCTTCGCGACACTTATGGTTTTGAAGATGATGAAGCAACCATTAAAGTTTATCTTTCGAGAGAAGATATCGCTAACCTATCGAATATGACCACTTCGAATGCAATTCGTACCCTTTCGACTTTTGCAAGTGAAGGTGTAATTTCAATTGATGGTCGAAAAATTAAGATTTTAGATAAGGTAAGATTAGACCGAGTGAGTAAACTTGGATAAGATCAACTTCAAGAAAATATAGAAAGCCATTTCATAAGAGATGGCTTTTCCTTTGCAATATTATTTAAACTGCGCAAGCCTGGAAGAACAAATAATCGAAACCTGTGTGTTAGGGATTGAAACGGATACCCCACAGCGAAGAATGAGCGAGGAGTAAGAGTGAAAAGCCCGCCACGAGGAACGAGGGGAACACCCTGAAACTTCTATCCCTGAAAATAGATGCGTTTTACCCGACGGGAAATGGTGGTAAGAATTTCGTAAGGAATGGTATCCAATTGTTCAGCCAGAATGCTTACCGAATAATCGTCGCCAAAAATCAGAACAGAATCTCCCTCTTTTGCATCGACATTTGTGAGATCGATCATACTCATATCCATGCAAACATTACCAACAACAGGAACCAATTGCCCGTTCACCATCACTTTTCCAAGCCCGTTACTCAACCTTCGATTAAATCCGTCGGCATAACCTATTGGGATGACTCCAATGCGTGTATCGGCCTGCAATTGCCCTTTTCGGCCATACCCCACGGTGTTCTCTTTCGAAACTTCTTTAATTTGAGAGATTGCAGTTTTTAAGCTGCTCACATTCATCAATTTTTCCTGATGCGTGGCACTGATCCCATAAAGACCAATTCCTAAGCGAACCATATTGAATTGTGCCTTTGGAAAACGTTCAATGCCCGCAGAATTCAATATATGCCGATCGATATGATACGAAAATTGCGATAAAATTTGATCGCTCCATTTGGTAAATAAATTAATTTGCTGAGCCGTGAAATCATTATGTTGTTGCTCATCGGCACCTGCCAAATGAGAAAATACAGAGCTGATGAAAAAATGATCATTATTCACAATTATAGACAATAAAGTGTCCATATCTTGATGAACAAAACCCAAACGATTCATTCCGGTGTCCAATTTTATGTGAATCGGATAGTTTCTTACTCCATTTCGTTTTAATGCCTTCTCAAATTCCTGACAAATAGCTTGATTATATATTTCAGGCTCTAAGCTATATTCGATCATGGTATCAAAACTGTGAGACTCCGGATTCATCACGATTATTGGGATCGTAATTCCTGAATTTCTCAATTCAACACCTTCGTCGGCTATCGCAACGGCTAAATAATCAACCCGATGATGTTGCAGTAAATTTGCAATTTCGGTTGATCCGCTTCCGTAAGAAAATGCTTTCACCATTACAACCAGCTTGGTGGTCGGCTTCAACAAGGAACGAAAGTAGTTCAGGTTATGAACCATTGCATTTAAGTTCACTTCCAAAACCGTTTGATGTGCTTTGTATTGAAGAGCATTTGAAATTCGCTCAAAATGAAAATTTCGTGCTCCTTTTATCAGAATAATTTCGTTCTTAAACTGATTTCGATTTAAATCGGCCAGGAATACATCGGTTGAACGATAAAAAGTAGCTTCACATTTAAATAGTTTTGATTGAGACGAAATACCTTCACCAATACCGATTAGTCGATTTATTTTCTTCTGCTCAAGCAATTTGGATATTGCTCTATAAAGCTGATGATTGGTGTAACCCGATTGAAAAATATCAGATAGTATAAGGGTTTTTCTCTTATCATTTTGTTGCTGATTCATTAAATCCAAAGCAATCCCGAGCGAATCTAAATCTGAATTGTAATAATCATTAATCAGCGTGCAATCACCAATTCCCTCTTTAATTTCCAATCGCATGGCAACTGGTTCTAATTTCAGAAATCCCTCTTTTATGATTTCATCATCAACATTCAGGTTCAACAAACAAAGCCAACAAGTAATTGCATTATCAACTGAAGCTTTATCACTAAAAGGTAAATTTATCTCTTTTCTTTCCTTCTTATATTTAGCTTTAATAAATGTCCGACTCCCTTTTATTTCTTCCGAAACAATCTTCAGATCAGCGACCTGATTTCTAGACCAGGAAATCAATTCTTTATTCCTTCCGTATCGAGCCTTTAAAGATTCATCTACCAATTTCTTATCGGCACAATATACAATCGAATTGCAGGAAGAGAATAATTTTATCTTCTCCTCTAATTTCTGTACTTCATCCTTAAAATTCTCACGATGTGCATCTCCCAAATGAGTGAAAATACCAAAGGTCGGTTGAATAATTTTTGAGAGTTGATCCATTTCTCCCGGTTGAGAAATACCAGCCTCAAAAATGGCCAAATTAACCTCGTTATTCATGTGCCAAACAGAAAGCGGAACACCAACCTGAGAATTATAACTTTTGGGACTTCGAACAATAGAATACGATTCATTAAGTAATTGATACAACCACTCTTTCACAATGGTTTTTCCATTGCTGCCGGTAATTCCAAATACGGGATATGAAAAGTTCTTTCTGTGATTTTGCGCCAAATTCTGCAAGGCTCGAAGAGTATCGGGAACCAATACAAAACCGGCATCAGGAAACTGTTTGGAATCTATACTTTCAGACTTGCTCACAACAAATGCACGAACACCTTTTTGATACAAATCTTTGATATAGAAATGACCATCGTGTCGCTCACCAACTAAAGCAAAAAAAAGCGTTTCTCCGGGAAGTTGCAATGACCTGCTATCTATCGAAAGGGTTTTAACAGAGAGATTTTCTTTCCCATAACAAACACCTCCTGTTATAGCAGCTACCGATTCAATAGTATATAATTGTGCAAAGGTCATAATACAGCCACTTATTTAGTTTAAGATGTTCGATAAATCTTTTGGTAACAATTTCTGCAAAGTGGTTCATATTCACTTTTCTCACCCAACAAAACCAACTTATCGCCATCGGCCAAACGATGAGAATAATTGGCCAAATTCCCACATCGCATACAAACTGCATGAACTTTAGTAACATACTCTGCTGTAGCCATTATGCTAGGAATTGGACCAAAAGGATTGCCTTTAAAGTCCATATCTAAACCAGCAACAATAACACGAATACCTTGATTGGCCAATTCGTTACAAACGTCGGATAATCCTGCATCAAAAAATTGAGCTTCATCAATACCAACAACATCAACATTACTGGCAAGCAATAAGATATTAGCTGATGTTTCAACCGGAGTTGATCGAATTGAATTGGAATTGTGAGAAACCACTTCATCTACCGAGTATCGCACATCAATATGAGGTTTAAATATCTCAACATTCTGACGAGCAATTTTTGCACGATTCAATCGACGAATCAATTCTTCGGTTTTACCCGAAAACATGGAACCAACTATTACTTCGATCCAACCATTACTGCCAGCTCTGTTAATATCATTCTCAAGAAACATGTGATAAACTTTAGGTTATTTTACATAGACACACAAAAATAAGAAAACACTTTCAGACTTACATTACTGTGCAGATAAACTTTTAAACAATATCAAAGTAAAAAACCTAATTGTTCGAACCGAAAAATCCACTTAACCAATCAATACAAAAAAAATTAGCTTTACTTTTGTAAATCAGAAGGTACAATTCTAAATTTTATAAAAATTTTGGTCATGGATAATAAACTGGTCATTCAACTTCTTAAGAGTAAGACTGAAGAAATTCATAGCTTACTGGAACATTTCACAAACAATCCTGAAGATTTAATCGACAGCATTGAGTTGTTAGAGGCCAGAATAAATGGTTTAAGTCAAGATTTTAAAATCCTGAAAAAGAATTCTGAATTAAAGCAAGATGAGCCTATTATCTTAAACCTTCCTGAAGAAGTTATTTTTGCTTCACCTGAACCGACTAAAAAAGAAATTGAGCCTATTGCTACCACTGAAAAAATTTCGGCAATCGAGACCATTACGAATGTGAAAGAGGATCTTGAACTACAAGACCATACAGAATCATCTATTATAATCGAGAGCGTTCAATCAGAACCAGTTCGATTAATAGGAGAAAAACGATCAACACAGAAACTAGTAGATATTCAATCAGCTATTGGAATTAACGATCGCTTTTTATTTACCCGTGAGTTATTTGAAAACAATATCGACAAATACAATACAGCGATTTCCTTCGTAAATAAAACAGATAGCTTTGCATCAGTTATTAATTGGATAAAAGCTGAGAAGGAATGGGATCTTGAAGATCCAACAGTAGCTCAATTCATCGAAATCACCAAAAGAAAATTTTAAACATGTCGAAACTATACCTTGTTCCAACACCAATTGGAAATTTAGAAGATATCACCCTAAGAGCTTTACGAGTATTAAAAGAAGTAGATTTAATTCTTGCTGAAGACACGAGAACATCAGGTTTTCTATTGAAGCACTTTGAAATTTCAAAACCTTTGCACTCACATCACAAATTCAACGAACACAAAACTGCCGAAAATATCGTAAATCGAATTAAAGCCGGGGAAACCATTGCCTTAATTTCTGATGCTGGCACACCTGCTATTTCGGATCCCGGTTACTTTTTAGTGAAACATTGTGTTGATAATGGAATTGATGTAGAATGTTTACCCGGAGCAACGGCATTTGTGCCTGCTTTAGTGAACTCGGGCTTACCAAACGAGAGATTCTGTTTCGAAGGATTTTTACCTCAAAAAAAGGGACGTCAGTCTAAACTGGAGGAACTGGCTGAAGAATCAAGAACGATGATTTTTTACGAATCTCCTCATCGTTTGGTAAAAACCTTGGAACAGTTTGCTGAAGTTATGGGGGAAGACAGAAGAGCATCTGTATCTCGCGAACTCACAAAATTATACGAAGAAAACGCACGTGGCACACTCGCAGAACTCATCACTCATTTCAGTTCAAAAACGATAAAAGGTGAAATTGTAGTTGTTGTTGGTGGCAAGCTTGTTGAGAAAAAGAAGAAAGAATATATCAAAAAAGATCGAGTGTAAAGACAAGGGACAAAGAGCAAGGGACAAGGAAAACAAGGATAAAGGATAAAGAAACAAGGAAAAAGGGAAAAGGAAAACAAGGGAAAAGGATTAAGGGTAACAAGAATAAAGAAAGATAAAATAGAATTACCAAAATCTAAGCTTATAACTGACATTGAATAAATCATTTCTCTTTTAAAACAATAAAAGGAGAAAATGTAATAGTGGTTGGCGATAAAATTATTGAAAGAAAGGATAAAGAAAGATCTAATCCTTTAGTTTAGAAGAACTACATTATTAATTCGTAATTTATAATTCTTAATTGATATTAGTCTTCGTGTGAGAATTTAGGACAAGAGATTGCTTTATCGCCCAATTTTTGAACTTTCTGACGACGCTTCAACTTACGGATTTCTCTAGGGTTAGAATAGTTATAATTGTAGGTAAGAGAAATTTCCAATCCTCCTCTGTTAGAAGATGCTGCTTGTAATTGGGAGACATTAATATCGTAACTAATCATAAATTTCATGCGATTTTTCTCGTATCCAAACGCGGGAATAATATCCTGAGTAAAGCGATACCACAAACCGTAATGCAGTATTGTCCCTTTTTCTCCATACAACATCATAAAATTGGCTCCGGCAATCCACTCGTTTGCACTTTTCTCTGTTGTAAACATTATTTCAGGCTTTACATATAATCTTGAAGATAATCTTGACTCTACACCTCCATGCCAGGCGAAACGTCTTTCAAGATTATTAGTTGTAGTATTAGCTAGTTCATTGTAGAACGATTCTTTTGGTCGATTTAAATGACTTAAGGAAAGCCCCATGAAATATTTCGATTTTCCTTTAAAATACGTTACCATACTTCCAAGTGAAAAATCAACATAAAATAATGATTGTGAATTTGGAAGCTCATTATTTGGATTGTTCGGATCAAAAATAGTTCCATCCCACTGGCTGCCAAATGTCAATTTTTGATAATCAACAGATTTATTGATTAATTCCAAACCAATACCTGCATGTAAGAACAAGGTATTACCTGCATTTAAACTTTTATTTAGAGAGCCTGAAAACATAACCTGTGTGGTTTTCAATCCACCATCTCCAGCTTTATCGTTAAAGATCATCCCTCCAACACCAAGCCATGAAGAACTCAATAATTGAGTCGATAATTTACCATCCACAAATACCGATTGAGAAACAAAAGGAGTGGTTACACTATTCCATTGGTTGCGATAATTCATACCACCACGAAGGTTATAATCAGAATTACCTGTGAGAGCAGGATTTAACAATAATGGAATAGAATAGAATTGAGAAGAATGCACACGCTGAGCGGAGACTTGAAAGACTCCGAATAACGATATCAGCAGTAAAACAATTAAACTCTTCCTCATATCAAATTTTACGGATCTTTCAGCTGATCAGATATAACTTTTAACCAGCAAATCGAAAAACCCCAAACAAAAATATAAAAATGGGTAATAATTGCCTATTACCCACTGTTAAATATTTATTTCCACATTTATTTTTTTGCGACAATTTATTTGGCATAAATATAATTAATTAGATCAAACTTAACAGTAACAATCCTATTTATTCATCAACAGTATTAGTACAATAGTGTAACATTTCCTCGCTTCTGTACAGAACTACCATCCAGGAAGGTTACTTGTATGAAGTAAACGTAAACATCCATATCTTGTTTTTGTCCACGATAAGTTCCATCCCATCCTACATCTTGCCTGTTAGATTGGAAAATTTTATGCCCTAAACGATTATAAATAATCAAATTCATCTTAGCAATATTGTTACCTCGAACATATAGTACATCGTTTTTACCATCACCATTGGGCGAGAAACCACTAGCCAAACCGACAAATTGATCACCTTCCGGATATAACACATTTATTGTATCTCTTCCCATACAGCTTTGTTGATTGGTAACTTCAACCCAATATTCTCCAGCTTGTTCTACTTTTATGGTTTGAGAAATATCATCTGTTGACCATCGATAAAAACTACCATTATTTTCTGCATCAAGAATTACATCTTCACCAGTTTGAGCAATAATATCTTCACCAAGATTAACAATCGGAGACGTATTAATTGTCACTTCGATACAGTCTCCTTCTGTATTACCAAACGGATCTGTAACATCAACACAATATTTCCCTGATTGATCAACAAAAATTCCTTTTTCAGTTGACTCTGAAGGTATCCACTTATAGATAGGATCAGATGCAAATGTTCTATCAATAATTGGCTCCAGATACACTTTATCACCTTCACAAATTTGAATATCACCTCCTAAATCAACAGAGAATTTATGACCATCTTTTCTTATTACGCTAACATCATCTGTATTAAAACATGAGAATTCAGCCGTTACCTTCACAGAATATACATTTTCGTTACTTACTACAATTGTCTGAGTAGATTCCCCAGTACTCCATTCGTAAACCGAACCTGACACTGAACTTCCAGCATCTAAAGTAGTAGTTTCTCCATCGTATAATGTAATATCATCACCTAAATCAACAATTGGTAAAGCATGTACAATTACCTGAATCTCATCTGTCTTTTCATTACCGGCAGCATCTCTTACAATTACCGAATACATACCGGACTTATTTACTGTAAGAGTAGATGTTCCTGCACCATTAGACCATAAGTAAGTATAGTTTTGTGAGATACTTGGGTTTGGATTCAAGATCACCTCTTCACCATCACAAATATTTTTGTCTGTACCCAAATTAATGGCAAATACATCACTTGAACTA
>JAQBBZ010000297.1:0-6142 GCA_032125735.1 Labilibaculum sp.
AATTACTCAAAAGAAAACGATTCCTATTATCTCAAAAAGAGTATTGCTTACACCGATAGTATTGAGCTAGATTACGATTACAGATTCTTCTCCATCGAATTTTCGTCTTTATCCTCCTATTCTTCAGATAAAATGAACTACACTTATCGTCTGCAAGGTCTTGAAGAGAATTGGGTTAATTCTGGAAATCGGAACTACGTCTCCTACTCCAATCTTTCTCCGGGAGAATATGTTTTCCAGGTTAAAGCTCAAAATCAAGATGGACAATGGAGTAAACATTCAAAAGAACTTTTCATTGAAATATTTCCACCATTTTACCTGACTTGGTGGTTTATTCTGATTGAAGTAATAATTGGAACAATAATCACGATTTTTATTTATCGATTCTTACTTAATGCCAAAACCAACAAATTACTAACTCAACAAAACGAAAAAATCAAATATCAAAACCTGCAATTGAAAGAACTGAATGCCACAAAAGACAAGTTCTTTCGAATCATTTCACATGATTTAAAAAATCCATTCACAAGTTTACTTTCAATAAGTGAAATGATTCATGAAAATTATGATTCTGTGGAAGATCAGGAAAAAAGAACCGGTATTCGAAAACTTCATGAATCGATAAAACACATTTATACTTTGTTGGAAAATCTATTGACCTGGTCAAAATCACAAACAAATAAAATTGATTTCCATGCTGAGATATTTAATCTGACTGATTTAGTTGAACAATCAATTTGTCTGTATACCGCATCAGCTGAAAAGAAAGAAATCAAAATCGTATTGCTCAATTCAGAAAAAAACATCGCTTTTGCAGATAAAAATATGTGCAGCTTAATTTTGAGAAATCTCATTCACAATGCAATAAAGTTCTCAGAGTCCAAGAGTCAAATTGAGATTGACATACAAGATAAAAATGACTTTCTGGAAGTTCAAATTGTAGATCATGGCATTGGCATAGCCAGCGAAAATTTGGATAAACTTTTCCGAATCGATTTAAAATTTAAATCAACAGGAACTGCCGGCGAAAAAGGTACAGGATTAGGACTTTTGCTATGTAAGGAATTTGCAGAAGCGAATGGCGGTAAAATTTGGGTTGAAAGCACAATAGGCGAAGGGAGTATATTTTACTTGCACATTCCTCAATCAAAATAAGCCGTTTAAAAGCCAAAACATGAAGTATTGGTTTGATTTTCGCGATAATTTAAAGATATTTGCATCTGTTAACCTAACGAGAGACAAAGCAAATATTTACTTGATGAGAGATAAGGTTCTTCAATTAGCAAAAGAAAAGAATGCAGTAATTCTTGCCCACTACTATCAAACTCCTGACATTCAGGAAATAGCCGATTTTAAAGGTGATAGTTTGGCTTTGGCACAAAAGGCTTCGGAAGTAGATGCGGACATTATTTTGTTTGCAGGCGTTCATTTTATGGCTGAAACGGCCAAAATATTAAATCCGACCAGAAAAGTGCTTTTACCCGATTTGGCGGCTGGGTGTTCTCTTGCAGAATCATGCCCGGCTGACGATTTTCGTAAATTTAAAGCGCTTCACCCCGATCATATTGTTATTTCATATATCAATTGTACTGCCGAGATAAAGACTTTATCAGATGTGATTTGTACGTCAGGTAATGCTGTTCAAATTGTTGAATCCTTTCCAAAAGAACAGAAAATCATTTTTGCTCCTGATAAGAATCTTGGACGATACATTAATGAAGTTACAGGCAGACAAATGGTTCTTTGGGATGGAACCTGTGAAGTTCATGACATTCTTTCTTCTGAGAAAATCATGAAAATGAAAATCGAAAATCCTGATGCCGTACTAGTTGCTCACCCAGAGTGTGCACATCCTGTATTACTACTTGCCGATTTTGTAGGCTCAACAACAGCGATGTTAGATTACACAAAAAACAGTCGCTCAAAAAAATTCATTATTGCCACCGAAACAGGTATTCTTCATCAAATGCAAAAAGATTCTCCTAACAAAGAATTTTTAATAGTCCCTGCCGATGAAACATGCTCATGCAATGATTGTGCATATATGAAGTTGAACACAATGGAAAAATTATATCTGGCATTAAAGAATGAAAAACCTGAAATCATATTACCCGATGATGTAATGGAAAAGGCCAGAGCGCCTATTGTTCGAATGCTTGATTTATCGAGACTCTTGATAAAATAGGTCTAAAACTTTCAATATAAAAAGGGAGATCCAATAGGGTCTCCCTTTCTTTCTTTATTCTTTCAACATTAATTGACTAATTTTTAACACTTTCAGAAGGAATACCGGCTAATCCACAAGCCTCCTCAAAATGTAGTTCATCTAAAGCCTTATACAAAATGGCAAATGCTGCATGTATCCAAACTATCGAGACAAAAACTCCAACAATCATACATATAAGTCCCAATATTATTACAAAAAAGGAAAGAATTCCCATCCCAAAAATAGTCCAAAAGTATCCTTTGCTTAAAT
The DNA here is from genome assembly GCA_032125735.1 of Labilibaculum sp. Classification (GTDB taxonomy): domain Bacteria; phylum Bacteroidota; class Bacteroidia; order Bacteroidales; family Marinifilaceae; genus Labilibaculum. Next base: position 2,477 of record JAQBBZ010000297.1, read on the forward strand.
AAAAACTAAGCTTTACTGCCTGAATTGGATCTACTTTTTTATCCATTATTAAAAAGGGTACAAAAATCAACTTGCATGCCAAATAAATTCCCGGAATAATAAGAAACAGAAAGCCTACTCCAACAATTCCAATCACCAACAAATGGCTTAAAATCACGAATGAATACTTCTTAAAGCCATCTAATATCTCTTCGAATTGAGGTTCGGTTTTCCTTGATGCTTTTAGAAACATCCAATCCACACCATAACTAAATGGAGTAACAATCAATAGGTAATAGATAAATCCAAGAAATTTGAACGATGCCAACCCGATCTTAAATGAATCGCTATCATTCCATCCCATTTGATTAATCCCCATGGGTGTATCAATAACACCAGAAACAATGATTGCAAGTAATAAGATTAAAAAGTGATTCTTCAAAACACTCCAACCCTCTTCAAAACATCCTCCAACAGTTGGATAGACCTTTAAAATGAGATCCTTTTCACAATAATCTACTTTCATAAACAAAATGTTAGTATTAAATACTTCAGTTTTCTTTTTGATTTTAAAGAATCGCCAAGAGGCTATTTATTTGATTCCAGATAAATATATAACATATTAAGGATGTAAAAAAATAGGTTCTAGAATTCAGAAAATATCCATATCAATAAAAAAAAATAAAAAAAACGGATAGGGTATTATTCCTTTCATGCATCATAGTAGTAGAGACAAGAAAATAAACGATCGATTTTCTCAAACTATTAAATCAAGTATTAAATAAAACATATTGCCATGAAAACAAAAATTAGATTTTATTTCGCAATTATTCTTTCTGCCATTTTGTTTTTCTCTTTTAGCAATGTAATGGCCGCAGAGGGAAATATCAGTAATGTAAAGAACGAAAAAAACAAAGTGCAACAAGTAATCGACACTTTAAAATACGATGTATACAAAGGGAAGATTCAAGATGCCAACACGAACGAACCTCTAATGTTCGCAACAATTACTGTAAAAGGTGTTAATGTTGCAACAGTATCAAACAACGATGGAGAATTTCTTTTAAAGATTGCCAAAGATCTTCCTGTTAGTAAAATTGAAGTTACTTATATCGGGTACAAAAATCTCGAAATCCCTATTAATTCGTTAAAGGAAAAGAAAAATATACTTAAGATGGAATCAGTTTCTATTCCTTTGGATCAAATTAACATTTATCCATTAGATCCTATATTTTTGGTAAAAAGTATTTTGGCTAAAGTAGCTCAAAACTACCCTACCGAACCAAATATGATGAAAGGATTCTATCGCGAAACAGTAAAGAAAAACAGGACTTATGTGGCTATTTCTGAAGCTATCGTAAATGTTCACAAAACGGGTTATCTACAAATGAGAGATGACCAGATTCAAATTTACAAAGGCCGTAAAAGTCAGGATGTTAAAAAAATGGATACTCTCCTTTTTAAATTGCAAGGCGGACCACACACATCACTACTTTTAGATGTTGTAAAAAATCCTTACAATCTACTTTCTGAAGACTTTATCGAAAACTATGATTTTTCAATAAAATCAATTACTAAAATCAACGACAAGATTCATTACATTATTGAGTTCAAACAAAAAGAAAATATTGACATTCCTCTTTATTATGGATTATTGTATGTTGAATCAACAAATTTAGCCTTGGCAAGTGCAAAATTTAGCTTGAACCTAAGTAATGAAGAGGAAGCAAGTCGAATGTTCATTAAACGTAAGCCTGCAGGTGTTAAAGTAACTCCTACCTCAGCCGATTACTTGGTTAACTATCACGAAAAGGATGGTAAATGGTATTTCAATTATGCCAGAGGAGAAATTAATTTTAAATGCAACTGGAAACGCAAGCTTTTCAATACCAACTATACAGCAATGACCGAAATTGCAATTACCGACCGTGAAGAGCAAAATATTGTTCGCTTCAGAGGAGATGAGAAATTTAGAGCGAATCAAATTATGGTTGAAGAAGTAAACAACTTTGCTGATGCTAATTTCTGGGGAGAATACAATACAATTGAACCAGACCAATCTATCGAATCGGCAATTCGAAAACTGAAGAGGAAAATCAAATAATAAATTTTTGAATTCAGAACAGACTGGAATTAGTGACCTATAGAATCTTTAACAACTGAATTCAAAACCAGAAAAGAACCGTTCGCTCATGGTTGGGGAAACATGAGAAATTTCAGAACGGTTCTTTTCATCCATACAGGAATCAACTACGGAGAAAAGAAGAATCTAAATCATTGATATTATTCCATTAAAAATATCAACAATAATAGTACAGATCTTTCTCTACTGATTGAAAAACCCTAACTTAGAAAGCATAACAAGCTTTTTAAAACACTGGAAGAGATACTAAAATGTCGGAAGATACAAATACTATACTAAAGAACATACAAAGTGGTAATTTACAGGAGTTTGAAAACTTATTCAGGGAATATTACCCTTTACTATGTCATTACGCTCTACGGTTTGTAAAAGATACAGATCAGTCGGAAGAAATTGTTCAGGAATTGTTTTGTCAGTTATGGGAAAACAGAAAAGATTTAAAAATACACACTTCATTAAAAGCGTACCTTTACAAAGCAACTTATTTTAATAGTCTGCAGGTATTACGAAAAAGAGGTGTGAAAACACAGTACGAAGAATATATTAAAAACAACAAGCCAGAAAACTCATTACCAACAGATTCGGTAGAAGAAAAGGAAATTTATAATATTGTAACGAGAACTCTTTCCAATTTACCCGATCGTTGCAGTCAAATATTTAAAATGAGTAGGTTTGAAGGTTTAAAATATCAGGAAATTGCCGACAAATTATCAATCTCGGTAAAGACTGTTGAAGCAAATATGGGAAAGGCATTAAAAGCCTTCCGAAAAAATTTAAAAGATTACGTTGGAATTATTGTGCTATAAACAAAATGAAAGAAAATACATCACATAAAATTGAGTGGGAAATCATTTCGAAATATCTAAGTGGAGAAATGAGTGCAGAGGAAAAATTGACATTTGAACAGTTAATTGATTCCAATCCTGAGTATGCAGAAATAGTATCTGCATCCGATAAAGATTTGAGCCTAATTCAAGAAGTAAACGAAATTCAACAACAGTTTAATGTTGATGCGGCTTGGTCGGCGGTAAGATCCAATTTAAGCGATCCTAAAAAGGAGAATACTTCAAAGGTAGTTCCTTTATTTTCGCAGCAAAACACAAGAAAGTTAATACAGATTGCAGCCATGTTGGTAATTACCATTGGTCTTGGATTTGCGTCTTATCGTATTTACAATAATAATGTTCCTTACCAAAGTATATCATCAGAATTAAATGAAAGTGGCAAATCAATTACTTTGGCTGATGGTTCTATCGTGACCCTAAATGGTAAATCGGAATTGGTTTACGAGAAGTCGTTTTCTGGAAATGAAAGGCGGGTAAAACTAACTGGAGAAGCATTTTTTACCATTGCTAAGAATCCTGCCAAACCATTCATTATTTCGGTTGGGAATGCCGAAGTTAAAGTTTTGGGGACTTCCTTCAATGTGAATGCTTCCAAGAAACATGTCGAGGTTCTTGTTGAAACGGTTAAGGTTCAATTCTCACTTGCAAATGAACCAACTAAGAAAATCATTCTTGAAAAAGGCGATTTTGGAGTGTTAC
>JAQBBZ010000298.1:0-20148 GCA_032125735.1 Labilibaculum sp.
TAAGGGAAAGCGAAAAGCAACCATTATTTTGCATCTGATGCAGGGAACCAAACGATACAATGAATTGGTGAAACTGTTACCTGATATCAGCGACAGAATGCTCAGTAAGAATCTAAAAGAATTAGAAGAAGATGGTTTGGTAATCCGTAAGCTTTATCCTGAAGTTCCTCCGAAGGTTGAATACAGCCTTACCGATTTGGGAAAAGAAATTCACCCGATTTTAAAAGCCATGTTTTTAGGTGGTAGAATATTCGAAAGATTAACGGAATAAAAAAAGGCAGTTGTTGATTGCCTTTAATTTTCTTTGGTCCTATTTTGCTCGAGAATTCCCGTCCATCCTTCCCCAAATCGCCCAAAAAGTAGTTCAAGTTTTCATTGCAACAATAAAATTCCTCCTTATTTTTTAAACATAAAGTAAACAGCCAGTATTAAAAATATAAATGCGATTATATGATTCATTCTGAACGTTTCAGTTTTAAAGATAACCAGAGTAAAAATCGCAAAAATAACCAAGGTTATTACCTCTTGCATAACTTTCAATTGAATTAATGAAAACGGTCCGCCATTTCCATTAAATCCAATTCTATTCGCAGGCACCTGAAATACATACTCAAACAAAGCAATCCCCCAACTGATAAGAATAATAGATATAAGTCCTAATTTACCAAACCATTTCCACTCAGAAAATTTCAAATGTCCGTACCATGCAATTATCATGAATGTATTGCTAAAAATTAGCAGTCCAATTGTCAATAAACCTTTCATTTAAAATTCCTTTTTACAGATTATTTGTTTCTAAGATTGCCCGAATATAATGATATGCTCTGACATTAATTACTCAAAAAAGGCAACCAAATGGCTGCCTTTCATTATAATATATAGTAAACCCTATCGTTTCGAAATCAGTTCTACTATTTTCAGAATTACCTCAACCGATTTCTCCATCGATTCTACCGGAACGTATTCGAATCGGCCATGGAAGTTATGCCCTCCTGCAAAAATGTTCGGACAAGGCAAGCCCATAAAAGAAAGACGAGCACCATCTGTACCACCTCGAATCGGAATAATCATTGGCTCAACTCCTACTTGCATCATAGCTTCTTCAGCAATATCAACAATGTATTTTACGGGCTCAATTTTTTCGCGCATGTTGTAATACTGATTGGTAACTTCCAGACTAACATTTCCTTCACCATATTCCTCGCAAAACTCATCGCAAAGAGATTGTACGAATTGCTTCCTCTCCTCAAACTTCGTCATCTCAAAATCACGAATAATATATTGAATATCAGAACTCTCCACGTTCCCAGTCATTGAAATAAGATGATAGAATCCATCATATCCTTCGGTTTTTTCAGGAACTTCATCTTGCGGTAAACGAGTCAAAAACTCATTGGCAATCAACATCGAGTTAATCATTTTGTCTTTTGCCATTCCCGGATGAACATTACGACCTTTGAAAGATACTTTAGCAAAAGCAGCATTGAAATTCTCATACTGCAACTCCCCAATTTCACCACCATCAAGCGTGTAGGCAAACTCGGCTCCAAATTTTTTCACATTAAAGAAATCGGCTCCTTTTCCTATTTCCTCGTCAGGTGTAAAGCCAATATGAACAGCACCGTGTTTTATTTCCGGATGCTTGGTTAAATATTCAATTGCAGTCATTATTTCCGCAATACCAGCTTTATCATCTGCTCCTAAAAGAGTAGTTCCATCGGTGGTAATTATTGTTTGACCTTTGTATTTTTTTAGCTCTGGGAAATCAGCAACCTTCATTACAATGTTCTGCTTTTCATTTAAAAGAATGTCGCCACCATCGTAATTTTCCCAAAACTGCGGTTTCACATGTTTTCCCGTAAAATCAGGACTCGTATCCATATGAGCTACAAAACCTACCGTAGGAACTTCATAATCCAGATTAGATGGAAGCACAGCCATAATGTATCCGTTCTCGTCGAGACTAACATTTTTCAATCCCATTCCTTTCAATTCCTCGGTCAATTCTTCAGCCAAAAACATTTGACCGGGAGTACTTGGAGTTAATCCTGTTTCGGTATCCGATTCGGTATTGAACTTTACGTATCGTATAAATTTATCTATTACAGTATTCATCGTCTCTGTTTTTTAAGCTATTAGATTTCAGATATAAGATATACAACATACCAATACCTACATAAAGTGCCTCAAAATCTTGAAGCACTTGCAATATTATAAAATGATTATGAATTAAGAATCTAATTTAATTCATAATTGTGAATTAAATTAGATTTATACATCATCCGATTTAAACTGAAAGCCTAATCGTTTACCAGTTGGCATTCTGGCATTCTGAATTTTTTCAAACATTTGCCCTACCGACAAAATTTTCACATTATCGTATGGAGGAACCAATAAATCGAAATTTAAGGAGTAATTAATAGCCGTTTCAACAATGTTACGCAAGTTATCATGATCTGCAGTAGAAACAGACAAATCGGTTTGCAGTAAACCTAATTGTCTTTTTCCCTCAACAATGTAATGTTTTTCGCGATTGATAAAAATACGAGCAACCAAATAGCCTAAATCCTCATAGCGAGTGTATTTAAAAGAATCAGCCAGAAAATTATAGACATTAATAATGCCCGAGTAGGCATTATCGGGATCTGTTTTCACGTAAGACTGCTTCCATACATTATGATCTCTATTAAATTGAAATACGTTCGTATGCAAACTAAAAACTAAAATATCCGAAGCAATCTTAATTTGAAATTCAAATTCTCCCTTATCCTCAAAATTCAAAAAAATGGTTTCATGCGCCTCTCCTAATTCCAAATTGTATTCTGCAATTAAGTTCTGAACCACATTTCTTAAATCTTCAAATATTTCCTTTGTGTTTTTATAAACCTCCTGCTTTAGTGAAGCTTTATCTTTTATTGTTGCAAGAATAGCAGCCTTTGTATTTAGGATATTCATTGTTTTGTTTGTTTAAATATGAAAAGTAAATATACAAAAAAACAGTCATCAGAAACCTGATGACTGTTTGATAACATATAAAATCTACTTCTTATTATTAGTATGATTTTGCGAATACAACTCGTTGTTTAGAAGGCTTGCCTGTTACCATACAAACTCCTTCTTCACCGTCTCCTTCGAAAGGAATACAACGAATAGTTGCCTTGGTCTCGGTTTGAATTTTCGCTTCCGTTTCTATGGTTCCATCCCAGTGAGCAAGGAAAAATCCAGTTTTGCTTTCCAAAAGTTCTTTGAACTCTTCGTAAGTGTCAACCTTAGTTGTTTTTTCTGCTCTAAAATCCAAAGCTTTCTGGAAAATACTATTCTGAATTTCTTCCATTAAGTTTTCAATTACATCTTCTACTCCTTCAATCGAAACAGTTTCTTTTGTTAAAGTATCACGACGGGCTAACTCAATGGTGCCATTCTCTAAATCACGACCTCCAATTGCCAAACGAACAGGAACGCCCTTTAATTCATATTGAGCAAATTTCCATCCTGGCTTCCGATTATCGCTAGAATCAAATTTAACAGAAATGCCTTTGGCTTTCAATTTATCAACAAGTGGATCTATCACTTCTGCAATTTTCGCTAATTCTTCTTCGTTGCGATAAATTGGAACAATCACAACCTGAATTGGAGCCAATTTTGGAGGCAATACCAATCCATTATCATCGGAATGAGCCATTACCAAAGCACCCATTAAACGAGTCGAAACTCCCCATGAAGTTGCCCAGACATAATCTTCTTTGCCTTCTTTATTGGTAAATTTCACATCAAATGCTTTTGCAAAATTCTGACCTAAAAAGTGAGATGTTCCAGCCTGAAGAGCTTTACCATCCTGCATTAAAGCTTCGATACAATAAGTATCCAATGCACCGGCAAAACGTTCCGACTCTGTCTTATGTCCTTTCAAAACAGGAACTCCCATCCACTGCTCAGCAAATACGCCATATATATCAACCATTTGTTTGGTTTCAATCAGCGCTTCTTCCATGGTAGCATGTGCTGTATGACCTTCTTGCCACAAAAATTCAGATGTACGCAAGAACAAACGGGTTCGCATTTCCCAACGCATCACATTTGCCCACTGGTTACATAAAATTGGTAAATCGCGATACGACTGAATCCAATTTTTGTAAGTACTCCAAATAATGGTTTCAGAAGTTGGTCGAATAATTAACTCTTCTTCCAATTTAGCATCAGGATCAACAATAACACCTTTTCCGTTGGGATCATTTTTCAATCGGTAATGAGTTACAACTGCACATTCCTTTGCAAATCCTTCTACGTGAGCAGCTTCCTTACTCAAAAATGATTTTGGAATTAAAAGAGGAAAATATGCATTTTGATGACCGGTTTCCTTGAACATTTTATCCAATTGTGCCTGAATCTTTTCCCAAATAGCATAGCCATAAGGTTTAATAATCATACATCCTCTTACTGGAGAGTTTTCTGCTAAATCTGCCTTGATCACTAGATCATTATACCATTGCGAGTAATTTTCGCTTCTACTGGTTAAAACTTTTGCCATTATATATCATTTTGGTATGGTATTTGCTACTTTTAGGGTAGTTCTAAATCATTACAAAAGTAAAAAATAATCTTAGATAATTCATTATTGGAGGACAAGCGATGAAAACCTATTTAAAAATTCTATTAGTTACAGCATTCTTTGCAGCCAGTTGCTCCCCATCTTATATGGGAACATCGGTTTACGAAGATGATTTGTATTACAACCCAAACCAAGCTCCTTTATTAGTTCAAAAAGTTGAAGCCAAATCTCCGGCCGTTCAAAAAAGCAATGCTTTAGCTCCGGCAAACGCAACACAATCTTCTACAAAAATCAATCCAAATATTGGATCGGAAGCACTTGAAGATCGTAATTTTGATGCTTTACAACAAAAATACACCGAAATTTTAAATGATGAGTCGATTGGTAGTATTGACACCTTAATTTACGAAGGTGATTCAGGTTACTACTTAGGTGGATTTTCCGGTTCTGAAAGGGATCAGGAAGAAGCTCAACGTTTACGGGACATGTATCCTCAGGGATTTGGTTACTACGATAACAGTGGTTACACTACTGCGATGTGGTTAGCCGGAGATTCTGACTGGAATGTTTATGTGGATGGTAACAATGTTTGGTGGACACCTACTTGGACTAATTATCGCATGTATAATGGCTATAATTATTCTACGATGAGATACGGCAATGCTTTTGCTTACAACTATCCATACGGATACTATGGATACAATCCCTATTGGGGATTTAATATGGGCTTTGGTAGCAGCTGGTGGGATATGAATTTCGGATTTGGATTCTCTTATCCTTACTACGGAAGCTACTATCCATATTTTGGACACTCTGGTTACTATGGTCATGGACATCATGGGTATTACGGAAATCACGGGTATAATAATTATGCCAATGATAGCTATTATGGAAAAAGAAGATCTAATAATTATAAGGCAGGAACAGTAACTAATGCGGATGCTTCAAGAAGAACAAATACAACTGCTACTTCTGCATCAACTCGTAGGTCTACTGCTTCAAGCACAAAAGCTGGTACAGTAAGTACAACCAGAAGATCAGTGGCATCTGATGCTAATGATATTCGAAGAAGTAATGCTGCCGCCCGTTATAGCTCAAGCAATGGTAACTCTTATGGAACAAGACGAACTGTGCTAAATGGTACTAGCGGAAGATCCACTTATGGAACTACTTCTGCCGCAGGAACTAGAACCAACACAAGGAGTAATTATTCGAACGAAGCTGCCAATCAAACAAATAGCAGTAGTTATTCGAACACTCGCAGAAGTTCGTCTCCTAGTTATAATAAACCACAAACGAATACACGACCTTCTTACAACCGATCTTCAAATTCGAATAGCTCAAGTAATTCAAATTACTCAAAATCGACAACCAGATCTTCCTATTCTAAAGTGAATAGCAATACGTCTAAACCAACTTATCGATCAGGTTCTTCGAACTCTAATTCAAGTAATAGTGGTACAAGAAGATCATCTAGTTCATCTGGATCAACAGAATCATCTGTTCGCTCCTCGGGAAACAGCTCAGGATCATCAGGTAGCTCTACTAGATCATCAAGTGGAAGTTCAAGGTCATCTAGCGGAAGTTCCAATTCAAGCTCAGGAGGCACAAGAAGACGATAAAATATAGTCACCGGAGTTTGGTGTCCTCCACTCTCCGGTGGATATAAATGAAGCTAACTTAAACGAAATTTTACTATTACTTTGAATCTGATATAAGTCTTCGACTCATTTTCTTGCAGAATGAATACGTCCAATTTTTATCAGAATAACATGAGACATTTAAAAATACAATTTTATGAAACGATATACTTTTTTGCTCATTTTGTCCCTAATAGCAGGAACTTCATATTCCCAGAGTATTGTTGATAATGCACTAAAATATTCGAGACAAGAGTTTAATGGAACTGCGCGTTCAACCGCCATGGGAGGCGCTTTTGGTGCCTTGGGTGGTGACTTTTCAAGTCTAAGTATTAATCCAGCTGGTATTGGTGTTTACCGAAGTTCTGAATTTACGTTTACTCCATCCATCGAATATACTGAATCAAAAAACAGTGGCTATTCTGAAGATAAGTACAGCTTTACTATTGGAAATGTTGGCTATGTAGCAAGTTACATCCCAAGAATGGCACCAGAAAAAGGATGGCAAAATTTCAACTTCGGAATTGGCTACAATCGAATTGCAAATTTCAATCGTGAAGGTTATTTATTCAATTTGAATTCCGGTTCATCATTACTTGATGAATGGGCTGGCAAAGCATCCGGTACTTCCCCTGACAATCTATATTCTTTTGAAGAAAAATTGGCTTACGATACCTACCTGATCAACAACGATGATCAAAACATCTATCAATCTGTTCTTTTTGATAATGATCGTATGGATCAGCAAAAACGTATTGATGAGAAAGGATACATTGGTGAATACGTATTGTCTTTTGGTGCAAATTATGGACACAAGCTGTATTTAGGTGCAACCATTGGCTTTCAAGATCTATACCACAAGTCATCAACCTCTTATTCGGAATATTCTCTTGTTGACAACATTACATCATTAAATGAATTTACCTTTAATGAATACATGACAACATCTGGTGTTGGTGTTAATCTGAAATTTGGAGCGATTTATAAAATAACAAACAGTTTAAGAGTGGGTGCTGCAATTCACACACCTACCTTTTATAATCTTGACGAGACATACGACACTTCGGCAAGTTCAGAATTTGAACCTACTATTCCTGATGGATTTCCTGAAGACGGACAAGCATCTCACGCTTTCCAGTCGGAGTTTGTATCAAGAACCAGTTACGATTTCGAAACACCATTCAGAACAACTCTTAGTGCAGCTTACCTATTTGGACAAAAAGGCGTTCTTAGTGTTGATTATGAAATGATTGATTATTCTGATGCAGAATTCAGCGACAGTGATTCGGGTGATATGATGAATGAAAATCAAAACATTGCCAACTCGTACCAATCAACATCTAATTTAAGAATTGGTGCAGAATACCGCCTTACTCCTAACTTTAGTTTACGCGGTGGATTTGCTAAAATTGGTGATCCTTACAAGAGTTTTATTGATGAAGGTTACAACACTTACTCAGGAGGTTTCGGAATTAAACAAAACAACTTCTTCTTCGATATGGCCTACCAATACAAAGAATACAATGAAGATTTCGTACTGTATTCAGGCAGTAATGATATCGTTGGTTTAAGCAATACGAACCATCAGGTTCGAATGACCTTTGGATTTAAATTTTAAGAAAATACTACTCTATTTAAAAAGGAGATTGCTGCTAAAGCAATCTCCTTTTTTAGGACAAAAAAAATGGCTGAAACAATTGTTTCAGCCATTTTTCAATCCAACTAGTGGATTTTATAAGATCATACCTGCGGCAACAGTTTCATTTGTTCCTTCATCAATAAGAATGAAACTACCTGTTAAGCGATTCTTTGTATACGAATCGAAAAACAAAGGTTTAGCGGCTTTAAAAGATACGCATGCGATATCATTTAATCCAACCAACTTATCATCCGTTACTTCATCCAAAGTGTCAACATTCACCTTGAATTTCACATCACGAATCATACAACGGGTTTCGTTGGTGGTGTGCTTAATTGTATATTTTCCACCAGGCATCATAGCCCGTTCATTCATCCAGCAAAGCATTGCCTCAAACTCCTGACTAACATTCGGTAAGTTATTGGCATCCACAATCATATCTCCTCTCGAGATATCAATGTTGTCACTCAATCTTAATGTTACCGATTGTGGAGTAAATGCAACCTCTTGCTCTCCATTAAAAGAATCGATCGCTTGAATAGTTGTTTCAATTCCCGAAGGTAGGATTCTAACCTTATCCCCTGGCTTAAAAACACCACTTGCAACTCTACCTCCATATCCACGATAATCGTGAAACTCATCGGATTGCGGACGTATTACATACTGAACAGCAAATCTTGAATCTCCATGATTACGATCATCAACGATTTTAATGTTTTCCAATAAATCCAACAAGGGTGTACCAGAATACCAGTCCATTTTCGTTGAAGCATCCACCACATTATCACCTAACTTAGCCGAAATTGGGATAAAACAAACATCTTTGATATTCAATTTATCAACAACCATTTTTTGGTAATCAGCTTTAATTCTCTCGTAAGTCTCTTGAGAATAGTCTACCAAGTCCATTTTATTGATACACACAATAATATGTGGTATTTGCAATAAATTGGCAATGTATGAATGACGAAGTGTTTGTTCAATGACACCATTACGTGCATCAACCAAAATTAATGCAGCATTCGCAGTAGACGCTCCGGTAACCATATTTCGGGTATACTGAATGTGCCCTGGAGTATCGGCAATAATAAATTTACGTTTTGGGGTTGCAAAATAACGGTAAGCAACATCAATAGTAATTCCTTGTTCACGTTCGGCTCTCAAACCATCCGTTAGTAAAGCAAGATCTACTTCTTCGTCTCCTCTTTTTTTACTACTGAGTTCGATAGCCTCCATTTGATCTTCGAAAATGGCTTTACTATCGTATAATAATCTTCCGATAAGGGTACTCTTTCCATCATCAACACTTCCTGCAGTGGTGAATCGTAAAAGTTCCATATCTAAATATCCTGCTGATTTCTCTGACATATCTATATTTTTAGCTCTTAGCCGTTAGCTTCTAGCTTTTAGCCTCACATTCAATTTTTAAAAATATCCTTCTTTCTTACGATCTTCCATCGCAGCTTCCGATCTTCTATCATCAGCTCTGGTTCCACGTTCCGTAGTTCTTGTCGCAGCAACTTCTTCGATAATTTCCTCTAAAGTATCAGCTTTCGATTCAACAGCTCCAGTACAAGTAGCATCTCCAATAGTACGGAATCTTACGATTCTTTTCTCAGTCATTTCGCCTGGTCGCATTGGTATGCAATCGCTTTTTGCCAAAAGAGTTCCGTTTCTTTGAAACACCTCACGTTCATGAGAAAAGTACAAATTAGGAATTTCAATATTTTCAAGGAAAATATATTGCCATACGTCCATTTCAGTCCAATTCGAAATTGGGAATACTCTAAAATGTTCACCCATGTGTTTCTTGCCATTAAACAGATTCCACAATTCAGGACGCTGATTTTTTGGATCCCACTGACCAAACTCATCTCTGTGAGAGAAAAAACGCTCTTTTGCTCTGGCTTTTTCTTCATCGCGACGACCACCACCCATTGCACAATCTACTTTTAAATCTTCTAAACCATCTAAAAGAGTAACTGTTTGCAACTTGTTTCTACTCGCATTAAATCCAGTTTCTTCAGTAGCTTTTCCCTGATCAATAGAATCCTGAACGTAACGAATAATGATACGAGTTCCCGTTTTCTCCATCAACATGTCTCTAAACTCTATTGTTTCTGGGAAATTATGTCCTGTATCAATATGCATCATTGCAAAAGGTACTTTTGCAGGAGCAAAAGCTTTACGAGCCAAATGAAACATGATAATAGAATCTTTACCTCCGGAAAATAACATAACCGGATTTTCAAATTGAGCAGCAACTTCACGAATCACAAAAATAGATTCAGCTTCCAGTTCTCTTAAATGACTAATTTTGTATTCCTTCATTCGAAAATATTTTATTTGCTTTCTAACAGACTATATTAAAACAGCCTTATAAATAAAGTCTACTTGACTTTCAACTTCACTAATTTCTTGTTAACCGAGGTAAAATAGCATTCACTACTTTTTCTACCGACTCCTCTGGAGTCATTTCAGAGGTTTTGATTTCCAAAAAAGGATTCTCAGGTGCATCAAAAGGTGCATCCAATCCGGTGAAATTTTTAATCTCTCCATTTCGGGCTTTCTTATACAATCCTTTTACGTCTCTCTCCTCACATACTTTATAGGACGCATTCACATACACCTCCAAAAAATCTTCTCCCCCAATTATTTCCTTTGCAACCTCTCTAATATCTGCAGTAGGACTCACAAAACAATTAATTGTGATGATTCCACAATTCAAAAACAACTTCGACACTTCAGCAATTCTTCGGATATTTTCAGTGCGATCTTCATCCGAAAAACCTAAATTTTTATTAATTCCTGTACGGATATTATCTCCATCGAGAATTTGTGTCAAAAAACCCCGTTTCTGAAGCTCCTTCTCCACGCCAATAGCGATAGTCGTTTTACCTGATCCGGAAAGACCAGTCATCCAAATAACCTTAGAATTTTGATTTAAAAATCCCTCCTTCTCGTCCCTTCCTAAAATTCGATCAAACACAGGATGGATATTTGTTGCTTTTGTGGTCATCAACTATTTTTTGTTTTGCTTTTTTATTCCAATTCTATTTTTGGAAAAGTAAGGGCAAATGTACATATTATCAGTAGATTTTAAAAATCTATACATTTCTGAATTCAGTATTTTTGCAAAAAAAAATCCGGATTTTTAAATCCGGATTCAAAAGATAATATTTAGCTTATTATTATTCTTTACAATCGCAAGGATCAAAACTCTTATTATACTGACTCATAGCTCTATAGCTCATACCCATACTTGAGAAGCCTCCATCATGAAATAAATTCTGCATGGTAACTTTCTTTGTTAAATCTGAGAACAAAGTGATACAGTAATTAGCACATTCTTCAGCAGTAGCATTCCCAAGAGGTGACATTCGCTCCGAGAAATCAATTAAAGAATCGAATCCTTTAACTCCACTACCAGCAGTAGTCATAGTTGGTGATTGCGAAATGGTATTGATACGCACACTTTTCTCACGTCCGTAGATGTAACCAAAACTTCTGGCAATTGACTCTAACATTGATTTAGCATCAGCCATGTCGTTGTATTCGTACATGGTTCTTTGTGCCGCAGCATAAGTTAAGGCAACTACAGATCCCCACTCAGCAATTGCATCCAGCTTTTTAGCTGTTTGTAATACTTTGTGAAAAGAAATAGCAGAGATATCCAATGTTTTTTTCAAGTACTCGTAATTCAATTCATCGTAAGCAAGTCCCTTACGAACATTAGGCGACATGCCAATTGAGTGAAGAACGAAATCGATTTTACCACCCAAAATCTCCATTGATTTAGTGAATAACACTTCCAAATCCTCAGGACTTGTAGCGTCAGCAGGAATTACTTGAGCATTACATTTTATAGCCAATTCATCAATTGTGCCCATTCGGATGGAAACAAGAGTATTTGTCAAAACAATCTCGGCTCCTTCAGCCACGGCAAGTTCTGCAACTTTCCATGCTATAGACATTTCATTCAAGGCACCAAAAATAATCCCTTTTTTTCCTTTTAATAAATTATACGACATACTTTATAATTATCATTTTTTTCAGCCTCAAAGATAACACTTTAAATTAAGAATGATCCTAAATAAGGTCATTAATTAAGACTGAATAAATTCTTTAATGATATACTTGCAGGTTTAATTAATTGCCTAGTAACACTTTAGCATTCTCCAAAGCGGCCTGCGTGAGGTCAGCTCCGCTTAGCATTTTAGCAAGCTCATTAATTCGGCTTTGATGATCGAGGAGTACAATGTTTGAATAGGTTTCAAGCTCATCATCTTCCTTATAAACCTTATAATGATTCTTTCCTTTTCCTGCTATCTGAGGAAGGTGAGTGATACTGATTACCTGAATATTTTCCGCCATTTTATTCATCATGGTTCCCATTTTATCAGCAATTTCACCAGAAACTCCGGTATCAATTTCGTCAAAAACGATGGATGGTAAGGCGGTAGATGATGATATTAAATACTTGATACTCAGCATCAGTCGAGACAGCTCGCCACCCGAAGCAACCTTCTGCACTTCCTCTATTTGACCATTCTTATTGGCACTAAACAAAAAGCTTAAATAATCACGCCCTAAATACTGAAAATCTTCTTTAATCTGCGTGTCAATTTTAAAGTTTGCATTAGGGATTCCAAGCTGAACTAGTTGAGAAACTATTGTTTTCTCAATAGCCGGAATCACCTTCAACCTAGTATCTGTAAGCTTCTCAGCCAATTCAAGAAGTAATTCTCGTTGCTGATTTAATTGCTTCTTCAAATCTTCAATGAAATCGTCGCCCGAAACAATTTTATCTATTTTTTGAATTAATTCTTCACGAATTTGAATCAATTCCTCCACCGAATTTACATGATGCTTCTGTTGTAAAGAATAAATTGCATCTAATTTCTCATTCAAAAACTCGATTCTTGAAGGATCTAACTCAACGGATTCATTACTTCGATCCAATTCCTGCGCCAGATCTTGCAATTCGATATAGACACTCTCTAATCGTTCATAAAAACTATCTGCTTCTGGAAATACCTTTTGAATTTGAGCCATGGCATTTCGTGCCTCTTTCAATTGAGTAATTATAGGAAATTCTCCTTCCGAAAGATTTTCGAACGCCTTAACTAAACCGGTTTTAATCTCCTCGGCATGAGTAAGAGTCGCTAACTCGGCCTCCATCTCAATTTGGTCTCCGGCAAGCAATTTTGCATCGATTAATTGCTCTAACTGAAACTGAAAATAATCCAAATCAGCTTTTTCTTTAACTGCTAATTCTTCTTGTTTACGAAGCTCTTGTTTTAGTTTTTGGAATTGATCGAAGCATTCCTGATATTTTTTCAACATCTCTGAATTCCCAGCATAAGTATCAACAATACCAACCTGATATTCAAAACTACCAATCACTAAATTCTGATTTTGGCTATGTACATCAATCAGGCGAAAGCCTAATTCTTTTAAGACTTTTACATTAACAGGAGAATCGTTTATAAAAGCACGACTTTTGCCATTGGGAAGAATCTCCCTTCGCAATAAGGTTTCATCTTCATATTCCAATTCATTGTCATCGAAAAATTGTTCTAATTTATATCTGGCAATAGAAAATGAGCTTTCTATAATGCACTTCTGTTCTTTATCCTTAAGAACATTCACTTCGGCCCTTTGCCCTAGAACTAAAGACAAAGCTCCTAATAAAATAGACTTACCTGAACCTGTTTCTCCTGTAATTACAGAAAAACCATCTGAAAATTCAATTTCTAGCTTATTGATTAAAGCATAATTCTGAATGGATATGGATTGAAGCATAAGAATATTAAAAATGAGAATGGAAACTGAGCAAAACAAATTTATTCCAAAAATAGACTTACTTCTCTATTTGCCCTATTATTTTATTGTATTTTGAAATATTAGCAGGATCAATTTCACTTAGAATATTGAAAACTCTTTTCTTCTCATCCGTAAAGGATTCAGAAAAAATATTTACCAACTCATCGGCTTTGGCATCAAAAAATATTTGAAGAACAAAAGATCCTGGTTTTGCACGATATGCTTTCTGGAGTAAACGCAAACTCTCGGCGATTTCTGCACGTGACTCGGTTAAACGTTCGCCCATATTATCCAAACCTAAGCGATGATATCGGTAAAGACATTCCCGCACCGGACTATAAGCATTATTTAATATATTCTCAACCAACCAATATCTGTTTTTTCTGCTTTCGAATGCTTTCCATCCTTTTACATTTGAATTTTGCATTTTATTCACAATTTCCTCAGCTTTACCATAATAGACACTACCTCCCTCCATAGAGTAGGTATCGTAATCCAAACCTAAAATAATGTAAGCATAATACGATAACAATGCAGTTAAACTTGAAGGTGTAGTTGCCTCGTTAAACTCTAGAGCTTCATACTCCACATACTTAAACTGTACATCATCATCTTTAAGATTTAGCAATACACTATTATAAGATGAATTGAATATGGGTCTACTTACCTGAACCTGTACCGTTCCCTTAAACTCATCAGCCGATACCTGAGTGTTTAGATTAATTAGGATTGTACATTCAATTCTCTCATCGTAATCATAAACATGATCTGTCCATCGCTTGGTATTCATAAACTCGTAAACCGAGGTTTGAAGCGTTCTAAAAACCTGCTTATTAGTTCCCTGAATTTGCTGACTTGAAATTTGAACATTACATCTTAACTCCTGAGAAAACAAAGGAATCGAGATGAAAAAAGCAAATAGTAATATGAAGAGTTTTCGCATAATTGATTTTCAAAAGTTAACAGCTAAAGTTAAAAATTTAAACGGAAGTGAACCAACATTTATTCTTCATAATATGCAATCAATTCATTAACGATATCTTTCGCTACCTCTGTTTTGCTTTTCAATTCGAATTTCTTACACTCGCCAAACTTATTAATCACCGTTATTTTATTGGTATCATACTGAAATCCGGCTCCTTTATCATTTAAAGAGTTTAGAACAATAAAATCGAGATTCTTCTTTTCCAATTTCAATTTGGCATTCGATTCTTCATTATTCGTTTCCAATGCAAAACCAACTAAAAACTGATTGGTAGTTTTAACAGCACCCAGAGATGCTGCAATATCTTTTGTAGGAGTTAGTTCGATGGAATAGTTTTCCTTGCCCCGTTTCACCTTCTTGTCTTCGGTAATTACTGGTGTAAAATCTGCGACAGCAGCAGTCATAATTCCACCATCACAAGTTGGAAAAGCCTTTAGCGATGCCTCGTACATTTCCTGAGCAGAAACAACATCAATACGTTCAATATTTGGATTTTGAGTACTTAAAGAGGTAGGCCCGCTAATCAAAACAACCTGAGCCCCTTGCGAGGCTAACTCTTCGGCTATCGAAAAGCCCATTTTCCCAGAAGAGAAATTGCCAATAAAACGCACAGGATCAATTCTCTCGTAGGTAGGCCCGGTGGTTACTAAAACCTTTTTATTGGTTAGCTTTTTTTTTTAGAATCGAAGAAATCAATCACTTTCTGAAGGATTATTTCTGGTTCTTCCATTCTGCCTTTACCAATAAGTCCGCTTGCCAGCTCACCACTTGATGGCTCAATAAACAAATCACCATAGGATCTCAAAATATCCATATTTCGCAATGTTGCAGGATGCTTAAACATATCCAAATCCATCGCAGGAGTATGAATAACCGGACATTTCGCTGAAAGATAAGTAGTTAAAAGCAAATTATCGCAAATACCATGAGCCATTTTGGCCATTGTATTCGCTGTAGTTGGTGCTATAATCAGCAAATCGGCCCAAATGCCCAGATCTACATGACTATTCCATGTTCCATCATCATGTTTAAAAAAATCTGATAAAACGGTATTTTTGGACAGAGTAGCCATGGTTACCGGAGAAATAAACTCCTTTGCATAGGTGGTCATGATCACTTTTACATTTGCGCCTTCTTTTACAAATAAACGTACTAAAGAAGCCGCTTTATATGCAGCAATACTTGCAGTAACACCAAGAATAATATTTTTATCTTTTAACATAAACCAGACTTAAAAATAAAAAGTCCCCTTCTGTAACAAAGGGAACTAATAAACTATTTCGTAACTAATCTTCTGTTTGAACCTCTCTTGCAGGATTTCTGTAATAGATTTCCCCATTAATAAATTCCTCAATTGCGATTAAAGATGGCTTTGGTAATCTCTCGTAATATTTAGAGATTTCAATCTGCTCGCGATTTTCAAAAACCTCTTCCAAGTTATCTGTATAAGATGCAAACTCGAGCAACTTCTTATTCAGTTCACTTTTCAGTTCAACAGCAATTTGATTAGAACGCTTTGCCATAATCACTACAGATTCGTACACATTACCCACTTCTTCACTTAACTCAGTCATGTTACGGGTAATTGTAGAACTTGCTGCATTTGTTTTTTTGTAATCCATACTATAAAAGAATTAGATCTATTTTTAAATATTCGTATTAAACTTACTCAAGTAGGCTTCGATACCTTCAATCATTTTTTCAGCACGTTTACGGTACTTACTTTCAGGGAATTCATCTACAAAAGAAAAATACTCTTCTTTTGCGAGATTATATCTTTCTCTTTGCTTATCAGCAACACTTTTTGATGCCAGTTCGAAACGTGATTCTAATAACATGAACAATAAATCTTCACGGTATGATGAACCAGGGTAATCTTTAAGACTATTCTGCAAAGAAACAATTGCTGCAGGGAAGTGTTCTCTGTCGTAATAATTTCTTGCACTCAAGAAAGATTTCAAAACCAACTTATCCTGCATTTCATCAATATAATCGTTGCATTTTGGAATTCTAGTAGAATTCGGGTAACGATTTACATATAATTGTAAAGCGTCAATAGCATCTTTAGTTGATGTCTGATCCAATCTCGGCTTTGGAGATTCCAAATAATAGCAATAAGCACTCATATACAAACTCTCTTCTGAATACGGGCTATCTGGAAATGTTTTCAGGAAATTTCTAAAAAAGTATCCTGCTCCAATATAATCTCCGGAACCATATGAACAGTAAGAAATATAGTAGCTAATTGTTTCCGCCTTACTTGTCCCTCTATAAATTGGCAATAACTCCTCGAAAAGAGTTGAAGCTTTTACATACTCCTCTGCATTATAGTATTCAATAGCTCTCTTATATTTCAATGGATTATCGGTACTTTTTAGCAGTTTTTGATATTCGCTGCATCCACCTAAAACAAAGGCGAACAGTAAAAAAACATAAACAATTTTCTTCATATGTATAGCTACTCTATTTTTTTGCATTTTGCAAAGATATAGTTTTCGAGCGAAAAATAGGATACTTTCTACTCATATTATACAATTCTTTATAATTTATTGCTAAAATTCCAAAAAACATTACTTTTGCACAGTTGCATTAAAAACATTTCAAAAAAAGCATAGACTGTGGATATATTTGACAAAGTTACCTCAAAAAAAGGAAATCTAGGGCAATACGCTAAGCAAGCTCATGGATATTTCGCATTTCCTAAATTGGAAGGCGAAATTGGATCAAGAATGAAATTTCGTGGGAAAGAGGTTTTAACATGGAGTTTGAATAACTACATCGGATTAGCAAATCACCCTGAAGTAAGAAAAGAAGATGCTGAATCAGCAGCAAGATGGGGATTAGCTTATCCAATGGGAGCCCGTATGATGTCTGGACAAACAAGTCGTCACGAAGAGCTGGAAGCTCAATTGGCCGATTTCGTTGGAAAACCAGATGCATTCCTTTTGAATTTTGGATACCAGGGAATGGTTTCAATCATTGACGCTCTTGTAAATCGTCATGATGTTATTGTTTACGATTCTGAATCTCATGCATGCATCATGGATGGATTGAGACTTCATGCTGGAAAACGTTTCGTTTATCCGCACAACGACATGGAAAATCTCCGTAAACAATTGGAGAGAGCTACCAAATGGACAGAAAATACAGGTGGTGGTATTCTTGTAATTACTGAAGGTGTATTCGGAATGGCTGGTGACCTTGGTAAATTGGATGAAATTTGTGCTCTTAAAGACGATTTCAACTTCCGTTTACTAGTTGATGATGCACACGGATTTGGTGTGATGGGAAAAACTGGTGCTGGTGCAATTGAGCATTTTGGTGTTCAAGATAAAGTAGATTTACACTTTAGTACTTTTGCGAAAGCAATGGCGGGTATTGGTGCTTTTATCGCTTGCAGCGAAGAAGTTGGTACTTACTTAAGATACACAATGAGATCTCAGATTTTTGCGAAATCATTGCCAATGCCTATTGTAGAAGGATCTTTGAAGCGTTTGGAATTACTTAAAAATTCTCCTGAATTGCGTGAGAAACTTTGGGCTGTAACCAATGCATTACAAACAGGATTAACTAAAGCAGGATTAAACATCGGAGTAACTGAATCTCCTGTAACTCCTGTTTACTTATCGGGTAGTGTTGCTGAAGGAACTCAGGTAACTATGGATTTGAGAGAGAATTACAATATTTTCTGTTCTATCGTGGTTTATCCTGTAATTCCTAAAGGACAATTATTACTTAGATTGATTCCTACTGCAATGCACACTTTAGAAGATGTTGAGTACACTGTTAACGCATTTAAAGAGGTTGCAAAGAAACTTGCTGATGGAAAATACAGTAACGAGAAATTTGCTGATATTTTCAACCAATAGTATTCTAAACAATACAATCAAAACGACATTCGAAAGGATGTCGTTTTTTTTGTGCAAAAAAATACCCGACTAAACTTTAGCCGGGTATATATATTAAAATTATTTCTTATTCTCTTTCGGAAAGAAATCTTTCAGCATCCATAGCTGCCATGCAACCTGAACCTGCAGAAGTAATCGCCTGACGGTAATGAGGATCTTTTAAATCGCCTGCCGCAAACACACCTGGAACATTTGTTTTGGTAGTATCTGGCTCGGTTAATACATAACCTTGCTCATCTGTTTTCACATACTCACTAAATATTTTTGAATTAGGAGTGTGTCCAATTGCTACAAAATAACCATCAATTTTGATGTCTACCTCTTCCTCATCGGCCTCGCCCATTCTCTTAATCAACTTAGCTCCCTGCACTACTCCTTCGCCATAAAGCTCTTTGGTATTGTGCTCGTAAAGTACTTCGATATTTGCTGTTCGAGCTACACGATCCTGCATAGCCTTTGAAGCTCTTAAATAATCTTTACGCACAATTAAGTATACTTTCTTACACAAACCAGCCAAATAGGTTGCTTCTTCGGCAGCGGTATCACCCCCTCCTACAACTGCAACATCCAATCCGCGATAAAAGAAACCATCGCACGTAGCACAAGCAGAAACACCAGATCCCATGTATTTTTCTTCGGTTGGAAAACCCAAATATTTCGCGGTAGCACCAGTAGCCAAAATTACCGATTCGGCAACAATTGCTTTCTTGCCATCTACAATCACTTTGTGTGGATAAGAAGAAAAATCAACTGAAGTAACAAGTCCCCAACGACAATCTGTCCCAAAACGTTCCGCTTGCTTTTTTAAATCAGCCATCATAGCCGGGCCAGTCACTCCATCGGCATATCCTGGAAAATTATCGACTTCGGTAGTGGTAGTCAATTGTCCTCCAGGCTGTAAACCTTCAATTAACACAGGGCTTAAATTTGCTCTTGCTGCGTAAATTGCTGCAGTATAACCGGCAGGACCAGATCCAACAATCAGACATTTTACATTTTCCACATCCCCCTCAGGTGCAGCAGGATTTGTATCCTTCAAATTCAACGACTTAAACTCCATATATGTTAATTATTCTGTTTCTAAATAAGTTTCGAGTAGCAAATCTACAAAATATCTAGATAACTACAAGTGTGTTTATTCATAGAAAAAGTAGATGCTAAGATCAATTTACTCGAATCTTTCAGCTGTTTTCTTTTTGACAATTCTTAGACATAAACTATATTTGCTTTCGCAATTATCGGGGCGTAGCTCAGCCAGGTTTAGAGTACACGTCTGGGGGGCGTGGAGTCGGAAGTTCGAATCTTCTCGCCCCGACCAATTGTTAATCAGGGAGTTAGACTGTTTTGCCTGACTCCTTTTTTTATACCTCAGTGCCGTTTTAGTGCCGTTTTTGAAAATAAAATAGCTGTTTTTATCAATTAAGCCACTTTTGAACGTCAAATGAAACTCCAATTTCAGAAAGAGAACAATCAACGGTATTAAGTCAAGATAAAGAGAAATTTATTTATCATTAGTCAACGCCCAGACCAAAGCAACTACCCAACCGATGAACGTCCAACCTAAAAACAGATTCAGGGCAAAAATTGCAGATGAATTACTT
>JAQBBZ010000299.1:0-2686 GCA_032125735.1 Labilibaculum sp.
AAAGGATCCAACGTTATGAAAGGATACTATAAAAACCCGGAAGCAACAAAAGAAGCTCTTGATAAAGATGGTTGGTTAGGAACTGGTGACTTGGGAATCATTGATAAGGACAACAATATATACATAAAAGGCAGGAGTAAAAATATGTTGCTTGGTCCATCGGGACAGAATATTTATCCTGAAGGAATTGAGGCACAATTAAATAACATGCCCTTTATTCAGGAATCAATTGTTACCGATGATAAAGATCATAAATTAATTGCATTGATTTATCCGGATTACGAAGCTTGCGATGCGGAAGGACTAACCAAAGAAGAAATTGAAGAAGCACTTAATAAAGACAAGCAGATTTTGAACAAAAGCTTTCCTGCTTATATGCAAATATCCAGAATCATTGTTTTTCCTGAGGAATTTAAAAAAACTCCCAAAAGAAATATAAAACGATATTTGTACACTAGCTTATATCACGAATAAAATAGAAAGTCATTCTTTAACAGAATGGCTTTTTTATTTTTTAAACAGCCCATTCTGAAGTCGGGTTCGGTGATTCAATTTAAAAACAAAATCGATAACCGGCATGGCCAAAAACTGAGTTCCGTAATTTGTATTTAAATAGTACATTTTATATCCGCCCGAAACGGAAAACTGACTATCGCGATGCCAATGAATTTTTCCTTGACTTTCAGCAGCCCATTCACCATTAAAATCAATAGAATAATAATCTGCGTTGATCGAAAAGTTAAAATTCTTATACACATTACCATCCAACTCTATTCCTGTAAAAAACAGCTTCTGACTATTATGATAGGATGCTGTTCGGTGGTATAAAAAATGATAATCAAGCAATGGAATTTGAGAGTCACCTGCTGTTAGCGAAAAATCAAAACCGAGTCTTCCTGTAAGAACTAAATCGGGAACTTTTATAAAACAATCTTTAGGCTGTGGATTAATTATATGACTAACGAGCAACTCATTTCTAAAAGTGAAAATATGTGGAATCTCTGATGATTTCGGGATTTGATCTTGAAACCCACTACTCCTTGCCCATTTTAATCCTAAAGTGGGATAATAGAAGGTATGCTGAGTGGAAACAATTGTATTTTCACCAAACCATTCGTGTTTCACTCCAACATTAGGAACAAAGGGAAAAATTAATAACTGAGAATTAATTTCTGTTTTGGGGTAATTGCCATAGCGACTTACTGATAAGGCACTAAGGTGAATTTCATTCATGGGAACCACTTTGGCTCCACGTTCTGTCCATGAACTATAATAATCGATCCGATTACCTCCAACCAAAGGCGCTTGTGCAAACACCTGGCAAGGAATTACGAACAAAAGAAAACAGAAAATATTTTTCATTGTATTTGTCTTTCCATTAATAACCGCAAAACTAAAATTTTATTATTCAAATGTTTAATTTATGCAAATCGTATCAAGCATCCATTTACCGATAAAAATGTAATAGTTACCTAATAAGCTTACTTAAAAGCGAACAAGATATTTACTTTTATTGTCATTTGATGGATATAAAAATTAGAGGCATTAAAATTTAACCCAAAACACGGAAACTTTTAACACCAACATAGTTTCCAGAGTTTTTTATTGATTTATATTTGCATCATGAATGAGCAAAAAATAAATATCATTAGTACTAGTTGGACTTTATTTTTCCAATATGGTATTAAAAGTATAAGCATGGATGACATTGCCTCCAAAATGGGTATGTCAAAAAAAACACTGTATAATTATTTCGCCAACAAAAATGAATTAATTAATGAAGCCTGCGAGTGGGAAATCAAGAATCCGCTGTTTTCGTTTAAATCTGATCAAATAATCAATTTAAACGCCATCGATCAATATTTTGAATTCTTCAAATTTATAAATGAAAAGATTCTTCAAAAATGCGATTCTCTTGACTATGATCTAAAAAAGTATTATCCGGAAATATGGTTGAAATTTAAAGAGGAAAAAATTAAGAAATTCAAAATGGAGATTCTTTACA
Organism: Labilibaculum sp.; assembly: GCA_032125735.1. Classification (GTDB taxonomy): domain Bacteria; phylum Bacteroidota; class Bacteroidia; order Bacteroidales; family Marinifilaceae; genus Labilibaculum. Next base: position 2,006 of record JAQBBZ010000299.1, read on the forward strand.
ATCTGCAAAAAGGAATTAATGAAGGATTATATCGACCTGAATTAAATATTGATTTCATTAGTAAAAATCTGGTTGGCTTCTACTTAAATCTAGGTATAAGCGAATATCAGGTTTTTTCAATCGACGAAGTATTTAATATAGATATCCACCGTGAATTGACTCTTTATCATCTTCATGGTATTTGTACAAATAAAGGAATCGAATATTTTAAAAATAAATTTAAGTAATACAATGAAAAACATCCTACTCACATTAATGGTGATTGTTATTGGTTTCAGTACTCCCACAAAAGCACAAACTGAATCCAATTTAAAATTCACTTTAGCTGAAGCACAAAAATATGCTTTGGAGAATTCATATGCAGTTAAGGGCACTGAATATGATGTACAAGTAGCCAGAAAAAAGGTTTGGGAAACAATTGCAGATGGTTTACCACAAATTGAAGCTTCTGCCGACTATAACAATAATCTTGATTTATCGGTCTCTTTGCTACCTGCTGAGTTTTTTGGAGGCACACCGGGAACTTATACTCCAATTAAATTCGGACAACGGTATACTAGTTCAGCTAACATTAGTGTTAGTCAGAAGATTTTCGATGGGTCTTACATTGTTGGAACAATGGCGGCGAAAGTTTTCGTACAACTCTCCCAAAATCAGAAGGAAAAAACAGAGATAGATATT
>JAQBBZ010000300.1:0-12081 GCA_032125735.1 Labilibaculum sp.
GAACATAAAAGAATGAATCTAAATCCTTGGTCGGTTCGATTTCTCAAAATGGAATTGATGTAAGGAATTTAATAATACTAGTAATTATTAATGAAAAACCTTTTCGTTTAGGAGATTGCATTTAATCTGATCCTAAATGAAAAGCTTTGATATTTTGTTGTTTTTCGTCTGAATTTAATGAGCTTATCTCAACATAAAAAGAGTAGTGAGTATTATAAATCTTCTACGATCTGATTTAAAAAGCTGTTAAGCGTATACAAACTAGTGAAGCATTTCAAAATCTCAACGGAAAATTTCTCCGATTGTACGATATCATCCGGTACTTTTTTACCCACAGCGTAGTTTTTGAAATTGAGCAGGTCAATGTGTTCAAAATCTTTAGGATAACCTCGGGGAGCCGTTTTTAGTTTTTCACCATACATTTCAGGAAAGTGAGATGTGAATTCTTTATTCGTGATGATTTCTTTGAATTCAAGTGGATTGTGGAATATTTCTTCGCGAATTGCTTTCAAAACATTAGCTTCTGGCATGTAACAACCTCCTCCTAAAAAACTTGCTTCAGGTTCAATGTGTATGTAGTAACCGCCATATCTGCTTTTTCGACCACTTTTTGCAAGGAAGGCTCCGAAATGTGTTTTGTATGGCCGTTTATCTTCAGAAAACCGAACGTCGCGAAAAATTCTGAAGATGCAATCTTTAGCAAGTAAACCTGATATGTCAGGATCAATATCTTTTATCTGTGCTATACTGAGTTCGACGAAAAGTTCAAAATCTTTTTTTGCCTTATCGTATTTTTTCTTATTTGCATGAAACCAATCTCTGTTGTTATTCTCTCTTAGTTCGAGTAGGAACTCATAAATATTATCGTTCAGCATGTTGTGTCGTTAAAAGCTAATTACTTTATAGTCTTTTTGAAGGTATTCTGTAAGCGGTTCGCCCATGAATTTTACATCAATCCCTAATTCCTTAAGTTTAGGCGAAACTCCATACATATCTGCGCAAGCTTTGCATGCAAAAATAGATATTCCTTCTTCCTGCATTTTACGAATGTAGCTTTGTAGTTCTTCATCTTCACTTAATAGTTTTGACGAAGGTCCCCAAACAATTAGGTTAATTTCATTCCACCAGCCATTTTTTTTAGCATTATAAGTGTACATGAATACCATTTTAAGTGCCACATCTCGGTCACCGCTTGTCCAAACGACAGCTAATTTTTGTTCCATAGTTTTTTCTTGATTATCTGTGTTTTGGCAATAAGAAGTAAAGGAAAGAAAAAAGATTCCTATAAGGATTAAATATGCTGTTCGAATTAAGTTTTTCATGGAAAAATACAGTTCGTTAATAAATGAATAATGTAATTTAAGCTATTAAGTCGAACAATTTTCAATCTTGTAATAAACCAGTCAAGTTAAAAAAGGAGCCTTACGTCCTCAAATAAAAATTACTTGTCAAATAAATCAAACTTAATATTGTACAAAACCGTTATAAAGTTGAATATTGCAAGTAATTTAAAAAGAAAAGAACAAATGTGGAAATTACTACGAATAATAATTTTCTTGTTTTTGCTGATTCCTGTAATTTCATGGATTAGCTGGAAGTTAAAAGAAAAGGTTCAGATAAATCTTTTGGTTGTTGATAAAACAACGCCAACCAAGAATTATTCGGAGCACCTTTCTTTTTTTTGGGTTGCCAACCAAAAACGTTGGGTAAAAGCTAATGGCGAGGAATATAATTTTGCAGAGGATTTTTATGGCTTTCATCTCGGGGAGTATGGTAGGTATGTAATAAAAGATTTACGAATTTTTGAAAAGCGGGGTTTGTCTGCGCTTGCTGATTCCCTGGATCTTGCATTTTTTGCCGATACCTACGGAATTTACAATACCAATTGGAAAGATCATCCGGATTATGGGAAGGATACCGTATCCTTATTTTATGGCGGATTGCAACAGGCAGAATTTGATTTGTTGCGGGAGATGAAGAGAAAAGGCAAAACGATTATTGCGGAGTTTAACTTTTTTGCTTCGCCTACCTCCAAAGTTATTCGTAATCAAACAGAGCAATTGTTAGGTGTGAAATGGAGTGGTTGGGTAGGTAAATATTATCATACTTTGGATACAATTCTCGATCCTGAAATTCCTCGTTGGGTACCGGAATTGTATGAAAAGAATTATAAGAAAAAATATGATTTTAGAAATGCCGGAATTGTTTTAGTAGATAATAAAGAGAGAATTGTTATTCTGGATGCCAAAAGACATTTAAACAGACATTTTCCTGTGTTGGAGAGTGAATTGAGTACCCAATTGCAATATAATGTACCCGAATCAATATATTATCCGTTTTGGTTTGATGTTAATTCAACCGATTCGCGCAATCATGTTTTAGCCTGGTTTAACTTAGATGTGAACAAGGAGGGAAAGGCTTTATTGGATCAATTTGATTTGCCCAAAAGATTTCCGGCAATTCTGGAACATGATGAAGATTATCGCTTTATTTATTTTGCCTGCGATTTTTCAGATAACCAAATGGGAATCTATTCTTCCTACTTTAATGGGATTAATAAATTAAGTGGCGCATTTTATAATGCAAATCAAGTAAAGGATAGGAAAATGTTTTTTTGGAAATTTTACAGACCATTCATGGAGACTGTAATGGATAGTATATCAGCAAGAAAGACGGAGGGTATGGTTTATGTCGATTAAGCTTAATTTTATTTAGGCAAAGTAGAATTAAAATAAGACATTTGTGAGTTATCATTACGAATGATGATTTTTGGATAAATACATAATAAATTTATATGGTGAAATCTTTATCTCTTTTAACACTATTGATGATTTACATAACTGGGCAAAGCTTTGCTCAGGAAAATGTAGTGCCTGAAAAAAATAGCTCTGATGAATTTAAACGCGCTAGAGAACTGGCATTTGACGGGAATCGTGAAGAAGCCAGAAGCATTTGTTATGAGATTTTGAATCAAAATCCGAAGTTTTACGATGCAAGAATATTGATAGGAAGGACTTTCGCCTGGGATAAAGATTTTAAGTTGGGGAGAGAGGAATTACAGAAAGTGTTGGACGAAGATTTTGATAATAGTGATGCCATATTTGCCATGATTGATCTGGAAAAATGGGCGGGAGATCCTAATAAAGCAATTTTTTATTGTGAATATGGTCAATCGTTCTATCCAAATGAAGAGGCCTTTTTAGTTCAGAAAGCTAGCTTGTTGCAAGATATTGGAGATGAGAATAAGTCTTTACAGGTGTTGGATGAATTGTTGGTTCTAAATCCAGATAATGAAGAAGGATTGGCTTTGATGAAAAAATACAAGTTATCCCGAATGATTTATAAAGCTATTTATCAGCACGACTATGAGTATTTTAATAAGCCATACAAGAGAAAGTGGCACCTTAGCTCCTTCCAATTGGCCCGCCGCAATAGTTGGGGTACCATTATTGGAAAGCTTAATTTGGGTGATTTAATTTCTGAAGGAGATAGCTTTTGGTCAAATGAAGTGGCAAAACAATTTGAAGTTGATGCATATCCAGTTGTTTCCAAAAATAGCTATGCGTATTTAAATTATGGCTATTCTCCCGATAATTTATTTCCTAAACATCGCGCCGGAGCAGAATTGTATCATAAATTACCGAAAGCATTTGGAGTGTCTGCAGGTATGCGGTTTCTTCAGTTTAATTCTGATGCAGGAAATAAGAATATTTACATTTATACAGCTTCGCTGGAAAAATATTACAGGAATTACTGGTTTTCTTTTCGCACTTACCTGACCCCCAAAAATGGTGATGTCTCACAATCGTATTGGTTGGAAGCAAGGAAGTATTTAAGAAATTCGAAGAATTATATAGGACTTGAATTAGCTACTGGTGTTTCGCCTGATGAAGCAAGAGGGAATTTTTTGTCCGCAGATGTGTACAAATATAAAAGTAAAAAATTCAGACTGTCTTATCAGGATCGCTTAGGGAAGACAGATCGTTTGCTGTACTTATTAAAATTTGGGTATGAACGGGAAGAGTATCAGGTTAATGAAAAGCGGGATGTACTTTCTTTCTCTGTGAAGTTGTCTTATCAATTTTAGTACGTGATGCAGAGTTTGAGACAAATATTCATTCTGCAATAGTGAATACGGAAGATACCGGAGCTTTTATACCTGATCTTGAATCGTTTATTGAGCAACGAATAAAGCTTGTAAAAAAAGAATAGGGAATTAAAGAGAAGAGAAATTAAAAAGATGCAATTATATTTTCTACATATCAACTTAATTAGTGTTTTAGAGCATTCTTCAGGCATACTGGATGTTATGCTTGTGTTTTTTGATTTTATCAAGCTGCTAATTGAGAGGGTTCAGTCATTTGTTGATTATACATTTGAACGCCTGCCATACAATGCCTTGAATAGACTGATCATTTACATGATTATTGTATTCTTTATCGCATTGGTTTTTCTTCTGCCATCGATTTTGTTTTCTAAATTATATATTTCTTACCGGAAGAAGAAGAATGAGTTATTATCTCAGAAGTATTCTCAAATTGTAGTTCGATTTTTGATTGATGATTTGTCGGAGAAAGAATTGGCAGATTTGAAAAGTGTTAAATCAAAATTTCATAGAAAGGTAGTGACTGCTGTTTTGATTTCTATTGATACGGCTGAGAGTAAGGTGATAAGTGGTAAAATTAGAGGCTTGTATCTGGAGATGAAATTAAATGAAGATTCCAGAAAGAAACTTCATAAGAGATGGCATCATAAAATTAAGGGAATTCGTGAACTCAGTCACATGAGAGTGAAAAGTGATAATAAATACATTATGGATTTTTTGAAGAGACCCAATGAAGTTCTTCGAATTGAGTCTCAGATGGGATTAATAAAGCTACTCCCTTTTGTGCCTTTTGCTTTTTTAGACTCGCAAGAAAAACCCTTTACTGTTTGGGAGCAAATTAATGTTTTTGATTTAATTCGTAAAAAGCGGATTGAAATTCCTGAATTTCATTTGTGGCTCGATCACTGGAACGATTCTGTAGTAATGTTTTGTCTGGATATGATTCGCGTGTTAAAACAAAAGGAAGCTGCGCCAAAACTACTGGAGTTGCTAAATCATGACAATGATCTGGTAAAGGGTAAGGTGATTAAAACTTTGGTTGATTTGGAGAGTAAGGAAGCTGTTGCTAAATTAAAAGAACTGTTTGTTTTAGAAGAGCTTCCAAATCAGATTAATATCATAAGATCGATTGGTAAATTGTGTTTGGAGAGTGAAATGGATTTCCTTCTTAAAAATATTAATGATGAAGAGTTTAAGATAAGAATGGAGTGTTGTAAGTCGCTTGCACTTGTTGGTGAATTGGGAATAAGTAAATTAAACTCACTTGCTGAAACCGGGGATGAAGAATTGAAGAGGATAATCAATCATGTTTTAGATCCAAGAATATGAATTACGATGAATTTGTAAGATTTATAAGTTATTTTTTGGATAGGATTTTTATTTCCTATGCATTTCTTTTGATTTTTAGTTATACAGTACTAAGTATCATTTCGGGGCTTGCTTTAAATTATTATTTAAAGAAGAATAGCTTTGTGGATTATAATGTTATCCTTGATTCTCCTTTAGCACCTTCAGTTTCGGTGCTTGTGCCCGCATTTAATGAATCAAAAACCATTGTCGATAATGTAGAGTCTATTTATACAATTCATTATAATAATTTTGATGTTATTGTTATTAATGATGGAAGTGCAGATTCAACCTTTGACGATTTAAAGGAAGCGTTTAAATTGGAGAAGGTCGATTTCGCAGTCAATATGGAAATTCCAACGAAAGAGGTGAGAGGGGTGTATAAATCGATGCTTTCTACTTATTCCAATTTAATAGTTATTGATAAGGAGAATGGAGGGAAAGCAGATGCCTTGAATGCAGGAATTAATGTGTCGGATAAGGCTTTGTTTATGGCTATTGATGCTGATTCTATTTTGGAACCTGATGCAGTTTTAAAGTTGGTGAAGCCATTTTTGGAAAGAACTGATCGAAGAGTAATTGCTGCGGGTGGTGTTGTGCGAATTGCAAATTCATGCATGGTTGAAAATGGAAGAATAACCGATGTTAAGGTTCCTCGAAACTTATTGGCTAGAATGCAGGTTTTGGAATACACCCGTTCGTTTTTAATGGGGCGAATGGCTTGGGCTCGGCTTGATGGATTGATTATTATTTCAGGAGCAATGGGTATGTTCGATCGGGAAGTGGTGGTTCAAAGTGGCGGTTATGCACATTCGATTGGTGAGGATATGGAGCTGGTTGTTAGAATTCGAAGATATATGTCGGAGAATCGCGAAAAATATAAGATAGAATACGTTCCAGATCCTTTGTGTTGGACCGAAGCTCCTGTGAGTCTTAAAGTGTTTGGAAGACAGCGGAGTAGGTGGACTCGTGGAACGATTGAAACTCTAACAGATCATTCGAAAATATTTCTTTCACCACAATATGGTGCAATGGGATTATTGGGTTATCCGTTCTGGTTTTTATTTGAATGGTTAGCCCCTCTCATTGAAGTGCTTGGTATCATATATATGATTGTGTTGTTTTTTACAGACAACTTAAGTTTGAATTTCATACTGATAACCTCTTTGTTTGTTTATACTTTTGCTGTGTTTTTCTCTACATGGGCAATTTTATACGAGGAGCTGACTTTTCATCGTTATGAACGGAAAATGGATGTTTTTCGCTTGTGGATTGCGGCTTTGTTGGAGCCATTTATACTTCATCCCATCAGTTTGTTTTTTGCTGTAAAAGGGAATATTGAATATTTGATGGGGAATAGAAGCTGGGGTAAAATGGAGCGTAAAGGCTTTCTTCATCAGAAGGATAAAGTGAAAAAAAGTAAGTCTAAATCGTAAAATAGTGACTTATTCGATCGGGTCATTTATTTGAATCCAGTGGTTTTGAAAAATAATCATCACAACCTGCTTGTACTGCTAATTCTTTATCTTTATCCGAAGCATATGCCGTTTGTGCAATCACCGGTGTGGTTGTAAGGATCTTTCTTGTTACGCAGGTGGCTTTAATTCCATTTACTTTAGGCAAAATGTATGTCCATTAATATTAAATCGGGAATATATCCTGATTGACAGATGTTAATTGCTTCTTGTCCGTTGGAGCAAACTGTCATCTCTGCATTCGTTTTGTCAAATAGTTTTTTTAAAAAAGGTAATGGTGTCAGCATCTTCAACAATAAGAATTCTTTAGTCGTTTCAGATGTAATTGATGGGTGGTGATTTGCGGGTTCTTGTCTTCTTTTCCTATTTGTTAATAGGAATGTAGAATTCAAATTTTGAACCAACTCCGACATTCGATTCGAAAAATATTTCACCATCCAAAAGTTCTATTAAACCTTTTGATATTGGCAGACCCAGACCAGCACCACCAAATTGACGGGTATAGATGTTTTCTACCTGGCCGAAACGTTCAAAAATAATATTCTGTTTTTCCTCGGGAATACCAATGCCACTGTCTTCAACTGTAAGATAAAGCAAGGTTTTTTCAATTCGAGACGAAATGCTAACTGTTCCTTTTTCTGTGAATTTTAGAGCGTTATTAATTAAGTTGATAAGAATCTGTTTTATTTTTCCTAGGTCGGAACATATTTGATCTTGTTCTTGAGAGATTGTATTGTTAAAAATAATTTCTAAATGATCTTTCTTGTATCTGTTTTTATCGATCGCAAAAAATATTTGCAGATCGCTAAATAATTTTTGGATGGAAAAAATAGAAAGATTTACTTTTAGTTGATTAACCTCCAAATATGATATCTCAATAATGTTATCGATAATTCCTAAAAGTTGGTTTCCATTTTGTGTGAGTATGTCAATATATTTTTCCTTTTTTTCCTGACTAAGATTTTCTTTAAGCAATAGCTGACTGAAACCTAAAATTCCATTCATAGGAGTTCGTATTTCATGACTCATGTTGGCCAGAAATGCAGATTTTAATCGATCGCTTTCTTCGGCTTGTTTTAAGGCTGAGGTTAACTTATTCTCTACCGCTTTAATTGCTGATATATTTACAATAAAAGCCAAAAATTCCTGATTGATTAATCGCACTGCACTAATGTAAACGGGGATATCTTTTCCTGTAACTGTTCGAATAAGTACTTCACCTTGAGTTTTGCCTTCGGTTAAAAGTTGGTTAAGAAATTCTAGGTTTTGTTTTTGTTGAGAAGGTGAAAAGAAATCAGGAATGAATATCTGATCCAATTTTTCTTCATGAATTTCCATGAGGTCAATAAATGCTTGGTTGGCAAAATTTATCTTTCGGTTTGAATTGAAAATTACCAATCCGTTTGGAGATTCCTCAATATAAGTTCTCAGTTTATTTTCACTAGAGATTAAAGCATTTTCAGTTTTTAATCTTTCTGATATGTCGTTCATCAGCCAAATCTCCTTATTGTCAAATTTATAGGAATGGAATTCGACATGCTTAATGTCTCCATTTTTACATGTTATGCTTGCGATTGAAGCGTTTTTGAAATTGATGATTTTATTTTCGAGATACAATTGGATGTTTTTCTCCTTACTTTTTGGGTAAAGGGTAGAGAACCAGGAGTTGATATTTGGCAATTCAGAATTCGTAAACCCAGTAATTTCAAATGCTTTTTTATTGGTAAACAGGCTTTCATCTTCTTCTACCAAAATGGCACCTGATGGCAGGTTTTCAATCATCTCACGAAATCTCTTTTCTGATTGCTTTAAAGCAGCAGCAGTTCTTATTCTTTCTGAGATTTCATTTTGCAGTTCAATATTTTTCCGACTTAGTTTTGAGGTTTGTTTTGCAACCGCCTTTTGCAATTGTTTGTTAAAGAAAAATAGATAATATGATATGGCAATTACAATAGCGCTAAGAGAAGTAGCTATTCCAAGCAGCCATTTTAGCCATTTTGGTGTGTTGTAAGTTTCGGGTTGGTAAATGAAGCCGGTTAAATCGTAGTTTTTTGAGATCATTCCCATTTTAGAGCATATTTCGGCTATATTCTCCCATCTTCCTGGGTTGATATGACCAATCTCAACATATTCGTTCAGGATTAATTTTTTAATTTGATTCGCCTCAAACTCTAAATGTTGTCGGGTTATATTTGACGAGTATTCTGCGAGAATTAAATCAATAATTTCATCTTGATTCTTTAAGGCATATTCCCAGCCTTTTTTGCTTGCTTTTAAAAACGATTCAACTCTCTCTGGGTTGTTTGCTATTTCTTTTTCGCTTGTGAATAAACAGTCACCATAAAAATCAATTCCATATGTTTTTGGTGATATAATAGTGTAGGGGATATTTTTTTCTTCCAGGTAAAACGGTTCGTTAGTGGAGTAGGCATTTAGAGCATCTGTTTTTCCATTAATTAAATCATTGATGTTGTAGGTTGTGGTGATTCGGTTGATGTCATTTATTTGGATGCCTTCCTCATAAAAAATTGCCATTAGTTCCGGATCCCGGTATTCGTCCAGCAGCATGATTTTTTTGTTTATTAGATCATGTGCGGTGTGGATATTTGATTCTTTCAGGCAAATAAATATGGATGGGGAACTTTGGAATATTGAGGCGAGTAAAACGATTGGTTTGTTGTTTAGGCGTTCTATTAATAGGTCGTTAGCGGCTACACCATAATCAGCCTCACCATTTAGCACCTTATTTATTGAGTTGATTGTGCCTCCTTCAATTAATTCAACACTTAGTCCCGCATCGGCATAAAATCCTTTGTGAACAGCCGCATAATAGCCTGCGAATTGAAATTGATGGAAGTATTTAAGTTGTAGCTTTATTTTTTGGTTTTTGGGAGATTTGTTGAGCGGTGTGCCGAAAGAGAATAAGTTTGATAAAAGTAATATCAGGACAAAAAAATGCTTTGAATAAAGACTTCGGAAATATTCTTTTTCTTTTGTGCTCATATTGTCTTAAATTAAATCTATTACTAATAAAGTTACACCTATCAGTTAAAGGGAAAAATTTTTAGGCGGTTATTTTATAGTAAAGCCCCAGAGCTATTTTGAAGTGAATCCCAAATGTTGTGTCAAACTTTTGGGGTGCAGTTCATTTTGCCATGGGGCTTACTGTTTATTTTTGAGCCCAGTTTAATGATTCTGTTTCAAGTTGAGCTTTAATTGAGGCAAGATTATTTGTGTTTTGGTCAAAACTTACAACCTGTCCGTTAGGTTTGTAGATGTGAATTAAGTTTGCCTCTACGTTTAGATCAACAAGTTTCTGAAGTTCCTTATTGCCATCTTTTAAGCTCCAGGACTTATTCTCAGGAGTGAAAATCAATTCTGCAGTATCTCCTTTGTTGGCGCCTTGTAGTTGTTCAATATGGAATTTGTTTTGTGTGGCTGTAATGCGATATTTATTGCCGTCTTTTTTTACAATTTGAACATCTTTTTCATTTTCGCCCATTGTAACGGGATTGTCTCCGGTCCAAAATTCAATGGTGTTCAAAACAACTCCATCGACAAATACTGCAACTTCGTATACTGGAATTACAATAAATGCAAAAAATACCAACGCATTAATAAATTTGTCACCAACAGTATCATTCCATTCGTGCAAATTCTTTGTTAGGCGGAAAGGGCCATAACATCCGGATTGTCCTATGCTTAGTACTAAAAAGAAACAGGCCAATAAAAATACATTTACTTTCTTCATTTGATTTAATTTGGTTTAAAGTTTGTGATTACTCACTCCTGGTTAACGTAGAATTTTATATGAAATTACAAATTATCTCAAAAAAACTTATTGCGCAAAAATAAAATGGCAAGGAACAGTTATTGTGCCTTGCCATTTATGAGAGATGAGTTTATTAGAAAATGCTAATGATATGCTTTTTCTCCATGTTCGTAGATGTCGAGACCTTCTTCCTCGATACGAGCAGATACTCTTAATCCAACGGTAACTTTTAGTATTTTAAAGATAATGTATGCTGTTCCCAAGGCCCATGCTGCAACAGCAACAACTCCTAAAACCTGAACTCCTAGTAAACTGAAACCTCCTCCGTAGAATACACCACCTTCTTTGGCGAAAAATCCTACTAAAATAGTTCCAAGAGCACCATTGATTCCGTGTACACTTACAGCACCTACCGGATCATCAATTCGTAAAACTCTGTCGATAAATTCTACTCCAAACACAAGAACTACACCAGCAATTAAACCAATAATAATAGCTGCTTCCGGCGATACAATATCACAGCCGGCAGTAATTGCTACCAAACCTGCTAACGAACCATTTAAAGTTAATGAAAGAGTAGGGCGTTTGTATCGCAACCAGCTAGTTAATAGTGCTCCTAAGGTAGCTGCGGCAGCAGATAAATTGGTTGTTAGAAAAATATGAGATATTGCAACAGTATTAGCTGTTCCGTTAGCTGCCAACTGAGAACCAGCATTAAACCCAAACCATCCAAACCAAAGAATAAACACACCAAGGGCTGCAAAGGTAAGGTTATGGCCAGGAATCGCATTTACTTTGCCGTTGTATTTTCCAATTCTAGGTCCAATTATTGCTGCTCCAACAAGACCCATCCATGCTCCAACCGAGTGAACAACAGTTGATCCTGCAAAGTCATGAAATCCAAGTTGACTTAACCAGCCACCGCCCCAAATCCAGTGTCCTGATATTGGGTAAACAATAGCTGTAGTTACAATACTAAAAAGCACATAGGATTTAAACTCTGTTCTTTCAGCAACGGCTCCAGATACGATAGTGGCTGCGGTTGCAGCAAAAACGGTTTGGAACATTAAAAATGATAAATCTATATCAGGTCTTACATCTTCCATAAATGGAAGTTTTCCAATTAATCCTCCAATATCAGTTCCGAACATTAGTGCGTATCCGATAAGGAAAAATGCAATAGATCCAACTGCAAAATCAACTAGATTTTTCATTAGGATATTGGCTGTATTTTTTGATCTGGTAAAACCAGCTTCAGCCATTGCAAATCCAGGCTGCATAAACATAACAAGTGCAGTTGCTATTAAAACCCAAACAATATCAATTGAGTGCCCCGTTTCGGCAACGGCTGCTTGTAAAGTATTTAAGGTAAGTGTTTCTTC
>JAQBBZ010000301.1:0-18787 GCA_032125735.1 Labilibaculum sp.
GCTACCAGAACTTACGAGTATCAGGATACTGCTAAATCTTATATTGGATTCCGCTGTGTTAGAACTCACTTAGGTAGATAATAAATTGCCTGTAAACTATTTAATTTAGACCTTTTCAAACTTATCAGATCATGAATATTACCGAACTTGTTCAATCTCCTAGATGGAAGAAATTTATGGGCTATGTATATGGCTGGGGTGCTTCTGTAGTTTTGATTGGTGCACTTTTTAAAATACAACATTACCCTTATGCAGGAGAACTTCTTACAATTGGTATGTCTGTAGAGGCTATAATCTTTTTCTTCTCAGCCTTTGAACCACCACACGAGCAACCAGACTGGAGTTTGGTATATCCTGAATTAATTGGTCTGGAACCAAGAGAAGGTAGTGTCGGAGGAGGAGGTGTTCAGGTTGAAGGACTGGAACAACTACAATCACTTCTTGAGAAAATGAGTGTTCAGCCTGATAAAATTTCAAATTTAAGTCAAGGTCTTGCGAAATTAACCAATGCTGCAGAAAACCTTTCAAACTTATCTGAAGCGGCTGTTGCAACTAATGGTTACATCGCAAGTATTCAGAAAGCATCTAACTCTGTTGGAGAATTTTCAAATAAATATGCTGAGTCAAGTGAAGAATTAGCTAATTCGGCTCAAAAATTAAGTAATTCATACCAGGAAACTGCAAATACAGTTTCTTTATCTGGTGAAGGATTTGTTAAAAATGTTGCAGAATCAGGAAATAGATTAGTGGAGTCTTATCAAGAAACTGCAAAAACAATTTCTTTATCTGGTGAAGGATTTGCTAAAAATGTGAATGAATCAGGAAATAAGTTGTTAGAGTCTTATCAAAATTTGGATAAATCTTTGCAAACAGGATTCAGTAAAATCTCGGAAAACAGCAATACATTTAATGGGTCAATGTCTTCCTTGAATAACAACCTGTCTTCATTGAACGCAATTTACGAGTTGCAACTAAAACAAAGCAACGAGCAAATAACTAATTCGAAAACTGTATATCAGGATTTGGGTAAAGTTCTTGAAACTCTTACTGCAACACTACAAAACGCACAAGCTTACAAAAAAGAGACAGAACAGTTAAACGAAAACCTATCAGCACTTAACACTATTTATGGTAACATGCTAAGTGCTATGGATTTAAAAAAGAAAAATTAATTTAACTGTTAAGCTAAGTTGAAATGGGAGCATCGAATTGTAAAGAAACGCCAAGGCAAAAAATGATTGGAATGATGTATTTATTCCTAACAGCAATGTTAGCGATAAATGTGTCAAACGAAGTGCTTAATGCGTTTACTATTATTGATAATGGTTTAGCAAAAACCATTCAGACATTTGAAGATAAAAATGAATCCAAATATTTTGAATTTGAAAATGCATTGGACGCAAATCCCGCTAAAGTTCAGGACTCTTGGGATAAAGCGAACATCATAAAATCAGAATCAAATAAATTATCAAATTTAATTGATTCTCTGAAACATCGAATTGTAAAATCAGCAGATGGCAGTGAATATGACATGAATAACATTGAGAGTAAAGACAATTTGGATGTTCCTGCTGAAATAATGATTGTGTTGGGTCAAGGTAAAAAATTAAGGGAATCAATAGACACTTATCGCAATATGGTTTTAAGTCAGATTGCAGAAAAGGACTCAACTCTTCGCAGAGCGATTTTAAAAACTCTTAATACTGAAAAGCCTAAAAAGCAAATTAAAGGTGATCCTAATTATACTTGGGAATCAATACAATTTTCGCACACACCTCTTATTGGTACCATTACCCTTTTATCAAAAATTCAGACAGATATTAGAAGTACCGAATCGGATATTGTAAGCTACCTATTCAACCAAATTGAAGCAGAATCCTTTAAATTCAATAAATTAAGGGCGGAAGTTTTTTCACCATCTAACTATATTTTGAAAGGTGATACATACCAAGCTCAGGTTTTCCTTGCTGCAATTGATACAACACAAAATCCAAAAATTGTAATTGACCGTGCAGGATTAATTACAAGATTTGAAGAAGGAAGAGGTATCTATACAGCCAAAGCAGATAAAGTTGGAGAAATGACATGGGGAGGTGTTATCACTTACACCAGTCCATCTGGAATTGATAAAAAATATGAATTTAAATCAACCTACATAGTAGCAGAACCTAACGTGGTAGTATCAGCAACAAAAATGAATGTTTTCTATGTTGGTGTGGATAATCCCGTAAGCATTTCAGCTCCTGGTTTTTCTTCAGATAGAGTTCGTGCAACTATGACAAATGGTAGTTTAATTAAAAAAGGAGATTCCTATATTGCCAGTCCAAAAGTTGCCTTTAAGAATGCCACGGTTCAAGTAGAAGCACAATTTGAAGACGGTTGGAGACCATTACGAACAGTAGATTTTAGAGTGAAACCAATTCCAGATCCTGTTGCGAAGGTAGCTGATTTGAATGGTGGTCAGATCAAAAAGAATTTACTGTTGGCACAAACTGGTGTAGATGCAATTATGGAAAATTTTGACTTTGATTTAAAATTCAAAATTACCGGTTTTACCGTTTCAACAATCGTTAAAGGTTTTACTGTTGATCAGGAATCCAGATCGGATGTATTTACAAAGGAACAAATTGACATGTTCCAAAATTTAAAAAGAAGTCAAAAAGTATATATTGAAGATATTAGGGCAATGGGGCCAGATGGCGTAACCAGAAACCTACCTACAATTTCATTTAGAATAGAGTAATAAAATTTATATATTATGAAAAAAAGCTTATTACTAATAATTGGTCTTGTTTTGATTTGTGCTTCTTATTCAGGCGCACAAACAAATGCTACAAGTGTGTATACAAAAGATCATATTAAAAATAGAAAACCTATTCCCTACTCAAATATACGTGAGTCGGATGTAATGTGGTCTAAGTTAGTATGGAGATTTGTTGATTTACGGGAAAAAATGAACCTTCCTATGTATTATCCAACAACACCGGAAGATGACCGTTACAGTTTGATCGACCTTTTGATGTATGGCATTGAAAACGAAGGCTTGACCGCCTACGAAACAAATGATGATGAATTTAAGGTTCCTATGACCATTGATCAGATACGTTCGAAGTTTGATGCGCAAAATGACACCATTACTCAACGAAACAAATTCACTGGAGAATTAGAAGAAAAGATTCTTTCTGGTGAAATGCATACGGATGATGTAAAAAGGTATATGGTGAAAGAACAATGGTTCTTCGATAAGCAAACATCTACTTTACAAGTTCGAATCATTGGAATTTGTCCAATTCGTGAATATATCAAGGCAGGCGATTCAGACTTAGATGGTATTCAACAGAAAAAGCTATTCTGGATCTATTTCCCAGAAGCCAGACCTTTACTTGCTTCTCATGAGGTGTTTAATCCTAAAAATGATGCAGCCCGTTATTCATTTGATGATTTGTTCTTAAAAAGACATTTTTCGAGTTTTATTTCGCAGATTTCCAATGTTCACAACAATCGTCAGATTAGCGAATACACTGTTGGTTTAAACTCGATGCTTGAAGCTGAACGTATTAAGAATGAAATATTTACATTCGAACATGATCTTTGGGAATTCTAAAGAAAATATATATCACAAAAAAAAGGACCTCAAGAGGTCCTTTTTTTATATAAACTTTTTCCCTTTTGTTATTTTAACATCGTTTACAATTTTCCGGATTTCTTGTTCATCCCGTTTAGGACAAATAAGTAAAATATTATCCGTTTCTACAACAATATAATCCTTCAATCCCTGCACAACTACTAATTTGTCATTTGGTACATTTACAAGGCAGTTTTTAGTTTCGTATAGCATCACATTTTCACCCTGAATTGCATTCTGATTAGAATCCTTAGCTGTATGCTCGTAAAGTGAACCCCAAGTTCCTAAATCGGACCAACCAAACTCGGAACAATAAACGAATACATTTTCGGATTTCTCTAGAATTCCATAATCAATGGATATATTCTGGCATTCTGGGTAAATCTTATCAATCACTTCTTGTTCCTGTGGAGTATCCAAACTTTCGAAACTACTGGCAAATAATGCATTTACATCTGGCAAATATTTATCAAATGCTTCCTGAATCACAGACAATTTCCATAAAAAAATGCCAGAGTTCCAGAAAAACTCTCCTGATTCATAAAATATTTTAGCTAATTCAAGATGTGGCTTCTCAGTAAATGTTTTTACGGGATAAACATCAGCGTAATCCTCAACGGCTTTATTTGAGACTTGAATATATCCATAACCTGTTTCCGGTCTGGAAGGGTGTAATCCCAAGGTCAATAATTGATTTCCTGTTTGAACAAATTCAATTCCCTTAGACAAAACCGATAAAAACTTAGTCTCATTTAAAATTAAATGATCAGCTGGAGTTACAATTATTGATGCGTTCGGATTTCGCTTTAGTATTTTATGATTGGCATAAGCAATACAGGGAGCTGTATTTCGTCTAATGGGTTCCAACAAAACCTGATCCTCTTTGATATCTGGAAGTTGCTGCAATACAAGTTCTTTGTAGTTGGCATGGGTAACAACGAAAAAATTTTCAACAGGACAAACAGAAGCAAAGCGTTCAAATGTCAACTGAATTAAAGTTTTTCCTGTTCCAAGAATATCAAGAAATTGTTTGGGTTGTTTATTTTTACTTAAAGGCCAAAATCGAGAACCGACTCCACCGGCCATTATTACACAATAATTATTTTTATCCATTAGAAAATATTTATCTGAACTCATGCTTTTAGCTTCGAATCCAAGTCGTAAAATTATACTCTAAATTACAGAAAAGCCTTCTCAATTCAAAAAAGAATAGAATATTCAATAGATACCATTAAGCTAGAAGATGGTAAATAAATAATTTGTAATTTTATCGTAAAGCAAAACAACTATGAATCTGTTTGAAAACGTAGGTAAATTCTCAAGATTTCTTGTACTGGTATTTTCCAAACCAGAAAAAGGCAAGACTTTATTTTCGCAAATATTACGTGAAATTGATAAACTCGGAATCAATTCGATTGGGATTGTCGTGATTATATCCTTGTTTATGGGCGCTGTAATAACCTTACAGACCGCGTATAATATGCAGAATCCATTCCTTCCTGATTATTTGGTTGGCTACACAACCAGAGAGTCAATGATTCTTGAGTTCTCATCGACAATAGTCGGTTTAATCTTAGCAGGAAAAGTAGGTTCAAATATTGCTTCAGAAATCGGGTCAATGCGGGTAACTGAGCAAATTGATGCCTTGGAAATTATGGGAATAAATTCTGCGAACCATTTAGTGTTACCTAAAATTATAGCCGCAATATTTATTAATCCGTTCCTATATGTACTAAGTGTATTTGTTGGTATTTCAGGAGGTTTACTTGCAGGCTATCTTTCAGGAACCGTAAATTTCACCGACTATATTGATGGCGTTCAATTTGCTTTTATACCTTATTACATTACTTATTCTCTTATAAAAACAGCTGTATTTGCTTTTATTATTACAGCGATTCCTTCGTACTACGGATATTACGTAAAAGGAGGAGCATTAGAAGTAGGTAGAGCCAGTACAAAAGCAGTCGTAAATAGTAGCATTCTTATTCTATTAGCGAATGTGATACTCACACAAATCCTTTTAAAATGATCACTATAAGTAATGTAAATAAATCATTTGCCGACTTAAAAGTGTTAAATGATGTTTCAGTTACCTTCGAGGCTGGTAAAACCAATCTTATCATTGGTCAGAGTGGTTCAGGTAAAACAGTTTTGTTGAAATCCATTATTGGTTTGCATGATGTTGATTCAGGTAGCATCTTTTACAATGACAGAGATTTTACTGCTATGAATTTGAAAAGTAAAAAAGAGGTTCGGAAGGAAATGGGAATGGTTTTTCAGGGTGGAGCCTTATTTGATTCGATGAGTGTTGAAGAAAATGTACTCTTTCCATTAGATATGTTTTCAAATATGAGCGAAAAAGAAAAACTGGATCGTGCGAACTTTTGTTTAAACCGTGTAAACATTCAAAACTCAAATCATTTGTTTCCTGCCGAAATTAGTGGTGGTATGCAAAAGCGTGTAGCCATAGCTAGAGCAATTGCTCTTAATCCAAGATATCTATTCTGTGATGAACCCAATTCAGGTTTAGATCCTGTAACAGCAATTGTTATTGATAATTTGATTCAGGAAATTACAAAAGAGTATAATATGACTACCATTATTAATACTCATGATATGAATTCGGTTATGGAAATTGGTGAGAAAATTATTTTTATAAGTAACGGATACAAGGTATGGGAAGGAACTAAAGACGAAATTTTTAATACTGACAATCAGGATTTAAACAATTTTGTTTTCGCTTCTGAATTGTATAAAAAGATAAAAAAAATAAGCTAAAAGCAATCACTCTCGCACATTCTATTCGATTTATTATCTTTGCTTTCAGATCAACAAGAAACAATTTATGAATAAGATCCTATTTTTCCTTATTTGCAGTGCATTCACCTTTTTCACGTCATGCAAAGAAAATAAAAAACCCGCTCCTCAGTTAAATGAAGATCAATTCATTAACATGCTTATTGATATTCATATCGTTGAAGGAACTTTAAACACCCAAAATATTTTTCGCTCGGGTGAAAATTTTCGTCCAAGCTACTACTACAATTCAATATACAAGAAATACAACATTACACGTGAGCAATTTGACTCTTGCGTGTCCTATTACTCTTATGATACGAAAGAGTTTACTCGAATTTACGATGTAATTATCGATTCGTTAAACCGATTTGAAACCAAATACCGTATTGAAGTAAAAAATAAGAAACTAGAACAAGACACAGTAAATCTTTGGAAGGAAAAGCAACATTGGAAAGTTTTCGAACAAGCTAAAAAAATGATCACATTTGCAATTCCAATTAAAAAACCAGGAATTTACACAATTAAAGCTTCTATAAAAATATTTGAGGATGACAGAACTGATAACCCAAAAGTAGAGGCATATTTTTGGAAACAAGATAGTTTAGGCAAAGATCAGATAGTTAGTTTTATGCCGAAGCCCATTACTAAGGATATGAAATTCAACACTTATGAATTAACGATGGAATATCCGGATTCAAGTTATACCGAATTACGTGGTAACTTATTTGCCGGAGAAAATGACCTTGTTGAGTTCACGCAACATTTCGAAATCAAGGACATCATGATTTTCAATCCGCAAATAAGACCTGATTCATTAGAAGTAATGAAAGAATTAGAACATGAGGAGGAAATGGAACTCAAACGGGTGCGATGAGAAAAATAACTGCTAACTATATTTTTCCAGTTACCTCTGCTCCACTAAAAAATGGAATTCTTGTTCTTAACGAGAATAACTTTATCGTTGATATAATAGATACAAAAGGTATAATTAAAGAAATTCAGAATCTAGAATTCTACAGTGGATTAATTGTTCCTGGTTTTATTGACGTATTTACCTTATTAAGTTTTTCCACCTTCTCTAAACAGGATTTCGAAGACTGTTTGCATTCCGACTTTAGTTCTGCTTTAAAAGAGCTTTTACTGCAGAAACCTACTACTCCTGATACGATTCAGAGAGGAATTAATCAATTGGAAGCATATGGTACTGTTGCAAGCGTTGACATTTATTCGAATAATTCTCATGCAGAACAAAAACAAAAATCTAAACTCGTTTTTTCCGATATAAATTTATCTCTATCCAGTTCGTCACTCCAAATACCTTCCCCATGCACTCAATTGAACAGTAAAAAATCCATTCTACTTAATCACCTAATCTTGGAAAACAGAAGGGATTTTAAGCCTTCGGAGAGTGAATTGAGTCAATACTGTATTGGAACAGGATCTCTTGGAACACATTTAAAACTATCTGTTTTTGAGGAATTAAAAGCTCTACAAGAACTTCTACCTGAATTCACTTTCTGGGAATTAATTAAATGGGGAACAATCAACGGAGCAAAACATTTACTGATTGAAAAAGAATTTGGAAGCCTTGAAGTCGGTAAGAAACCCGGACTGAATCTTCTAACAAATCTGGATTACCCAAATCAGAAACTTAGCGCGAATAGTGAGCTTAAAGTGCTCATTTAAAACTGCTAGATTAGAAATAAATTGTTGAATTGTCAATTTAAGAACCCATCTAATTTAAGGCAACGGACAACTTTTTTCTTCGATAAAGTCATATTTTACCTTACAAAAAACACACTACTTGGGACTTCATTGGTATTAAATCATTACCCTTTTTTCAAGTAATAGCGATCCATTTTTTTAGTATAAAGTGGCGGAATGAAAATGCAGCTATTATTGTCCAGCCAAGAGGTTTCGACTTGACTTCTACGTCAACAAATCTCTTTTGTTTCTCTATTACAGGAGTTTTTTGTCATTGAGAGTATATATCACTTTTTTGTTTGCATTTTCTACCTAAAAGTATAACTTTAAGATTATTACATCTTAAAACCTAAGAGAAAACAATAAATCTATGTTTAAAACAACTATCAAAATAAGCTGTTTCATTCTTTTTTTCACCACATCGGTACTAAGTTTTGGTTGTCAAAATAAGAAACCATCTGCAGAAAAACAGACTAAGGTTGAAGCGCTACAACAACAAAAATTACAATCGGTTAAAACCTTGTTTTACAATGTCCCAAGTCCTATTGAAGTAACCGAGATCATTAAAAAAATGAATCTTCCTTACAATCCAGACTTGATGAATTCTGTTAGTAATTCTGATAATTATTTGTCTCAGGCAGATGTAGCTATCAACATTGGAATTTATGGTGCCGACCTAAGTTACATTCGAATTTATGAACAGTTTCAGGATGCTGCAAGATATTTAGCAGTAATCAAAAAATTTACTCGTGAATTAGGGATTCCTGAAGAGCAGGAAAAAATCACGGCTCGAAGAATGGAGGCAAATATTGAAAATCAAGATTCCTTACTAAGTATCATTACCGACACTTTCACAAAATCAGATAGTTATCTGAAAGAAAACCAAAGAGGAGGAGTTGCAGCCTTAATTATTTTTGGCGGATGGGTTGAGACTTTGTATTTGGCCACAAACATTGTTGATTTAAAAAATCCTCAAAAAGAAATGGTTAATTTAATTTCACAGCAAAAGCATTCTGTGAAAAATTTAATTGGTTTATTAAATCAGTATAGAGATAATTATAAAATAAATCAGATTCTACCTGATCTTAAGAAACTGGATGCAAAATTTCAGGAAATAACTCAAACCAAAGGATCTGCATCGAGTATCAAAACAAAAGACGGTAAAACAATTATTAAAAACCAGATTACTTTAACTGCCTCGAATCAAACCCTGAAAGAAATAAAGGAAATCAACAACAAAATTAGAGAAACCATTACTGAACTATAGGTTTTTAGAGAATTAATACGAAAAGAATGAAAACGACTATAAAAACCATTTTACTTATATTTTACTTATCTGCATTGCCAGCTATTTTGTTTGCGCAGTGTAACGAATACACCAAAAAAGAATGTATTCCGCAGCTTACACCATACACATTTAACGGACAGCTCAATAATGCGATTTTATCGGAAGGTGAAACAGCTGAATTGCAACTTACGTTCTATAAGGATCAGGAATATCGAATTTTGGTTGAAGGAGAAAACAGTTTGGGTAAAATACAATTTCAGCTTTTTGATACTGATTACAATCTATTGTATGATAATTCAGAAGAAGATCACACCAACCTGTGGGATTTTATGGTTGAGAACACTGATGATTTCGTAATTCGGGTACTAATACCGGAAGATCAACATAAAGAGAAAACTGAAAGTGGCTGTGTTTCAATACTAATTGGCTTTAGAGCGTTTGGTTCGAGAACAATTTTTAAATAATCATTTTCCTGAAATAAAATTACTGAATACAAAAAAACCATCCTTTGCAGGATGGTTTTTTTATTCATTTATTTTCATGCTATTTC
Source organism: Labilibaculum sp. (assembly GCA_032125735.1). GTDB lineage: Bacteria > Bacteroidota > Bacteroidia > Bacteroidales > Marinifilaceae > Labilibaculum. Next base: position 9,967 of record JAQBBZ010000301.1, read on the forward strand.
AACAAAAACTGAGTTGATCCGATATGGTTTCCTTCAGCAAAAACATCCACTTTATATTCTCCCTCAACAAGACTTCCGTCGTTATCCCAGAATATAGCAACATCCAATTGTTCGCCTTCATAATCAACTTCACGTTTTGCAGAATAGCCTAATTTGGTATTCTCAAAATTGAACAAAAGGCTTTCCGGATTCCCCAAAACAACTTCATCTGGTCGAGTAATACGAATAAATAATTCTTTAACTCCTGTAGATGCGGTTACATTCTTTTGAAGGGTGAAACTGGTTATTAATTTCTCTGTTTTGGAAATCTTTTTTACCTCTTTTCCTTTTTTATTAATCGGTAAACAAGTAAGATCAATAAGAGAAAGAGTAGCAGCCTTGCTGATCACCTCCTTCATCGATTCTGTTGTTTCTTCCAATTTTGTATTACGCTCCTTTACCCAATCGATTTGTTTATTAACTCGTTGGTTTTCGGCGGTAAGCAACTGATTGCGTGTATTTAAAGAATCGATTTGAACAATATAATCTCTTAGTACTCCCTTTAAGGTTCCTAATTCCTTTTTGTATTTATTGATTTCGAAATAAGAATTATTCCTAAAATCCTTCATTCTCTCTAAAAGTTCAGTAATCTTTTCTTGTTCCATTTTTAGCTGAACATTCAAAGTATCGTTACTTGTTTGTAAAGAATCGTAATCCTGAGAAAGCATTTTTAATTCATTTTCCAAGCTTACTTTCTCCGTTGTAATTTCAGTTATATAGCGTTTATTATCACTGCGTTCCATGTAATACATAACTGCTAAAATCACTAGAATTACTCCTAAAGATGCCAACACTCCAATGTAAATGTTGTCTTTTTTACCGTTACCTCTACTCTCTACCATAAAATTATACTTAATTAATTCACACAAATTTACTTATCTTTTTTTAAATAGTATTCTTTGATTCATATTTGTTTGAACACATTCTACTCATCAATAATAAATTGAACATCCTGCATTCGAAAAGTAAATGCAATTGTTAGCTGACAATAGCAATAACTAAACCAAATATTAAAGCTTACTAGTACTTAACAAAAATAACGGGGCTAACATCCTGTTAAAGAATGCGCCCCATTATAAAATTAAACCTACAGGTTATTTATTATCACGTAGATTTTTTCTACAGTATGTTTCCTATTTTCACACCCAAATAAATTGTTCGAGGGTTTAAAGGACCGTATACATAACCTGCATCACGAGCAGAACCATAATCGAAATCATCCTGAAATGAATTAAAGATATTCTTAACACCTAAATCGAACTGTAACTTAACATCTTTGCCCAGATCAAAATGATAGGAAATATTAACTCCTAGATCCAAAAAGTCATTCGTCTTTACCAAACTTTCAGAAATCTCATTACCATATTGATCCAATGCACCTACAATTTTATTCCCTTCATCATCTAAACCTGCTCCTAAATGAACGAGGGTCATTGAACCTGTGTACGAACCAGACAGAGTTGCTGTAAATTCATGAAGAGGTTTCCAATTCATGGCAAAATACCCGTAATGATGTGGTGTTCTTAAAATCTCATCGGTAGTTGTACCTAGCTTATCAGCATCATTCCCCTGATCAACAGCATCGTCATATTTGCTCGATTGAATTGTCATTCCCATCTGGAAATCGAGCTTATAGGAAGGAGCTACCTTAAATTCAAAATTTACTCCCTTAACAACTGCACCATTGGCATTTTTCCTGATCATCACCATATTTCCAGCATCATCAACATCACTGAACTCATTAAAAAAAGGATCTATCAATTGAGTATAGAATCCTTCGGCAAGAAAGTAAGCCTGCATTTTACCAAAAGATTTGGTATAATCCCATGATGCAGTATAACTATTAGAAGTCTCCTCGGTTAAATCATCAGCTAATTCATGAGTAATTCTTCTGGCTGTAGAAGCTTCAATGTGTAAATCCTCATCGAAAATTTGCGGCGCTCTAAAACCTCTTGCATAGCTCATACGAAACTGAGCAGCATCAGAGATATTAAATAATACATTTGCCCTTGGACTAAATACAGTATTTGAATAATTGGAGCCATCAGCAGAGTTTTCAATCTTGTAAGAATCCATTCTTACACCCAAAAGAAATTTTATGGCACCTAAATCCCATTTACTTTGAGCAAAAGCACCTACAGTATTTGATGTTTGATCCGCAATATTGGTTGTCTCTACAAACTCATTACTCGTAAAATCGTAATAGCCCAATTTATCATCTTTCAGACTATTGTAAACATTCTCTACGCCAAGCGTGATATCCGCAGGAGCGAACAACAAATGATTAGCTTTTGTGAAGAACTGTACACCTGTTGAAATGGCCAAATCATCTGTTTGACCGTAAGCTCCATAATCCGGAAGTGGTGTTGGCAACTCAGTGCCGTTTTCATCTAAAGTAGTCGCTGCACCATAATAACTGTTTCTATCGATGCTTTGTCCTGAAGCGTAAATGGAAAGCTTGCTGATTCGATCCTGACTAAAATATTGATCCCAGGATAATCCTCCTGAATTAATGCGGTGCCTCACCTCTTCGGCAACTGTTGCTTCATGAGCTTTCACGTTCAATTGATCTCCACCCCGCCTGTACTCATCAACTACATGGTATTCAATAGTCAATTTGGCCAAATCGGAAAACCGATGAAATGCACGCAAACCAGCACTTAAATTCTCCATTTTAACCAATTCGGAATAGCCATCATTATTAGCATCCCAAGCATCTCGCTGACGGTTCATACCAAAAACAAATATTCCACTTTTGTGATCTTCGGATACAACTGATGCGTTAAAATCTGCAGTAATATCACTAGCGTTATTTCCACTACCCTTTGTTCCAAATCCTACGGCTCCATATTTTACACCTGCCTTAAATGAGTTGGTGATCGGATCTTTTGTAATGATATTAATTGTTCCGGCAATGGCATTTCCGCCAAAAAGTGCAGAACCACCTCCACGTACAACTTCAACCCGTTGAATCATACTAGCTGGAATGTGTTCCAAACCGTAAACTCCAGCCAATCCGCTAAAAATAGCTCGGCTATTTATTAATATCTGAGTATAAGGCCCTTCTAAACCGTTCATTCTTACTTGGGAAAAACCACAATTGCCGCAATTATTTTCCACTCGTAAACCTGGTGAGAAAACCAAGCCATCGGCCAAGGTAACGGCGGAAGTTTGTTCCAATAACTTTGTTGAAATTGAATTTACAACAACGGGAGCATCTTTACGTTGAATTTTGTTTCGATCTGCTGTAACCACAACCTGATCTAATCCGATAAAATCTTCTGCTATTTTAAATTCAAGAACAGAGTTCGTTCCTCCTTTTAGTTCCAATTCTTTCTTGTCCAACTTGTATCCCACGCAAGTGGCAATTACATAATAGTGACCAACAGGAATATTTTCGATTACAAATTCGCCGTCGAAATTTGTTACCGCTCCCATACTGCTTCCTTCGAGTGCAACACTGGCATAAGGAATGGGTACCTTGCTATTCCTATCGATAACTTTTCCTTTTACGCTGGTAGTAATATTTTCGGCAGAAACAGAAAATGTAAAACTAATTAGCATAGCAATGCTAATAGATAGATGAGTTAGTAATCTCATTGTCAGATATATTTTTTTAATGTTTGTGTTTATTGATATACATATCGCTCCCTATTACTATTAACTAGTACCAGGAAACAGTTACATATTTTAATTTGAAGAGAACCTTTTCAGGTGATAATAAAGGTATTACAATAAAACAGGCGGGGCCCGGTTGGGTAAAAGAGAATCTAGAATCCCTCCTTTTACAAATAGATGATAGAGATTTCTGATCTTAAAAGCTTTCCCTATTAAACCTGCCAAATAGAATACTGAAGCGAGCGCAAACAGGAAACCGGTTATTTGATGCAGTGAAAAACATTCGTGTGAAGAATGATGGTGATTTGCAGTACCGTTGCTACTCCCCGATTTTTGATATGGGTGAGCGTGAACCATTACAGTTCCGTCTGCTTGCTTATGAACGTGCCAATTAAAAACAGCATTACTTGCCAACAATATCATTGCTGGAAGCAATATACTTAGAATCGCTATTTTAAATTTTCGAAACCTGTTCATGAATAAACCAAAGTAACATTTAAATTACGGTTCAAAAGTAGTTCGTGTGCATTTATTTAACAATACCTAAATGTTGGTATACAGTAAGGATAATAATGTTACTGAACATGTTTACCTTTGATTAAATCAAAATATTTCAGAATATCTTCCTCTGAAGCAACTAGGTCTGAATCCATTACCGTTTTGCCTCCACATATTCTAGAAATATAATCTTCTTTCGTACAAACCATTTCATTCTGATACAGATACCAAAACTGCACATAAACCCACAAATTATTTCCAGGTCCGAATTGCGCTCGTAATTCATAAGCTTTTTCGGTAAGCTCCTCTATTTCGGAACCAAATCGGTAAAACATGTTTTTAAAAGGAAACGGATGAACACCCGTTTGTTTTGCCTCATCAAAACGGTAATCTCCAAATTCGATTAGTTGCTGTATTTCTGTTTTTCCTTCAAAATTCCCATCCACAACAGAGATTGACGAAATTTGCTTAAGCAGTTGAGACGGCGAAATAGAAAGTTTATTTTTAAGGATTTCAGCAAGCGTTCCCAATTGATGTTTTAATGAATCACCTGATGCTGTCTCAACAATTTTTGAGCTAATGATATCCTCCTCGTTGAATTCATTGTCCCCTTTCACCAATCGGTTTATTTCATGAAGAATCTTTCGTACAAATAGTTGGTTGTCTGATTGTGAATCACAAATAATTAAAAAGTAATCCTGATATCGTACCAATCGAATAAGAACTCCATCAACAGTAAACTTTAAACTTCTTTTCAGGAACAAGCCTTTTTTACTCAGATAGAAATGAATTTCCTTCTTAATTTCCGTTTCATTTATCTCCGAAAAAGAGAGTAGTGAATTATAGTTTACGATATAGGGATCCGATTTTGCATCTAATTTATCACTAAGGACTATCTCTGTCTTGCTTTTCACATCCGATTGAACATGATTTAAGATCACGACACCCTGTTGAACAGCACTTTTTATAAGGGAAAGCAACAAACGATTCGCTGAAATTTTAAATTCCTTGTCGATATAAACAGCATCTCCCTCCTCTACTTTTAGTGCTGATTCATATTTAGCAATGTCCTTATCGCGCACGTTTCCCGGAAGCATTTTTTTCCACTTCGAAGTATTTCGTTTTACATGCAAATATTCATCGGGCAAAATCAAATGAGGAAATTGATTTCGAAATGCAAGAACTAATGAACTGGAACTCTCCGAAGCATCAACAATTGGGTGCAAAAATTCTTGAAAATCATTTGCAGATAAAATGGCACATTTAAATCCTTTAGAAAGAGCAAAAAGAGCGAACAAAACCTCCTTTACACCAACATTCAACATCACAAAATCGAATTGAGTATTTGCTGCAATTTCATGAAACTTATCTCTTTTTAACAGGGAAAATAGCAAGGAGTCATCCATTTTACTTTTATTAACTTATTTTTGTTTTGATTCTTTGTAATTTTGTTGTCAATAATCAATTATCAAAACCGATCAACTTGAAAAATTTAGCTTTTAAGATCCTTTTAGGAATTGCAATTTCAACTTTACTATATTCTTGTGCCCGAAGAGGAGTTCCTACGGGAGGACCCCTTGATCACACAGCTCCAAAGGTTACACTTACAAAACCTCTTAATTTCTCAACAAATTTTAAAGGTGGAAAAGTAGAAATTTTCTTTGATGAATTTGTTCAGTTTAAAGATATAAGTGAAAATTTCACCATTTCACCACCGCTAAAAAAGAAGCCTTTGGTAAAATTAAAAGGTCGCTCCATTTATGTGAAATTAGAAGAGAAACTTCGAGAAAACACAACCTACACTCTCGATTTTGGAAAAGGTATTACCGATAATAATGAAGGAAATCCTTTGGGAGAATATCAATTTGTTTTCTCAACCGGCGATCATTTGGATTCATTAAGCATTAAAGGGAAATTAGATAATTCCTTCAACCAATTACCCGTTGAAAAGGCGATGGTAATGGCTTATTTAAATACGAATGATTCTGTTCCCTACTCGGTAATTCCAAGTTATGTTGCCAAAACTGATTCGGCAGGTTATTTTCAACTAAATAATTTGAGCCCAGGAAATTACAAGCTATTTGCAATTGTTGATGGAAACCGGGATTTCTTTTACAATGGTCCGGGCGAAATGATTGGTTTTAACGATGACATAATTGCGCCATCGATTCACAGTTTTGAACAATTGGATAGCATTAGTGCCGATTCTGTAGCTGTGCGACAAGTAATGACAACGGAACCTACAAATATTTACATTAGAATGTTTGATGAAGAAAATCCGCTTCAATACCTTACCACTTACAAAAGAGATCGCAGGGAACAAATCTATTTCGAGTTTAATTCGAAAAGAACAGATAGTCTGAAAATTGATTTTATTGATTTGGATGAAAAAGCAGATTGGTTTCTACTTGAAAAGAATAAAACAAATGACACACTCTCTTACTGGATTACAGATTCAACAATTTATATGAGAGATACTCTATTAGCCAAACTGGAATATTTAAAAACAGACTCGTTAGGGCAACTAACGAATTTTATAGATACAGTAAAGTTAAACTATAAGGATCCGAAAAAAGCGAAGGCTTCAAAGAATAAAAAGAAGCTGGCAAAAATCAAAGTTCCTGTATATGGCTTTAAATTTAATGCCAGTGGTTCTCAAGATTTAAATAAAAACATTGGTCTTGATTTTAATGAACCTCTTGCCGAGATAAATAAAGATAGTATTCATTTTTATGAACTTCAGGACACCATCCAAATACCCATAGAGTATAAGATGGAACAAGATTCAACAAACCTTCTTCGTTATCATGTAAAAATTGATTGGAAATCTGAAACTCAATATAAAGTTGAGTTTGATTCCACTGCATTTCTTAATATTTATGGATTGCACAGCGATAAATACGAAGGGAAAATTACAACTCGAGAGCAAGAATATTACGGAAAAATCTTATTGAATGTATCTAATATAAAAAAGCCAACACTCGTTCAACTATTAAAAAATAGTAAGGGTGAAGCCGTTATTCAAACAAAAAAGATTTATTCTGACCAAACTGTTATATTTGATTATTTAGCTCCCGAGACCTATATCATAAAATTAATAGTTGATGCTAATGACAACGGGAAATGGGACACCGGGAACTATAAAGAAGGACTTCAGCCAGAAATGGTTTACTATTTCAGAAAAGAAATTAAAGTTCGTTCGTACTGGGATGTTGAAGATCGAATTATTCTTCCAGAAGGAGGATCAGAAGTTAATTTCAATCAGCATTTAATTGATCTTGAGCACAAGAGAGAGAAAGAACTTGAAAAAGCTCTATTGAAAGAGGCTGAGAGTAATAAAAAGAAAACAAGAACCAAAAAGAACAATTAAAATATGTCAGTACTTCTGGAATTTGCTATTTTCCCAACCGACAAAGGGGATAGCGTAAGCAAACAAGTTAGTAAGGTTATTGAGTTGATCCGCGAAAGCGGTATTAACTACCAGCTAACGGCAATGGGAACTCTGATTGAGACTGATGGGTTGCCGGAAGCTTTAGAGCTTGTAAATCGTTGTTATGAGCTTTTAGCTGTAGATTCTGAACGTGTTTATACAACAATGACTATCGACATTCAGAAGAACAAGCACAATCGTCTTACAAGCAAAGTAGAATCGATCGAAAGTAAGATTGGCAAGGTTAATAGATAATCTGAGTTACGGATATTCAAATATTAGTACAGAGTAACTAGTAGCTGGCTTTTAGTTTACCAACGACTATCTACGAATGACTTTTTCAATTGATGAACCAGACAAAAATTAAAAATATCTTTATTATTCAAAGACTTACTAATCAAACTCAAGTAAACTGATTATCGTGGCGAAAAAAATAAGCTTTCTTGTTCTTATCATCCTGATGTGTTTTACTGAAAACACTAAATCTCAGTGTGTCGTAGAAAATTTCGCCTTTCAATCGGGTGAGAAATTAGTTTTCAGAGGTTACTACAACTGGGGATTTATTTGGGTTGCTGCCGGTGAAGTAGAACTGTCGGTTGAAGCAGCCCGATTCCAAAATAAAGATGTATTTAAAATAAAAGGGGAAGGCAAAAACGCGAAAGCATTCGACTGGTTTTTTAAACTTAGAGATACTCTGACTTGCTATGCCGATGCTAAAACACTTTCGCCACTCTACTTCGACAGGCGAACGCATGAGGCTAAATACAATGCGCATCATGAGTACTGGTTCGATTATCAGAAAAACCAAATTACTTCTCGAATACAGAAGCGTGATAAACCAGTAAAAAGAGATACTTTAAAAAATAAGCCTTGTACTTTCGATATTTTATCGGTCGCTTACTATGCAAGAAATCTAAATTTCTCGAAATACAAGAAAGGCGATAAAATTCCCCTTTCGATGTTGGTTGATAATGAAATACACTCCTTGTACATCCGTTATGGTGGGTTGGAAACCATTAAGGCAAATTCGGGTGAAGAATTTGAATGCCTGAAATTCTCGCCCCTTTTAGTGGAAGGAACCATGTTTAAAGGCGGAGAAGACATGACGGTTTGGATTAGCAATGACGACAATAGAATTCCAATTATGGTGGAAGCCAAGATATTGGTTGGCAGTGTTAAGGGAATTTTGGAAAGCTATGAAGGCTTACGAAACACTAAAAAATCTTTCTTCAAGAA
>JAQBBZ010000302.1:0-2592 GCA_032125735.1 Labilibaculum sp.
CTTCGCTATATACTTTTTCGGTATCGTAATCTCCTTTTGTTAATCTCACACATCGCCCTTTTATGGTATCGATGGCTGGTATTATTTTTATTTTGGTCATTCATTTCAGATTTTAGATATAATACCGATTAGTATTTGAAATAATCCCTATCTGCACAAGCTTGATATTGATTGTCAAATATCTACCGGCATTCTACCGACTTATTTTGATTTTTAAAATGGCATAAGACTTGAGACTATTGCGCATCATCCAATTTTCAGACAATAAATTCCAATTCCTTTTACAGATTTATGAAATTTTCGAGTATTCTAACTCCAACTCCTCCCGATTTTTCAGGATGAAACTGACAGGCATAAAAATTATCCTTCTGAAGAGATGCACTAAAATCTAAAATATAGTTGCAGGAAGCAACGGTTTCCTCCGAACAGGGAACATAGTAAGAATGTACAAAATAAGTATACTCTTTTTCCTGAACACCATCAAACAAGCTTCCTTTCAGCTCATCCAGCTGATTCCATCCCATGTGAGGTACTTTGCGTTCATTGGTAAAGCGTTTTACTTGGAGTGGAAAAATGCCCAATCCTTTCGTATTGCTTTCTTCTGAGCTTTCACACATCAACTGCATCCCCAAACAAATCCCCAGCACAGGTTGTGTCAATTGAGGTATCAATTTATCCAAACCATTCTTGCGCAACGAGTTCATAGCCCAGGCCGCTTCGCCAACTCCTGGAAATATTACTTTGTCTGCACTGCGAATCACTTCCTCATTATTCGAGACAACAGGTGTAATTCCTAAGCGTTCAAAAGCATATTTTACAGATTGAATATTCCCTGCGTCATAATCGATAATTACAATTTTCTGATCTTTCATTTCATTTAGATCTGAGGTGTGAGAAATGAGATTTTAGATAAATCACTTCCCTTACACATTTATTTAAACTTTTAAAGTTTCCCCTTAGTGGATGGCAATTGCAAACAGTTAGCATCTCTGCGAATCGCCATACGAATGGCTCTTGCCAATGCTTTAAAAATGCCTTCTATTTTATGATGCTCATTTTGTCCTTCAGCCTTGATATTCAAATTACACGAAGCTCCATCGGAGAATGATTTAAAAAAGTGGAAAAACATTTCTGTTGGCATTCCTCCAATCATTTCGCGATTGAATTCAGCCTCCCAAACCAACCAGTTTCTTCCTCCAAAATCAATAGCAACCTGCGCCAAACAGTCATCCATCGGCAAGCAAAATCCATAACGATCCAATCCCAATTTATTGCCAAGAGCTAACTTAAATGCTTCTCCCAAAGCAATTGCAGTATCTTCTATGGTGTGATGCTCATCAACTTCCAAATCTCCTTTTACAGTAACGCTCAAGTTAACTCCGGAGTGTTTGGCAATCTGATCGAGCATGTGATCGAAAAATCCGATTCCTGTATCAAACGAGCCTTTTCCTTCTCCATCCAAATCCAAAACAATTTTAATCTTTGTTTCGTTTGTATTCCTTTCAACGCTTGCTGTTCTCTCACTTAAGCGCAAAAACTCATATATTTTCTCCCACGATTCTGTGTGTAATTCAATACAAGCTTCCAATTCCTGTTTCGATTCCGACAACTCATCATCTCCAATATTTCCGCTCGACGAAATAAAAATTGCCTTTGCTTTAAGGTTTTTGGCCAATTCAACATCCGTCCAACGATCACCAATTACAAATGAGTTTTCCAAATCGTACTCCTCTGAAAAATACTTAGTCAACAATCCCGTAGCAGGTTTTCTTGTAGGTGCATTTTCATGCGGAAAAGTTTTATCGATACATACATCTGCAAATTCGATTCCTTCCCTTGAAAATGCTTGCATCATTTTTTTTGAGCTGGCCAAAATGTATCTTCCGGGTATGAATCGGTTCCCAAACCATCCTGATTGGTAACCATCACCAATTCAAAATCCAGTTGCTTTACAATTTTAGCCAATCCATTAAAAACACCAGGATAATACTCCAGTTTTTCCAGACTATCTACTTGAAAATCCACAGGAGGCTCCAGAATCAATGTCCCATCTCTATCTATAAACAGAACTTTCTTTTTTACATTCATATCCTTCATGATTTCAAACCAAATTTGGTTAATGCATTTTTCAAAATCTCATTTTCCTCACCTGTGCCGACACTAATCCGAACACAACCTTCCAATGTTGATATTTTTGAGCGATCTCGAATAATAATTTCATCCGCAAGCAAATAATTATACAAGCCTCTTGCATCATTCACACGCACCAAAACAAAATTAGCATCAGTAGGATATACTTTTTCGACGAAGCTTAAACCACTCAAAAAAGTCAAGAGCAGATCTCGCTCTGTAATAATCGTTTTCACTTGCTTGTTGCAAGAATCAACAGTCTTTAATAATTCCAGGGCTTTAGTCTGAGTCAGACAATTTACGTTATACGGTGGTTTTATTCTATTCAAGATTGCGATGATTTCCTTCGACGCCAATCCAATTCCCAAACGAATTCCGGCCATTCCCCAAGCTTTCGATAAGGTCTGAAGAATTACTAAATTGGGATAATCTGCTAATTTATCTACCATCGTTTTGCCTGGA
>JAQBBZ010000303.1:0-9675 GCA_032125735.1 Labilibaculum sp.
CAGAAATCGGATATATTCAACTGGTTTGAGAAGTGGAAAGAAAACAATGAACAAACCGACGACATTCTGATTATTGGTATTGAGCTTTAAATCTCATTCTCATTAGGAAAGAATTCTTTTTTAAAATTAACGAGATACAATTTTTCGGTGGCACGGGTTACCGCTGTATAAAGCCAGCGGTAATACTCTGGTGTCAGTAATTCATCGGTTAGGTATCCCTGATCTACAAAAACTGATTTCCATTGCCCCCCCTGAGCTTTGTGACAGGTAACAGCATATGAAAACTTTACTTGCAAAGCATTAAAAAACTTATTATCCCGCACTTTTTCATATCGCTTTTTCTTAGAAGGAATATCCGCATAATCTTCGGCAATGGTAAAAAACAGTTTTTTATTTTCTTCGTATCCTAGAGATGCCGTTTCAATATCAAGTGTGTCCAACATAATCATGGTATCTAATTCAATATCCTTGTAATCAGGAAAACGAATAGTAACCTCAGCATAACGAAATCCATACATTTCCAAATGCTTATGTATTCGTACAATTTCAACAATATCGCCATTGGCTATAAAATCCATTTCTTTTATATCCTGTGCCCAGAAATAATTATTCTTCACAACCATCAAATAATCCCCACTTGAAATTTCTTCCTCGCGATACAATACCGCATTCCGAATTCCCTGATTAAATTTATTTGCTCGTTTGTTTGAGCGACTAATTACAATAGTCTCCTCTAAACCAAACTCATAATGAGAGTTAGAAATTTCTTCAATCAATTCGGCTCCTCCAATTCGTATTGTATCAGGATAATTTTTTGTAACCAAGACAGGATAACCACTTTGTTCATCAGCAAGCATGCCTCTCAAATTCGTCGCATTCATGAGAATACCTGATTCCTGATTTTGACGCACAACTTGAGTTAAAATCATCTCCTTTACCGGCATATTGTAACAAGACTCTAATTCCTGAGGATCAAGAGCAGGACTAATCTCCAATCCTATTGGAGGCAACTGAGCCGTATCCCCAATCAAAATCAACCGACAATTTTTCCCTGAAAAAACATATTGCATTAAATCATCCAGTAATCTACCCGAACCAAAAACTGATGCCTCAGCAGAATAGTTTGATATCATAGAGGCTTCGTCAACTAAAAAAACAGTGTTATTGTTCAAATTTCGATCCAAAGCAAACAAGCCAAGATCATCGGTGAGTGATTTTTGACGATATATTTTTTTATGGATTGTATAGGCTGATTTTTTTGAATAATGAGACAAAACTTTTGCCGCTCGACCAGTTGGAGCGAGAAGCACTGAATTAATTTTCATTTTATCCAAAACAGATACCAAAGCACTCACCAAAGTGGTTTTTCCCGTACCTGCATAACCTTTTAACAAAAAAATCCCTCGTTCATCATTATTGGTTACATAATCGGCCAAATAATCAATTGCTTTTTGCTGATCTTTAGTTGGATCGAAGTTCAAACTTTCATTAATCAGTATGGCAACATGATTTTTTAACATTTTTTGATAATTTTAATGGCTAGAAAAATAACCAAATAGATTTTTTTTTTAAATTTGCAGACAAACTTACAAACTAATAAGAATAAAAATGAAAAAAGTCTTTCAAATCTTACTTGCCATAGCTATTGTTGTACTTGCCTTTTTAAGCTACCAAAGCATTATGAAACCTATTAAATTTGGTAAAATCAAAGATCACAGATACGACAAAATTATTGAACAGTTGAAAGATATCCGTAAAGCAGAAGGTGCTTATAAAGATGTTAATGGTAAATATACCGGAAGTTTTGATACTTTAATTAGTTTCATCAAAACGGATTCTATGCCTTTGATTAAATCTATTGGTTCTCTTACTGATGAGCAAGTTGAAGCTGGCATGACTGAAAAAGAAGCTGTTATAAAAGGGTTCATTACTCGTGACACGATTATGATTTCGGCTCTTAACACTGTTTTTGGAGAAGAATATCCAATCGAGAATTTACGATTTGTTCCATATACAAAAGGAAAATCTCAATTTAAATTAGGTGCTGGTGTTTTTGTTACTGGTTCTAATGTAAAAGTTCAGGTATTTGAAGCTAAAGTTTCTAACATGGATATCTTTGCTGATATTATGGATGAATATCGCGATGAGATTCTTGAAGAAAATGGTAATCGTATTCGTTTAAATAAATATCCAGGCCTATCAGTTGGTTCACTTGAAGAAGCAAACAACAGCGCTGGTAACTGGGAATAATAAAATTCTACATGAACGACCTTGTATTTGTTGATTCATCATTTGATAAAAACAAAACAAAAGAATATACTCTATCCATCCAGGTTGGCCTGGATGGATTTTCTTTTTCCATACTTAATGAGAATAAGAAATGTATTGCTTTGAATCAATTCATTCCTTTCAAAAAAAACAGTGACAATATTCCAATCAATTCATTTATTGAAATTGTTCGGAATAATGAGCTTTTGAATTTAAACTTCAAGAATGTTTCGCTAGTTTGGATCTCTGATAAGGTACTGCTTATTCCGTCTGAATTTTTCTCGGAGGACTTTGCCTATGAAAGTTTTCAGCTATCTCATAGTTTTGAAAAGCAAGAGTGCTTGGAATGGAATGAGTTTCCAGAGTTAAAATCGTGGATTGTATTTTCCTTCCCGAAGAACATTAAAGAATTTATTCAATCTCACTTTAAAAACAGTAAGCTATATCATCATTGCTTACCCTTTTACAAAGAGGCCTTGAATCAAAAAATTGCTGAGAATCACCCTCAGGTTTTTCTCAACATACAGAATTATTTTTTCCATGTAATCATCCCTGATCGAAATGGTAAACATTTCATAAACACTTTTCCATATAGCTCAAATTCCGATTTGGCCTACTATATTCTCAACATCTTTAAACAACAAAAGTTGAATAATGAGAGAAGTAAGTTGATTCTTGATGGAGCCGTTCAAGAGGATAGTAAAGTAATTCTTTTACTAAAAAAATACCTAGGTCAGGTTGAGGTTAAATCACTTCCGTCGGAGTTTAGAATAAATAACAGTATTTCACAAGAGGAATACAATCAATTCATTAACCTTTTAAATTTATCTAGGTGCGAATAATAAGTGGAACTCATAAAGGAAGAAGAATATCTCCGGATAAAAATTTCAAGGCTCGACCAACAACTGATTTTGCCAAGGAAAACCTTTTTAACGTATTAAATAACATTATTGATTTCGAGGATTTAAGCGTTTTAGATCTTTTTAGTGGTACAGGAGGTATTAGTTACGAGTTTGCCTCCAGAGGAGCGAAAAAGGTGATGTGTGTGGAAAAGAATTACAACCACTACTCCTTTATTCAAAAAACCATAAAAGAATTAAAGTTTGAGCAAATTCAAGCAGTTAAATCGGATGTTTTTAGATTTCTTAGGAATTTTCCTGAAAAATTTGATTTGATATTTGCTGATCCTCCATTTGAAATGAAATCAATGGAGACAATCCCAAAATTGGTCTTCGAAAAAGAATTACTTACAGAAGATGGTATCTTAATTGTTGAACATGGTTCGACAAATGATTTTTCAGCACATCCAAACTTTTGGGATAAAAGGACCTATGGAAGTGTAAATTTCAGTTTCTTTAAGTTGATTAAAGAACAAGAATAGATTTTCGTAAAAAAAATGCATTTCTTTTGCATATGTAACACGCTCAAAACCGCTATTTTACTACTATAAAGCAGAGTTTCATACAAAAAAAATACATGCAGATATTGCAAGTAAGAAAACTTGCATTATCTTTGCATCGCATTCAAAAAAAGGTTTGGTAGTTCAGTTGGTTAGAATACATGCCTGTCACGCATGGGGTCGCGAGTTCGAGTCTCGTCCAGACCGCTAAAAGAAAAAGTTCTTTGCACCATTTTTGATTTGTAATTTCCTTTTTTGGAAATTTAAATATATATTTTGGTTTGGTAGTTCAGTTGGTTAGAATACATGCCTGTCACGCATGGGGTCGCGAGTTCGAGTCTCGTCCAGACCGCCAAAATATACAGAAAGCCTCCGATTCTTTTGAGTCGGAGGCTTTTTTGTTTTTCACACCAACAGTAAATTACAGCAATCACGTATTTACTGAAATGATTAATCCAATCACAATTATTTAATCCGCCAAGAAATTCCCTCCTCCACTTTCCGACACCCAACAAGGATTACAACTAACTAATTCTAAACAAGACATCCTAAATAATTAAAGACACACAACTCTTTTTTGTCGATATTTTTTTGCATTTTTAATAGAACAAATGCAAACAGATAAACACCTTACCAGTATGTCAGAATTTAATCCAGCAGATCGAATACAGGATTTGCAAAATTTTGGTGAATTTGGAGGAGTGAACCCATCCATCACCGATTCATCCACTTACACCTTCCTGCATGCCAAAACAATGGCAGATGTTTTCGAAGGTAAAGTAGAGGGATGCTATCTTTACTCCCGACACTGGAACCCAAGCAATCATTATCTTTCGCAAAACCTGGCCAATTTGGAAGGAACCGAAAGTGCTTTGGTTACCTCCTCGGGAATGGCAGCCATCAGCTCTGTCCTACTGCAAATTTGCAGTGCCGGAGATGAAATAGTATCCAGCCGGACTATTTATGGCGGTAGTTACGCACTCATGAAAAATTTTCTTCCCAGGTTTGGTGTCAATACCAAGTTTGTGAACACCACTGATCTCACGCAAGTGAAAAGCGCCATTACAAAGCATACAAAGCTTATTTACTGCGAAACCATGAGCAATCCCATGTTGGAGATCACAAACATCAGAGAGCTCTCAAGAATTGCAAAAGCGAACCATTGCCTTTTAGTGGTTGACAATACATTTTCGCCCTTAATTTTTACTCCTGCCAGGAAGGTGCCGATGTAGTTATTCACAGCTTAACCAAGTTTATAAATGGCATGAGCGATTGTGTTGCCGGAGCAATATGTGCCAGTACCGATTTCATTAATTCACTTTACGATGTGAATAATGGGGCGACCATGCTTCTTGGACCTGTTTTGGATAGCATCAGATCTTCGGGCATACTGAAAAATATGAAGACACTGCACATCCGCATGCAACAACACTCCCGAAATGCACTCAGCCTTTCTCAAAAATTACAGGCTGATGGATACAGAATCATCTATCCGGGACTCGAAACTCATCCTCAATATCAGTTAATGAACAAAATGGCTCACAAGAACTATGGCTCGGGAGGACTCTTTGTAATTGATTTGAAAGAAAAAGATACCGCCAACCAATTTATGGAAGCCATGCAAAAAGCCAATATTGGGTATTTAGCAGTTAGTCTGGGATCGTACAAAACGCTCTTTAGTTCGCCAGGAGGAAGCACTTCATCGGAAATACCGGAAGAGGAAAGAATGAAAATGGGTTTAACTGATGGTTTGGTGAGAATTTCAATTGGTTTGGACGATGATATAGAAAGGACTTATCAGAAAATGAGCAAATGTTTAAAAGAAATCTGACCACAGGCATAAATCCAGTCAATTAAAATTCATAAATTACGATACAACTAACTAAAATACAGATTATGCAACAAGAAATATTTCATCGGCTCTGGAAGGATTACACCCATCAGAATCCTTCTGCCCAAGCTATACATGATTTATTCACTAAAGAAGGGGAACAGGTAGTTAATGATCATGTAGCATTTAGAACTTTTGATGATAAAAGAATGAACATTCAGGTTTTGGCAAAGAAGTTTATTAAAGCCGGATACCAGTATGTTGGTGAATACAAATTCGAAGACAAACATTTGAACGCCGTTCATCTGGAACACCCAAGTGAAGAGAATGCTCCAAAAGTTTTTATTTCGGAACTGATCCTATCTGAATTCTCCGATGAATTTCAGAAAATCATAAAAAGAAGACTTAATTCAGTGGGCAATGCCTATTATGCCGATCCCGATTTAATTCACAAAGGAAGTGTTTGGGGCAAACCATCCTATGCCGATTATCAATTACTGCGGAACGAATCGGAATACGCGGCCTGGCTTTACGTTCACGGATTTAGAGTGAATCACTTTACGGTTAGCATCAACGCACTTCAGAAATACAACAGCATCGAGAAGGTGAATCAATTCATTAAAGACAGTGGTTACCCAATGAATAATTCGGGAGGTGAAATTAAAGGCACACCCGAAAGCCTTTTGCAGCAGTCCTCTACCCTTTCCGAAATTATTAAAGTTGAATTTGAAGAAGGGGCACACGAAATACCTGCTTGCTTCTATGAATTTGCCATTCGTTATCCGGATGAAAACGGACAGCTATTCTCAAGTTTTATAGCAGCCAATGCCAATAAAATTTTTGACAGCAGTAATTTTAGAGAGAAATAGATTATAATAGTACCACAATGTATCGGCCCGCCAAAACGACTCTGTTTAGGCGGGCTTTTTATTTGGCATCCTTCCTCTTTGTCCATTAAACCTTTATCTTTACCAGCACATCTAACTTAAACCCCAAAACGTGAAAATATCACAAACATTTCTGGTTCTTATTGCTTTATTTACGGCATCTTGTAACTCAAATACAAAACTCATAAGTATTGAAGCAGGCGTAGCCAAAACAATGGCCGAATACCGAAAAGCCAATATCTCCAATTTGGAATACCACCTGAATTTCGATATCCCTGAAGCTCGTGAAGAAGCAATTTCAGGAACAAATAAAATCAGTTTCGAATTGCAATCAACCGATCAGGATCTTCAGATTGATTTTCGTGAGAATGCCAATTTAATCCGTAAAGTAGTTTGCAACGGGAAAAACTCGAACTACCGATTTGAATTGGAGCATTTGATTATCCCGAAAGGGGAATTGACAGAAGGAAAAAACGAAATTGACATTGAATTTACTGTCGGGAACAGCTCCTTGAATCGTAACGATGAGTTTCTGTACACCTTGTTTGTGCCAGACAGAGCCAGAACCGCTTTCCCGTGCTTCGACCAGCCTGATTTAAAAGCTGTCTTTCAGTTGAATTTAACCGTACCAAAACAATGGAAAGCCATGGCCAACGGCAAACTCGATTCTAAAAAAGAGGACGGTGAACAAAGCCATTATCGTTTTCTTACCACCAAAGCTCTCCCTACCTATTTATTTTCTTTCGTAGCCGGGAAGTTCGAAACCGTAACCAGAGAATACAAGGGGCGGGAACATACCATGTATCACCGCGAAACCGATCCCGAAAAGCTGGCCGATAATACCGATGAAATATTTAGATTGCTATTTCAATCGCTGGATTGGCTGGAGGATTATACCGATATCCCTTACCCTTTTGCCAAGTACGATATTGTGGTGATTCCATCCTTTCAATATGGCGGAATGGAGCACACGGGAGCGACCTTGTACAATGCTTCAAAACTGTTTTTGGATAAAAATCCGACCCATGAAAACACTTTGTCCCGCGCCAATTTAATTGCACACGAAACAGCTCACATGTGGTTTGGCGATTTAGTGACTATGAAATGGTTCGATCAGGTTTGGCTAAAAGAGGTATTTGCCAATTTCCTTGCCGATAAAATTACGAACCCAAGCTTTCCGGACATGAACCACAAGCTGAAATTTCAGATGGCGCATTTCCCTAGCTCGTATGCTGTGGATCGTACAAGTGGAGCCAATCCCATTAATCAGGTATTGCCAAACTTAAAAGATGCCGGATCGGTTTATGGAAGCATTATTTACCACAAATCGCCAATTGTAATGGATATGCTGGAACGGATTACGGGTGAAAAAGCATTGCAAAAAGGCTTGCAAACTTATCTGAAAAACTATGCCTACGGCAATGCAACATGGGAAGACCTGATTGCTATTTTAGATGAGACCACTCCAAGTAATTTAGAGCAATGGAGTAAGGTTTGGGTAGACAAGGCCGGAAGAGCCGTTATATCAACGGAGATAACTACTGAAAACGATCATATTACTGAGTTTACAATCACACAAACCGATGCCCATGGAAATCCTGGTAACTGGAATCAGGATTTGAATATCCTTTTTGGCTATGAGGAAACAAGTGAAATGGTATCCATAAAATTTGATCAGCCACAGCTTGTAATTACTGAGGCTAAAGGCAAAAAAACACCCGATTACATCATCCCAAATGGAAAAGGAAATGCCTATGGATTTTTTAAACTAGATGCTAAAACCAAACAATTCCTTCTGACAAACATGCACAAAATTGACGATGATTTGGTGCGTGGAGTTGCATGGATCAACCTCTACGAGAATCTTTGCGAAGGAAAAGTAAACGGAAAAGAATTTGTGCTTGCCATCGAAAAGCAATTGCCAAAGGAGAAAAACAGCTTGATTTTGGAACGCATGTTATCTTATCTGCAATCGGCTTATTGGCTGCATGTAAGTGCCGATGAGAGATTACAAATTGGAAAACATTTGGAAGACAGCCTTTGGACTCAATTGAATGCGGAAAAGGATATGAGCAAGAAATCGAGTTTATACAGCACCTTAAGCAGTATTGCCGAAAGTCAATCGCGTCTGGAGCAACTCTTTGCTGTTTGGAAAGAGGAAATTGCCATGGGTGGATTTAATCTTTCGGAAACTAAAGCTACCGACCTGGCTTGCAATTTGGCCATTAAAATGCCCGAAAAAGCAGAAGAACTTGTTGCGACACAAACGGAGCGAATTCAAAATCCTGATCGCAAAAAGAGCATGCAGTTTATAAGTCCTGCCCTTTCGGCCAATCAACAAGTCCGCAAGGATTTCTTTGCCAGTTTGCACCAAGCTGAAAACAGAGAAATTGAGCGTTGGGTTTTAGATGGCTTGGGGTATTTAAATCATCCATTACGGGAAAAAGAAGCATTAACCTACTTGCCACAGGCTTTGGAATTACTGCAGGAAATTCAAGTGACAGGAGATATTTTCTTTCCTGCCAATTGGCTAAGCACTAGTTACAGTGGTCTGCAATCGAAAGAGGCTGGGGATATTACCCGTCGGTTTTTGGCAGAACGTCCTGATTATCCTGAGAATTTGAAATTGAAGATCCTTCAAGCTTCGGATTTGGTGCTGAGAAAGGAATAAAGGGACAAGTATAACAAGGAGAAAGGGAAAAGGTAAGAAAAGGTTAAAGGGGAAAAGAGAAAGTTAGCTCATCCCCTTGCCCCTTCTCCTAAAGTAGAAGGGGAACTTTGGATTGTTGAATTTTAAGTGAGAATTTATTTGACCGTGGATAAAAAGACATCGCAATGAACCCTTTCGTCTCTCGATTCTACGAAAGCATTATCAGAATTTATGAATCAACAAATAGAATAAGAAGCATAGTACCTTTCACTATACTAAAAACCTTTTTTCAATTTGTTCTCTTTAAAATCATCGGTTCGATTTATTCTATTCACTTTTTTACCCGAAGCAAAAGTATATTTGAGTTTAAACCAGATTGGAATTGCAGACATTACGATGTTACTTTCATCAGTTTCAGTAAAATTATTTCCAATTGTTTCGTAACTATTATTGGTAAACTTCTTTTTAAATGGAATGGCAGTAGTAATGCCAAAAGTTAACTTCTCAGATAAAGTTTTATCAAGGGAAATAAAATAAAGCGCATCTTCGGCATAATTGCTTTGTATGCTGTTTACACGGCTGTTGCATTTGATTAAAGCAGATAAAGCGATATCGTGTTTCAACAATAAAATGGCTGAAA
>JAQBBZ010000304.1:0-3845 GCA_032125735.1 Labilibaculum sp.
CACTACCAAACAGCCAATCACCCGAAACTCCCGAATCATTATCGAATTTGAATACTCAGAAGAAAACTATTCGAGGTATTTGCTTTTTAACGGCAATGAGCTAAAAACCAAAACGGGAAAATTCTGGCTCAATTTCTACCACGAACAGGATAGCAAAAGTCAATCCATCGATCAGTCCTTAAGCGATGAAAATAAACTACTGCTTAGTAATATTGGAGACAATTTAGATTTAGCCAAGGTGCCCAATGTTGAAGAGGTAGAATACTCGAACGATTTTGTTTTGTACGAAAAAATCAAGCGAAGCATCGATAACATCGAATACGAGGTTTACCAATATTCCACCAATGCTGATGTTGCCATTTACCGGGTCAACTTTTCTTTTACAGGAGCAAACAATGGAAATTACCAGCGGGTAAATGGCGCTGCAAACGGACGGGTTTACCAATGGATTGATCCGGTGAACGGAGTTCCGCAAGGAGAATTTGAGCCCCTTGTGCAATTGATAGCGCCGCAAAAACAACAAATGTATTCCTTTGGCGGAGATGTGAACATTACTGAAAACCTGAATTCGAAATTTGAATTGGCGCTTAGCAATCGTGATCTGAACACTTTTTCATCGCTTGACGATGGCGATAATCAAGGCATTGCTGTGGATTTTTCACTGGAGAAAAGTTCCAATTTCACAGATACACTCAAACTTCTGAAAACAAAACTGAGTTTTCATCATATCAACCAAAACTTTTCGGAGATAGAACCCTTCCGATCGGCAGAATTTACACGGGACTGGAATTTACAGAATGACTTTACGGATTCGAATGAGAATTTTTATTCGTTAAGCAACATTTTTTCGAACCAAAACTGGGGACAGGCCGGATACGAATTCTCTGTTTTAAAAAAGGACAGCGATTATCAGGGCAACAAACATTCTTTGGGTTTACAGTTTTCAAAAAAGAATCTGGCAATTGATTTTACAGGTAATGCTTTGGCCACCGATCAGGAAAGCCTTGAAACAAAATTCTACAGGCACCAGCTCAACACATCTTATGCTCTTGGCTTTGCAAAAATTGGTGTGCAGACCGAAAGCGAAAATAATCAGTGGGAAGATAAAACCAGTCATGATCTGTTGGCAAACAGCTCATCTTTTCATTCCTATAAAGTATATATTACCAACCGTGATTCATCCGAAAATCAATTTCAGACCTACTATCAGAAAAGAAAAGATTATCTGCCCAAGGATAATGACCTGAAAGCCCAAAGCGAATCGCAGGATTTTGGAGCACAGGTCTGGCTGAAGAAGAACCGGAACAATCAGCTGAAAGTAGAAACCGTTTACCGGAAACTATCCATTTTGGATAACAGCTACACCGACGAGAAGCCCGAAAATACTTTTTTAGGAAAACTGGAACATCGGGCACGAATTAAAAAAGGATTGCTGCAAACTTCGACCTACTACGAACTGGGATCGGGCTTGGAGAGCGAAAAAGAATTTTCCTTTATAGAGGTAAACGAAGGACAGGGAATCTATCGCTGGACAGATTACAACGGAAATGAAGTGAAAGAGATTAACGAATTTGAGATTGCCAGTTTTAAAGACGAGGCCAATTACATTCGTGTTGGCACCAATACCAACAACTATCAAAAGGTGTTTACCAGCGAATTCCGACAGACATTTAATTTGCGATTGAGTCAACTTAAATCGGAACAGAAATTTGTCTCTTTTTTGAAACAATTCAACAACCGCTTTGCCTACCGCATTTCGAAAAAGAGTTTGGTAAATGATTTTAATCTGTATGCGAATCCTTTCCTGGCTCATGCTTCCAACGAAAACCTCATCACCATCAATTCGAGTTTTCAGAATACCTTTTCGTACCATAAACCCAAATCGAAAACCAATTGGGACATTATTCATTTAAGCAGTAACGGCAAACAACTGCTTACCCAGGGTTTCGAACGCCGAAAATACATGCAGAACGGATTTCGCTTTCAATGGAAAATTGGAGACTCGAACCAGCTGAGCAACCGAACCGATTTTGGCGAGAAGAACTTAAACAATGAATCGTTCGCCGATAAAAATTACTCGCTGCAGGAAATTAAAAACGAATTAAAGCTTCAGTTTCAGCCAACATTGGCCTTTCAGTTCGGTTTGAACTACACTTACCACAGCAAAGAAAATGATTTAGCCACCGAAAAATCGAACACGCACAACATAGGCGCCGACTGCCAGTATTCTTTAGCCAAAACCGGCCAGCTAATGGCCACGCTTAACTTTTTGATGGTTGATTTTAATGCAGAATCGAACAGCTCGATAGCCTACGAAATGCTCGAAGGCTTTTTACCCGGTAACAATACAACCTGGAGCTTGGGCTACAACCAACAACTAAACAAACTATTTCAACTCAGCATTTCGTACAATGGCCGCAACAGCGAAGGCGGCAAAACCATTCATGTGGGCAGCATGGAAGTGAGGGCTTATTTTTAGCTTGCTTACTTAGCACAAATTTTAAATTTGGGGGAGGCCAGGGATGTAATCGTACGGGAACGGGGAAAATTAATCTTCTCCAAAATAATCTGCATTGTACTTTATTAAATAAAATACTGACATCACTGTGAACAAAATTCCAGCTAAAGTAAAAAACCAAGCTCTCCAATAAGGGGGCTTATAGGCCATTACCATTTTATTATTTACAATCAGCTGTTTTATATATACATCGTTTTGATTTGTCCACACTTTAATTGAATCTCCAATTCTGTACTTATAACTCTCAATTATCTCCCGCTCCTTTCTCCGGTCAGTATAATACATTTTTGAACTAATTTCCACGTTAAACAATGTTCTATCCAAATCTATTCCTTCGTCGTAATAAGTCGTTGCTCCAAATGAATTTAGAACACCACTATGCAATACCAATTAGTTGGGAGTTTTGGGAATCTCGTCAAACTTAGGGATACCAATAAGTAAAGCTCCAATCCCAAAAGGGAGCCCAACAAAAAGGACTCTTAAATACCCACTCTTTTTAAGTATGCTCATTTTAATGCTTTTAATTTGTGACACGACTTTGTTTTACAAACCACACGATGCAATCGTGCAAGAGCTGGGGTAACTACACAATAGCTAAAACGATAATAATTAATAGCATAATTACAAAAATTACAATTATAGGTATCCTAGAAATCTCAAATTGCCATTCAGTAAAACCTGGTATTATTCCAGTTTTTAAATTATTTACCATTTCCCTTTCATCTATCTTATGATTGTTCTTATTTGCATATATAAAAACAGCAACTACAATCAATAGAAAGAAAACAATCTCAATAAATAACATATTTACATTTTATTCAATGAAACAAGTAAGTGCTTTTCACTTTCAGTAT
Organism: Labilibaculum sp.; assembly: GCA_032125735.1. Classification (GTDB taxonomy): domain Bacteria; phylum Bacteroidota; class Bacteroidia; order Bacteroidales; family Marinifilaceae; genus Labilibaculum. Next base: position 3,373 of record JAQBBZ010000304.1, read on the forward strand.
TAAAATAATCTATAGCCAAATTAATCTGCCGAAAGTCTGCGACCTGTGGCTTCTAAACTAACTCAACTTCTATTTATCCCTTTCCATCAGCATAATCTATCGCACTACTATATTTGTAATAATGCGACTCAAAACTACTTTGCAAGTAATACCGATTTGTATTTGAAATAATCTCTATCTGCGCAAGCTTGATATTGATTGTCAAATTTCTATCGGCATTCTACCGACTGGTTTTGATTTTAAAATGGTATAAGAAAACCGAATGTAATAAGAATTTGTGTAATTGAGATTATTATGACTTGCTAATTGCCACAAGTCGCAGACTTGCGGGAGGTAATGGCAAAAATTGAGAATAAAGCTATTGCTCCCGAAGTGTAATTTGATTGAAAAAACAGTAAAGTATGCGCTGCAAGCTTGCAGCGCATACTTTACTGTTTTTTCAATCAAATTACACTTCGGGAGCAATAGCTTTA
>JAQBBZ010000305.1:0-5631 GCA_032125735.1 Labilibaculum sp.
TCATCATCAAATACAATGTATTCAACCGACACACCATTCTTTCTAACACCTTCAACAATTTCATCCGATTCTGCCTGCAGAACACGAACATCATTTGCTCCCTGCAGCACCATTAATGGTTTCGTTACCTTATCAGCAAAAAATAAAGGCGATTTATTATACAAGGCAACAGAATCAATCGTTGTAGGATCGCCAATTTCGGCATACAAAGCCTTCCGGAATGATTCCCAATAAGGAGGAATCGATTTTAAGGTCCGCAACCAATTGGTCACTCCAAACATATTAACTCCAACTTCAAACTCTTCAGGTGTAAAACTTAAAGCAGCCATAGTCATGTAGCCACCATATGAACCACCAATAATTCCAATTTTTGTTTCATCAACAACACCTGTCGAGGCCAAAAACTTCTTTGCCCAAATACAATCCTTCAAATCCTCGTCACCATGCTTCTTATCATCCATAGCGTAAAATTCCTTACCATAACCACTACTTCCGCGATTGTTTACCGCCAAAACAGCATAGCCATGATTCACCATAAACTGAATTAAAGAAAAATAACTTACTCTTGATTGTCCTCCCGGACCACCATGAACCCATACCAGAGCAGGAACTTTACGATCTGTGGCTGCAATTTTAGGCTGATAGTAAATGGCTGGTACCTGAACCCCGTCAAACGATTCGTAACGAACCACTTTCCCCTCTACCAAATTAGCCGGATCAATTTCGGGATTTAAAGTCTCAGTCAATTTTTTCGCTTCAGTATCTCCCAAATCAAAAACATAGATATTATTTGGCGAAACCGATGTTCCAACAACTAAACGAACACGACTCTCATCCTTTGTCAGGCCAACTGATTTTATGTCCCCATCTTTTATTTCGGGCAGTTTCACCTCCTTATTTGTTGCCAAATCAATCATCTTCACATTGGTCTTACCATCTTCATTAATACCTATAATCCGGTATTTTTCATTGTACGAATCGTAGGCATACCAAACATCCCAATCGGCCTTAAAAACCATTTCCTTCACACCCGATTCAATGTCGTATTTACTCAGATAAACAAAATCAGAATCTTCATTACTCAAATAGTACAAATACTTGTGATCCAAACTAAAAAACTGAGGATTGTAAGTGGCATCACCGGAATGTTCTGAGATATGCATTTTCTTGCCCGATTTCCGATCGTACAAATACATTTCGTTATTATTAGTAGTTATGCTCTGGGTCAAGGCAAGATACTGATTGTCATCACTTTTAGCGGCAACATCCATTCCATCGTTATTTTCATACAATAACTTAGATGTAAAATCCCCTTTTTCAATAGATTCTAAACCAATCTGATACAAATCCATAAACTTCGGATTTCGCTTATTACTTTGGTAATAAAACGATTTCTCATCACGATCCCAGCCCCAAAATCCTGCTCTTGCGCCTTCAAAAGGAGTTAAATCGGTAATCGTACCATCCACGTCTCTCATGTAAATATGATTGTTCTCATTTCCCCCCTGATCATACGATAAAAGCAGCTTATCGCTATTTGGAAAATAAGCTACTCCGAAAAAAGATTCCTTTTCCGAATTGGTTAGCTGTTTGGCCGGAGAACCATCAACAGGAATTTCAAACAGGTTGTAGATACCCGTTTCATTGCTACTCACCAACAATTTACTGCCGTCGCTTGAGAAGGATCCACCACTTACGTTGGTGTTTTTATAAAACTGTTCAATACTGTAAGAAGGAATCTCAACAAGTTTTTTTTTCGGCTGACAAGCTGCCAACACGAATAAAAGGGCAAATAAAATCAAATAATTACGTCTCATAATTGTGATTTAATAAGGTTAGAAAATCTATTGAAGTACTTAAGGAAGTGGTGTCTGTATAAAAATAAGACAAAGTGACCGGTTTACAAAATATTATTTCACATCAACTCGTCATCTGTAAAAATAGAATTTTGGGCGTTCCCCTATCCTGCGCACAAAGCATCGCACGGGTCAGGCTTTCCGTTTCAACGCCTCTCCTCCCTTTCGCTCCGCTACAGGAAGGTTTCGGGGTTTTCTCTTCAATCCTTAACGCAAAACATCCGAATGATATTAGCACCTACTCGATACAAAAAAACAAGCAATGTCTTCCAAATTCCTTTATCTTTGCCGAATCTTTAAAATAAAACATCCATTTATCCAATGAAAGAATCTGTTGTAATTCTGTGTGGTGGTGGTCCGGCTCCGGGCATTAACACCGTAATTAGTAGTGTAGGAAAAGTATTTTTAAAAAACGGTTATCGGGTAATTGGTTTGCACGAAGGCTACAAAGGTCTTTTCTCAAAGGATCGTAAAATGGTTGATCTCGACTTCGAAACGCTTGATGGAATCTTCACCAGAGGCGGTTCTCATCTAAAAATGAGTCGTTTCAAACCTAAAAATTCCGATTTTTCTACCGATTTTTTTGTTGAAAACAATGTGAAACTATTGGTTACCATTGGTGGCGACGATACAGCATCTACCGCAAACCGAATTTCAAAATATCTGGAAGAAAATAAGGTAAACATCTCCAACATTCACGTACCAAAAACCATCGACAACGATCTTCCTTTGCCGGAAGGATCTCCAACATTCGGATTTCATTCAGCAAAGGACGAAGGAGTTAAGATTGCAACTACCGTGTACGAAGATGCCAGAACTTCTCAGAACTGGTTCGTATTGGCCGCTATGGGACGAGAAGCCGGTCATCTGGCTTTCGGAATTGGTACTGCCTGTCAATTTCCCATGATCATTATTCCTGAAATGTTCAACAAAACCAGCATTTCAGCTGAAAAAATTGCTCAATTGGTAATTTCTTCAATCATAAAGAGAAGATTAATGGGCTTGAATTACGGAGCAGCTATCATCAGCGAAGGAGTTTTCCATTTTATGAGCGATGAAGAAATCAAAAGCACAGGCGTTAACTTTACCTACGATGCTCACGGACATCCTGAATTATTCAATGTAAGCAAAGCGCACGTTTTCAATATGGTGATTCAACGCAAAATGAAAACTTACAATCTGAACATCGGTACTCGTCCTGTTGAATTGGGATTTGAGATACGCTGTTGTCGTCCAATTGGCTTCGATCTTAGCCTGTGCACCCTGTTAGGCAATGGTGTTTACTCATTGTTCAAACAAGGTCATTCAAAATGTATGGTAACAGTTGATCCTATCGGTGATGCTTCTCCTCTGTTTCTAAAAGATGTAGAAGACGAAAATGGAAAGGTTAAACCTCGATTGGTTGATGTGAACAGTCAGCGCGTGCAATCGGTACTAAATAACAACCTTCATTACCTTACAACCGAAGATGTTGAAGCTGCAAAAGCATATCTTCCTGATGCAGAAAACTATGTTTTTACCAGAATTTTGAATTGGGAATAAAACAAAGTATCAAGGAAAAAGGTACAAGTGCAAAGGAGAAAGGTACAAGGAAGAAGTTCCAAGTGTAAAGGAACAAGGAGAAAGGTACAAGATTTTGTCATCCCGAGGAAGCGAGGGATCTGCACTAAAGAAAAAAGTTTAAAGGTAAAGAACACAATTGAGTCAAAGAGCTCGAACAATATTAGCCCGGGGTAATTTAGCAATAGCTGACCTATTACTCCGGGTTTATTGTATCCTCTAAATAACTAAAGCTTTAACCACAAAGTAAACTAAGGACATCACAAAGATCACAGTTTCTTTCTCATTCCGATAATTATTGGAACAGAAAGAAAACCTATACTTAGCTTTTTTCACCCTTATAACTTAATACTTGTTATTTTTTTTTTGCTTTTCACTTTCCCCTTTAAGCTTGATCCTTTACACTTGAAACTTTGCACTTGAAACTTATTTTTTTAATTTTGCATCACACACCACTTACCTAACGGGCAATTCGTTCATTATTGAAGCTATTTAGTAACTTGAACTTTAATTCACGGAATTTATCATTCCGATATTAATGAAACGACTATGTCTGAAAACAATGTAAACGCATTTTTACTCTTCACATGTCCCGATCAAAACGGGATTGTAGCCAAAATCACCCAATTCATTTACGAAATAGGCGGCAACATCATCGATTTAGATGAGCATGTAAACCAAAATCAGAAGTTTTTCTCTTTGCGAATTGCTTGGAACATGGCCAACTCAACAATACCTGCATCGAAACTTCACGAGGCGTTCGAACCTCTTGCTAAAGAGTTTGATGCACATTGGAAAATCGAATTTTCGAATCAGAAGCAGCGTGTTGCTATCTTCGTTTCGAAATACGACCATTGCCTGCAGGAGATACTTTGGCGTTATAACATGAGCGAATACGAAATTGAGATTCCTTTGATTATATCAAATCATATCGATTTAAAACCCATAGCCGATGCTCACGGAATTCCTTTCCATGTATTTTCAATTACTAAAGAAACAAAGCAGGAACAGGAACAAATGGAAATAGAATTGCTAAGAGAACATGATATAGATTTGATCGTATTGGCACGCTACATGCAAATATTATCACCCAATTTTATTCGTGAGTTCAAAAATAAAATTATCAACATACACCATTCCTTTTTACCAGGTTTTGTAGGTGGAAATCCATACAAACAAGCTTACGAACGTGGTGTGAAAATGATTGGAGCTACCAGCCACTTTGTTACCGAAGATCTTGACGAAGGACCAATTATTGAGCAAGACATTATGCGCATAACACACAAGGATACCATAAAAGATTTGATCCGAAAAGGTCGGGATCTGGAGCGTATCGTACTGGCTCGTGCCCTGGCATACAAAGCAGAACACCGCATTATTGTGGATGGTACCCGTACTATTGTTTTTTAAAAACAATTCTCTTTGAAAAATAGTACAAATGCAAAATGGTCTTCCGACTACAGTTCGGATGACCATTCGTTTATTTTTATTGAGAGCCCCACTTAAAGTAGGAAGTCCCCAGTGTATCCATTTGCTTTATTCTCTCAAAATAAATGTCTGGCTGCACATGATCTTGTCATCATAGATAATCTCAAAAATCCATTCCCCCAGCTGCATTTCCCAGTCTAGTTCAAACGTGTAGAAGTCATAGCCTAACTCGTCACTATAACAATCTTTTTCCTCTGTTGTTTCAATAAATTGTTCCTTACTAATTGGATTCACCAACTTAGGATGTCTAATTCTGCACACAAAATCAACAAGTTCGGCTTCTTCCGAATCAATTTCGAATTGATAGCTTATTCCAAAACTCATACCTACCGTAGGATGAATAAGATCGGTTTTTTCCACAAACTCCATGTCGTCGGAATGCAAAAAGTATCCTGTCGTACTACCCGGAACAATGTCTTTCTTCGTCTCTCCTATCGCTTTACAAATTCCGTAATCAACTATCTTTATATTCATTATTGTCAATTTAAACTGATTGCTGGCCTCACTTTGAGTGAGAACAGCAAAACTACAGCTTTTTTTGTCACAACTCCTAATCTGAGTGGGCTTCAAGAAAAAGTGTTCGGGGTCAATATTCGTTTATTTTTGACCATTAGTAGATTCTCTGGCTAATTGATGGCAAAAGTCTTGCTTCTCATTTCCAGAATGTCCTTTTATCCATTTAAACTCCATCAATTTCCCTTCGCAAAGCCGATTCATTTTTTGCCAG
>JAQBBZ010000306.1:0-7167 GCA_032125735.1 Labilibaculum sp.
TCGAGAAAAAAATGCTGAGCCGTTTTATCCCTACGAAGAAAGAACAGCCCCTATCCTAGAAAAACGATATTAAACCGGAAATCACTCTTATATGAATAAAGAAATAATCGCCGAAAAATTTCGCCAATTACAAGACAGAATCTGCAAAGCCATCGAAACTACGGATGGGGAAGCTATTTTTCTTGAAGATACTTGGGAACGGAAAGGTGGTGGCGGAGGTCGGAGTCGGGTAATTAAGAATGGGGAAATTATTGAAAAAGGCGGAGTCCAATTCTCTGCTGTTCACGGCGAATTACCAACAAAAATAAAAACCAAACTTACGCTATCCGATTCAAATTTCTTTGCAACGGGAGTCTCACTAATCATGCACCCAGAAAACCCTCATGTGCCAATTATTCACATGAATGTTCGTTACTTCGAATTAGAGGATGGTACCTATTGGTTCGGCGGAGGAATTGATTTGACTCCTATTTATATAAATGTTGATCAAGCTAAAGATTTTCACGGGAAACTGAAAGAAGTATGCGATCGTCATCATCCTGAATATTATTCTAAATTTAAAAACTGGGCCGATGATTATTTTTATTTACCCTTTCGGGATGAAACACGTGGTGCTGGAGGCATTTTCTTTGATCAATTAAATGGAACAGATGGTTTAAGTAAAGTGCAGATTTTTAATTTTATAATGGATGTAGGTAATTTATTCGCGCCTCTATATTGCAGAATAATGAGTCAGAATGAAGGAAAAGCCTATTCGGAGAAAGAAAAAGACTGGCAATTGCACCGACGAGGAAGATACGTAGAATTTAACTTGGTGCTTGACAAGGGAACCAAATTTGGATTGGACACCAATGGAAGAACCGAATCAATATTGGTCAGCATGCCTCCTGAAGTGAAATGGACGTATCAATACCCAATTGAAAGCGGTTCCAAAGAAGAACGAACACTTTCGCTTCTAAAAAAAGGAATTAATTGGGTGGAATAAGTACAATCACTATTATTTCTAAAATCAAAAAACAAATCGCAGCTTGATTTGTTTAGTAGTGGCAGAAAATTTTATTACTTTAAACTGGGAAATAGCAAAATATTTCCTTTATGTATCAATAACCAACGTGAACACCATGTCAAAAAAAACTACTGTTTTACTTCTTAATTTAGGAACACCTAAAAGTCCTAATGTATCTGATGTTCGCACCTATCTTTTCGAATTTCTAAATGATCCAAGAGTAATTGACATTCCCTGGTTATTGCGAAAAATATTGGTGAATCTTATTATTGTTCCTTTTCGAGCAAAAGGCTCATCGAAAATATACAAGAAATTATGGACCAAAGAAGGTTCACCATTGATGATTTACGGAGAAAAAGTAAAAGGCTTGCTTCAAAGGGAACTGAATTCCAATTTCACGGTAGAGTTGGCCATGCGCTATCAACAACCATCGATGAAGAGCGTTTTGGATAAAATACAGAAGGATATGCCACAAAAATTAATTATCCTCCCAATGTATCCGCAATACGCTTCCTCATCAACAGGTTCAACGTTCCAGAAAGCGATGGAAATTATCAAATCATGGGAAGTTATTCCTGATGTGAAATTTATTAATCAATTCTTCGACCATGAAGGATATCTGGATACTATTGTTGAAAATGCACAAAAGAATGATTTAAACGATTTTGATCATTTCATATTCTCCTACCACGGTTTACCAATTCGTCAAATAAACAAAGTTCATCCAAATCGGAATTGTTTTACATGCGATTGTCACAAAAAATTTATTCCGGAAACAGATTACTATTGCTATCGCTCTACCTGCTTTGAAACCAGTCGCTTATTGGCTGAAAGATTATCTATTCCGAAAGAAAAATATACGGTTTCTTTTCAATCCCGATTGGATAAAAACTGGCTGGAACCTTTCTCTGATAAGCTTGTAGAAGAAAAGGCAAAAAATGGTGCTAAAAAAATTCTTGTTTTCAGTCCTGCTTTTGTGGCTGATTGCCTAGAAACAACCGTGGAAATTGGGATGGAGTACAGAGAAATCTTTGAGAAAAATGGTGGCGAAAAATTAGTACTCGTTGAAAGCCTGAACGATCATCCGAAATGGATTGCCACCTTAAAAGATTTGGTTTTAAAAGTATAAAAGCTTATTCAAATTGTTGTGTTTACAAAAAACGCTCATCAGATTTCAATGTTTTATGCTTCTCATCCCATTTTCGATCTAACCAACCGGATTTGACATCATCTCTATTATCAAATTGAGCAAAAAATGGTTTTATATCCAACAAAGGGGTGCCATCCAAAACATCCGCATCCTCAACATGAAGAATATTTCCATTTATACCAATCAATTTTACTGTTGAGATACCTATTGCATTTGGTCTGCGAGGCGAACGTGTTGCAAAAACACCATGTTCTTCTGTATCCATAAAGGGAATTACTTTTAATTTGTAATCAGTTACTTTATGTAGGTGATAAATAAGTGTTACATGAGAAAACTCCTCCAAATCTTTTAGCCCATCCGCAAATTCAGGATTCAAAACAATACTAGCCTTTACTCCCTTCGCCCCCATTGGCTGTATTGGCATATTTTCAAGAGTTTTATATGAAGTTCGAATAATCCCTATGGCTTCAAATTTAATTTCTGACATTGTAACAATTTTGAAATGAACACTAAAATTAACAATTCTTATCAAAAGAAAAGAGGTTGACCTCGATAAACGAAGCAACCTCTTATTAGTTTTTAACCCTTAACAAGAGTTTTATTTTCTCAGCTTTAATAAATTGTCAATTTTAAAACTAATTTAAGAATTCAGATCTATTCAAATTCGTCACTATTTGCTTCCATTTCTGCAATCGGTTTTAAATTTGCAGGAATCTCCTCATTAACATCATCGCTAAAGTATGGGAATACATCCATTAGTGGACTTTCTGAAATTGCAGGAATTTCATAAGGTACGATCATAGTACTTAAACACTCTTCCAGAAACTCGTAAGCTTGTTTTACATTATTGGCCTGGGTCAGCATATATTGAGTCGCCTTTTTCTCTTTTCCTGAAGCTTCATCAACATCTACGAAAGAGACTTTAGCCTTAAACCAACGATCACCATTCTCGTTTGGGTACAACTCCGTTACGTTCGATTTACTGATATTAGTGACATTAAAATCACCGCTAATCATTTGCTCTAACTCCTTATGAATTCTAGCTTCAGCTTCTGTAAAAGACACTGCATCTACCAAGTAAGGTTCCGACACTTTTTTTTCTTTTCCAGATACCTCATCAATTTTCACAAATTTAACTTTGCACTCGAACCAATTATTTGTCATCATATTCTTTTATTTTTTTTAGGTTAACAAAGATAAAATTACCGAGGAGTAATCAGGTTTAGATTTCAAATTAAAAAGGAAATAATCTTGACTATTTCTCCTTTGGTATTGGGAAGTTTATATACATGTGCAAAAACATATGTGAACAGCACCCCCACCTTAAACTACATTTTAGATTCTAAATTGTTCTTATACAAAAAAAAGGATGTCTGTAAAGACATCCTTTTTGTAGCGAGAGGCGGGTTTGAACCGCCGACCTCGTGATTATGAATCACGCGCTCTAACCAACTGAGCTACCTCGCCATTTTTGCTGTATTGCGGTGCAAATATATATGCATTTTAGTTCTAAAAAAAATCTTTTCTGTGAAAAACGAACTAACATGCAATTGTAATATTGCGAACTATCTCAATTACAGAAATATTACAATTAAAAATTCTTTATTTTTTTTCAAAATAAGTAATTAACCTCTATATAATTTAAACTCAAATTGAGAAAAACAAGATGCTTTTGAAGCAATCGGTTCACTCAAACCACCGATTTATCAAAAAAAATCCAATGCGAAAATTGACCTCATTTTATTGAAACCATACGACTTCAGAATAAATTCGCATTTCTTAATTTCATAAGAGTTTGTGTAAAAAACATAGGGAATAACTGTAAAGTCATTCCCTATTTGTAGCGAGAGGCGGGTTTGAACCGCCGACCTCGTGATTATGAATCACGCGCTCTAACCAACTGAGCTACCTCGCCGTTTTTCTAACGAGGTGCAAATATAAAATCCTTTTTCGTTTAAAAAAAATACCTGCTCATTTTTTTCTTTAAATTCCAGATTTGTAATTTCTATTTTTTTAGTGAAATTTTCCTTATATTACTAGAGTCAAACAATTTCCAAGCAAAAGAATTCTGAACAATATGAATATTCAGTAAGTTTAAAAAGCCCTTTTTTTTTTAATTCCATATTCTTAAGTATCTTGCGAAAAATTTCAATAGTTACAATTCACGTTTTTAGTTAAAAAAACCCTTCTTTTTGGGTTATATGCAAAAACTACAGAGCTGTAAAAATAGTTTTTACATATTTTCAACTAGTTATTTTATTAAATCAAAGCCCGTCCAATGCAACAATTTGAACTCGAATATGTGCTCCATGCCTCACCGAAAGTAATTTACGATAGACTAAGCAGTGCAAGTGGATTAGCAGAATGGTTTGCTGATGATGTTAATCAAAAAGGAAAAATATTTTCTTTCATTTGGGATGGCTCAGAACAACAAGCAGAATTGCTGTTAAAAAAAGATAACCGCCTAATTCGTTTTCATTGGCTTGACAGCGAGGATGAAGAAAGTTTTTTTGAATTTAAAATTGAGATTGATGCCCTCACCAATGATTTATCCTTAATCATTACTGATTATGCAGAAGAAGATGAAGTGGAAGAAGGTATTGAATTATGGGATTCACAAATTTCAGAACTAAAACAAGTTTTGGGTATATAGATTTTTAACACTCCACATTTCAAAAACCTCATTAAAATACCTTATTTTTGTATTTCTCAAGACCAGTCTCATCGTGTTATTGGTCTTTTTTTGTATGGAACAAATCGTGAAGTTTCAACAAATATGATTTACTAATCTGGTTGAAAAATATTTTAATTTCCATTTATCAACCAAAATGGCAAGGAATGAAAAGATTACATTCATTTATTTTAAAAAGCTTTTTAGGGCCTCTAATATTTACTTTTTTTATCTGCATGTTTGTTTTACTCATGCAATTTTTATGGCGCTATATAGATGAGTTTGTAGGAAAAGGTTTAGAATGGACCATAATTGCTGAATTTCTTTTTTACGTTTCGGCAACTTTAGTTCCAATGGCCTTGCCTTTAGCCATATTACTAGCATCCATAATGACCTTTGGAAATATGGGTGAAAATTATGAGCTAATAGCAATGAAAGCGGCCGGCATATCCTTACAAAGGATCATGAAGCCATTAACGATACTGATTGTCTTTATCAGTTTGGGAGCATTCTATTTTTCAAACAATGTTATGCCAATTGCCTCTCTTAAAACCAGTACATTATTATACGATATCAAAAAACAAAACCCGGAATTAATCCTTAAGGAAGGAATATTCACCAACGACTTACCAAATTTCAGTGTTAAGGTTGGGGAAATAGATAAAAACACAGGAATGATGCATAATCTTTTGATTTATGATCATCGTGAAAATTTGGGAAATACTGATGTAACAATAGCTGATTCAGGAACTATGGTAACCTCGGCCGACAAGCTAACCATGAATCTCACACTTTATAGTGGCAATATTTATCAGGAAGTAAAACAAAAACCCCGTGATAGGAATAAAAATCATCCTTCCCGAAGAATAAAATTCCAAGAATTCAAGCAAAATATTTCATTACCTGGCAGTGATTTAAAGCGAACAGACGAAAATAGATTCAAAAACAGCTACAGAATGCTTAATTTGGCGCAATTAGTAAGCCAGGAAGACTCTCTTGAATCAGTATTAATAACCGGAAAAGACAATTTCACCAAAAGTTTACTAGCCAGGCATTATTTTCAAAAAGAACCTAAGAACTTATTAAATGATTCTACCAAATCTGTTATAATTACAGAAAATATTAAAGATGCCGATTCATTATTTAACAAACTTTCTCCTTCGAAAAAACTATCAACAATTAGTTATGCTTTGGACAAAGGAAGAAAAGCTCGTGAGGATATTTCCAGAAAAGATGGAGAGTTTTCGGCACAAATTAAATGGCTAAGAAAATTCACCAACGAATGGCATCGTAAATTCACATTGCCATTTGCCTGCTTTATCTTTTTCTTTATTGGAGCACCTCTGGGAGCAATTATACGTAAAGGAGGATTGGGTATGCCAGTAATAATTTCGATTCTGTTCTTTATAGCTTACTACATTATTTCAATGACTGCTGAACGATTTTCAAAAGAGTTGATTCTGGAACCAGTTTTGGGGATGTGGATGTCTTCTTTAATCATTCTTCCCTTAGGGATTATTCTTACTTATAAAGCAACAACTGATTCCTCGATATTCAATATCGAGAATTATATTGATTTCTTTAAGAAATTTAACCCATTGAAATTATTCAAGAAAAAGAATGCATAAACTTCAGCTCATTTTAGGATTTCTATTCATCCTTATATCTGGTTCGTGCACTACTTCGGCACCGCCACAAAATAAGGATGTAGAAGAATTTATTAACAAATGGCATAAAAATGCTGCAGAAGCAAAATTAGAAGCCTATTTTGACATGATGAGTGAAAATGCCATTTACATTGGCACAGATGCCAGCGAACGTTGGACTAAAAAGGAATTTCATGCATTTTGTGAGCCTCACTTTCTAAAAGGAAAAACTTGGGATTTTAGACCTTTCGACAGACAAATATATTTCTCGGATGATAAAAAAACCATCTGGTTTGATGAATTACTCAATACCTGGATGGGAGTTTGCCGCGGATCTGGTGTTCTTACTATTGAAAATGGAGAACTTAAAATTTCTCACTATCATCTTTCTGTCACAATCAAGAATGAAAAGGTGAACGAATTTTTACTAATCAATCAAGAATAGCATGTTCGACGACTTACAACCAGATATAGATTATACAATGAGTCCGGATGGATATCGAATACTTACTAAAAAGTATTTGACCGAGAGAGGTTATTGTTGCGGAAACGGATGCAAAAACTGCCCCTATTTCCCAAAACACAACAAAGGAAACAGAACATTAAAAGAGTAAGGAAATATGAATAGTTTTCGAATTGTATACATGGGTACGCCCGATTTTGCTGTCGCTCCTCTTGAAGCCTTACTAAATGC
>JAQBBZ010000307.1:0-14105 GCA_032125735.1 Labilibaculum sp.
AAATTATAATCATATGAAAAACATTGAAACAATAGCCTTTGTAACTTCTTTTTTTGTTGCTTTTGCTGGCATGTCGAACATCCTACCAAATATAGTTGCAATAATTCTTCTGATATTTGCATTGTTTTATTTATTGATAGGATGGACTTTGATTTCAAAATGTAAAGATTGGGTTACATATATAATTACATATCTAATTGCGCAATCATTAGTTACAGTAATATTTGGAATAAAAAATTGGCCAATTAAGAATGAGCTTGCATTTTATACTATCGGCGCACTTATAATTATGTTTATTTATTTGATTTTTAATAAAAAATCTTTAATAGCTAATAATCATCCTGTTAATAAATATTTTATTCGTTTGATAATATGCTTATCATTAGCGATGTCTCCAGTCTGGCTACATCTATAAACCCAAAGTTATATTAGGCAAAGTATGTAATTCCAAATAACCAACCCAACATGAAAAACAACGATTTAATTCAGGTCACATTTAACCCAGAAGAATTGACCGAAAACAATGCTCATTTAGATGCTTTGCTGGCATCGGCCAATAAAAATGCACCCGGTTTAACTCCCGAGCAGCGCTCTACCTTTGGTTCTATTAACGAAACCAATAAATTACTAGTGAATAAGGCACGGGCACTTATGCACGAAAACCCTAAATACATCCCAAACTTTGTAAGTATGGATGAGTTTGACAGGGATTTTAGAGCCAGAGAGGTGATTGAAGAGATGCTGCGAAAAGTGGCTCAGATTCAACAAAAATTAAGCGACACCAAAATTTTATTGGATAACGACAACTATCAGGATTCTATGGCCTACTATCGCTCGGTTCGCTACTTTGCCAGCGAACACGATCAGGAAGCCATGCCACTATACAATGAGTTAAAACAATTCTTCCCCAACCATAAGAATGGCTCAAAGGAGGAAGAATAAAATTTCGAATTAAAAAGAGGTGATCCAAAAAGTTCCATATTATTGTCATTCTGAGCTTGTCGAAGAATCTGCTGCCTTGTGAGACAGATGTTTCGACTTCGCTCAACATGACAACCCGATGTGAATTTTTCCTTTTTGGACCACCCTTTTCTTTTTACCCCACCGCAGCACATACTGCCTTTTTTAGGTTCAATCGAGTATCGAAGCACGAAAATCGAGTATCGAAACACGCTTGCGATTAAAAATTTTAACACGAAGTGTGGTTCCACCCTCGAAAATCGAGTATCGAGACACACTTCCGATCAAAAAGTTTGACAAGAATCGTGGTTCGAACCACGATTGAGCCTAAAAGTTTTGACTTGGAACCTAAAAAATTATTGTTAACACTCACAAGACCTGACCGATCCCTAAACCCGTAAGACCTCCCCTCAATTCTATTTCCAATTTTTAGCTATCTTTGCAGGCAAATATCAATAATTAAGGAAACCATGCAGGAAAACAAGGCACAAGGAACCGATATTTCCACATTAGGAGAATTCGGATTGATTAAACACCTGACTAAAAATATAAAACTAAAACACGCAAGCACCCATGTGGGTATTGGCGACGATGCTGCAGTTTTAGATTATCAGAATAAAAAAACTGTAGTTACTACTGATTTATTGCTGGAAGGTATCCATTTCGATTTAATGTATACTCCTCTTAAGCATTTAGGCTACAAAGCAATTGCTGTAAATGTTTCGGATATTTATGCCATGAATGCTTTGCCAAAACAGGTTACGGTTTCTATCGCCATCTCGAAACGATTCACCATAGAAGCAATGGAAGAGTTTTACGAAGGAATTAATTTGGCCTGCGAAACTTACAATGTCGATTTAGTGGGTGGCGACACCACATCATCTTTAACCGGATTGTGTATTTCGGTGACTGCAATTGGTGAAGCTGATGCAGATCAATTGGCTTACCGAAGTGGCGCTAAAGAGAACGATTTAATCTGCGTAAGCGGAAATTTGGGTGCTGCCTTTGCCGGATTACAGTTGTTAGAGCGTGAAAAACGTGTTTACGACAACAATCCAGCCATGCAACCCGACTTAACCGGCCATGATTACATCTTAGAACGTCAGCTAAAACCTGAGGCCCGAAAGGACATCTATGAGCGTTTGCAGGAAGCTAAGATTGTTCCTACTTCGATGATTGATATTTCGGACGGATTGTCATCGGATATCATGCACATTTGCGAGGAATCGAAAGTGGGCTGTCAGATTTACGAGGAGAAAATCCCTGTTGATTACGAAACACACAAAATGGCCGAAGAACTAAATATGAACTACAGCACCTTCTCGTTAAATGGTGGTGAAGATTACGAGCTGCTGTTTACTGTTCCTTTGGATCAATTCGATGCGATCGAAAAAATGGAGGATGTGAAAATAATTGGACACATTACTGATATCTCGAAAGGGAAATATTTGGTGACAAGAGATGGTGTAGAAATTGAATTGCAGGCACAGGGCTGGAATCCGATTGGGGAAGAGTAAAAGCTTTTTATACCTATTCAAACCGTTCCTTTGGAACGGTTTTTTTTAATACCTCTATTTTAAATAACCTGAATAAAACGGTGAAAGATTTTCCATACTCCTATTTAGCATTAAAAACATTTGTGCTATTTCAATTAATCTCATTTATTCTTATTCCTTGTATAGAACTACTTGTTCTGCTTGCCCTTAAAACCTCTCCAGGTTTAATTACCCCAATCATATTCATTTCTATCATCCCTATCATTTATCTCACAAATACCTTCCTAAAAAGAAAGGTGATTACAAAAACTGCCACAATTACAAATGATGAAATTAAATTCGATAATAAAAGTATTAAATGGGATCAAATCAAATGGTATCGATTTGACAAGTCAAGATATGGTGATTTAGAAAACATTGTGATAAGATTAACCAATGGAGATAAATACAAAATCAAATATTACGACACCCGCTCCAATAGACAAAATTGGAAAGATTTAAAAAAGGAAGTAAAAATTGCTATTGATGCCAATTGTGAAAATCTAACAAGCTACAAAACCTCGGAACGAAAGGGAGATCTCATCATAATGCTTCTTCTTGTTTCATGGATAATATTACCTATATTATTGCTAGGAGTATTTAAACTAAACTCTCCGTACATCATTAAACTATTCCTTGCATACATGGCAATAGGTGGAGTCATTATATATAGAATCATACACAAAAGGAAAAAAAGCTTCCAAATCATAAAATAAACACCACCTACTTTGTAAAATCATAATATAAAAAAAGTGAGACTCTCAATTGAAAGTCTCACTTTTTTTATATTATATATCCATCGGTATTACTCAGAATAAAAATGATATAATTCCGCTAGACAAATCTATCGGTATTACTCAGGAAAATATCCTCTCATAATTCCCCGTTTCGATTCCTTCACAAACAGAATGATGTCATCACGCTCGGGAGAAGCAGGCATTTCGGCCTCGATAGCTTCCAAAGCGGTAAAGTTGTTTAATCCTTTTTGATAAAGGTAACGATACACATCCTGAATTTCGCGGATTTTTTCATTGTTGAATTCACGACGACGCAAACCGATTGAATTGATTCCGATGTAAGACAAAGGCTCGCGACCTGCTTTTACAAACGGAGGAACATCCTTACGAACCAAAGATCCACCTGAGATCATAACATGCGAACCAATGTGAACGAACTGATGAATTGCAACCAATCCACTCAAAATCGCATAGTCATCAATAATTACTTCTCCGGCAATTTGCGTAGCATTACCAATGATACAATTGTTTCCGATAACACAGTCATGAGCAACATGCACATAAGCCATTAACAAACAATTGCTACCAATAATTGTTTTTCCTTTAGCTACAGTTCCTCTGTTAATGGTTACACACTCACGAATGGTCGTGTTGTCGCCAATTTCAACAGTTGTTTTTTCGCCACGGAATTTTAAATCCTGCGGAACAGCACCAATAACAGCTCCCGGAAATACCACGCAATTTTTACCAATACGGGTTCCTTCCATGATGGTGGCATTCGACCCAATACGAGTTCCTTCTCCAATTATAACATCTTTGTCAATAGTAACAAAGGGCTCAATCACTACATTATCCGCGATCTTAGCCTCAGGATGCACATATGCTAACGGTTGCTTCATTTTTTTTAAATATTTCGTTTATGCAAAACACCCATCGAAAGGCGTATTGCGCAGTAGTAGTTACAAATTAATTATTTTTTCTTTGCGATTTGAGCCATAAACTCACCTTCGGCAACAATTGTATCGCCAACAAATGCTAAACCGCGCATGTTAGCAATTCCCCTACGAATAGGAGACAAAAATGATAATTTAAAAATCAAAGTATCACCTGGAACAACCTTTTTTCTAAACTTGATGTTGTTTTGAGTTAGAAAATAAGTAGAATAATTCTCCGGATCTTCAACCTGATTAAGCACTAAAATACCACCACATTGTGCCATCGCTTCTACCATAAGAACTCCTGGCATTACAGGTTCTCCCGGGAAATGACCTACAAAATAAGGTTCGTTCATGGATACGTTCTTCACACCAACGATGCTATCATCCTGAATATCAATAATTTTGTCAACCAACAAGAATGGAGGACGGTGAGGCAACAAGCTCATTACGCCATTAATGTCTAATACAGGCTCCTTGTTTGGATCATAAGCCGGAACTGAATCTTTTCCCATTTCTTTCTTAATTCGTTTGATTAATAATTTTGCCATTTCGGTATTTGGTCCATGTCCAGGACAAGTTGCAATAACCCTTCCCTTAATAAATTTACCGCAAAGAGCTAGGTCGCCAATCACATCTAATAATTTGTGACGTGCACACTCGTTATCGAAATAAAGTTCTAAATTACTTAAAATTCCTTCCTTTACCTCAACATGTTGATGATCGAATAAATCGGCAATACGATCTAATTCTTTCTGTTCCATCATTTGGTCCATTATAACAATGGCATTATCCAAATCTCCGCCTTTAACTAAATTGTGGTTTAACAGAAACTCCAATTCACGTACAAAAACAAATGTACGACACATCGAGATTTCTTCTTTATAGTCTTTTAACGAACCTAAACGAGCATACTGATTTCTCAACACTTTAGAGTCAAATGAAATCATTGCATCCACACTATATTCATCGTCAGGAAGAATCGTAATTTCCGAACCACGAGCTTCATCCCTGTAGGTTATCTTTTCCGTTGGCACATAATACTCCCGAATTGCATTCTGTTCTACAATACCAACTTTCTCAATTCCTTCCACATAAAATCGAGCACTTCCATCCAAAATTGGAGGCTCAGCAGAATTCATCTCAATTAGGCAATTGTCAATGCCTAATCCGTATAAAGCGGATAATGCATGTTCAACAGTTTGAACTTTACAGATTCCCTTTTCCAACACGGTTCCTCTCGAAGTATCTCCAACATAGTCGGCACTAGCCTCAATAACAGGCTGACCTTCTAAATCTACTCGCTTAAACTGATATCCGTGATTTTCGGATGCAGGCACAAACTTTATAGACACTTCTAATCCTGTATGAAGTCCTTTTCCCGTAAGGGTAAATTCTTTTGCTAATGTTCTTTGCTTATCCGCCATAACTCGACATCAATATTTTTTAATTACAGGTCTAATAATTGAAAAAACGTTCTCTTATTTTTCCTTTAATGCTTTTATTTCCTTTTCCATTCCGATAATTTGCTCTCTCATTTTCGGCAAATTCCTAAATAGAACATACGATTTTTGATAGGGTCCAAAATCGAAAGCCGGCGATCCCTGCAATACAGTTCCTTCCTTTTTAATCGTACGACCAATACCAGATTGAGCTGCAATCTTAACCTCATCAGCAATTGTTATGTGACCTACAATTCCAACTTGTCCGCCAATCATACAACTCTTACCCACCTTCGCAGATCCTGCAATACCAGTTTGCGATGCGATTACAGTATTCTCACCAATCTCAACATTGTGAGCTACTTGAATCAGGTTATCCAACTTAACTCCTTTACGGATAATTGTAGAACCCATAGTAGCACGATCAATACAAGTATTCGCACCAATTTCAACATAGTCTTCAATAACTACATTACCAATCTGAGGCACTTTCTTGTAGTTGTTGGCCGATGAAGGAGCAAAACCAAATCCATCACCTCCAATTACAACACCGGAATGAAAAATACATTCCGCACCAATCTTACATCCTTCGTAAATCTTAACTCCAGAATTCAAAATGGTATTGTCACCAATAATCACATTATCACCCACATATGAATGAGGATAAATCTTCACATTATTTCCAATCTGAACATTACTACCGATATATGCAAAAGCACCAATGTAGATTTTCTCGCCCAATTTTGATGACTTACTCACAAAAGAAGGCTCTTCAATTCCTGTTTTTTGTGGTTTGCTTTGCTCATACATTTCCAGTAATTGAGCCAATGCCTGATATGCATCATCAACACGAATAAGTGTTGCCTCAATTTCTTTTTCAGCCTCAAAATCTTTGTTTACCAAGACAATCGTTGACTGTGTTGAATATATATAGTGTTCGTATTTTGGATTTGCTAAAAATGAAAGAGTTCCAGGCTTCCCTTCTTCAATTCTGGAAACATTGGTAACTTTAACCTTTCCATTTCCATCAACCTTTCCATTAAGAAACTCTGCAATATCGTCTGCTGTAAATTCCATTCGTTCTATTTTTTATCAGCACCACCATATGATTCAAATTGTATGACATTTACAAGTAAATACCGCGCACAAATCATCGAATATAGCTGATTTATAAGAAAAAAATTTCTGCAAATCTAATAATTATTTCATGCACATGAAATTTTTTCTCCTATTGCATGCTTTATCAATAGAAAAACTGTTCGAAAAAATGAAGTCGAAATACAGAGGATCACTCGAATTTACTCTTGAATTTTAGGATAACACAAATAATATTTTTTTACTGTTTTAGATAGAACAGTAGCATCTAGCATATCGGAGGCTTCACCAATATCGCACAATGTGCCATCCTTATATAGGATATTTATTCGATCATCATTTGAGCTGTATGCATTATTACTGATGGAATTTGAAATCACAAGGAAATCGAGAGCGTGTTTTGAGCAGCTAAAATAATTTTTGACATTTTTTTTCACTTGATCAATATATTCTTCAGTAAAAGCATTTTTTTGAATTTCTATTTTAAACAACTGACGATCTTTTATGCATTTACATAAATAAGAAAGAACTTTATCACTGTGGTTTGCCCAAACCTTAATACTCACCATGATATCATCGTCATCCAGATCAGCAAATATTTCTAATGCATTTCGTCCATTAAGTACAGCATTCGGATTTTCAAACTCCAACTTACCCACCTTGTTATACAAAAAGTAAGTTAAAGATGGTGTTGCAAACAATTCATCACCTCTTTCAGCAAGATATTTCGCTCTCTTTAAAATATGAACCAGCATTTCTTCGGCTGCGATAACTGTCTTGTGCAAATACACCTGCCAATACATCAGACGTCGTGCTATCAAAAAATTTTCGATTGAATAAATTCCTTTTGCCTCAACAACTAACTGATCATTGCGAACATCCAGCATTTTAATAATCCGAGCCGATCCCACAACCCCTTCAGTAACCCCGGCAAAAAAACTATCCCGTCGCAAATAATCCAATCGGTCCACATCCAACTGACTGGATACTAACTGATTTAAAAAATGTTTTGGATATTCATTTCGAAAAATTTTAATGGCCACACTTAATCCTCCATCAAATTGATGATTTAAGCGTTTCATAAACAATTCCGAAATCTGTTCGTGAGTTATGCCATCAACAATGCTGTACTCCAACGCGTGAGAAAAAGGTCCGTGTCCTATATCATGAAGTAAAATTGCAGCATACACACCTTCCTCCTCCTCTTCAGTAATCACATTCCCTTTTGATCGAATAGTTTCTATAGCCAGACTCATTAAATGCGTTGCACCCAGAGCATGCTGAAATCTGTTATGGAAAGTACCCGGAAAAACAAGATAAGAAAGTCCTAACTGTTTTATTCTTCTCAAACGCTGAAAAAAAGAATGTTCAACCAAATGGTATGATATTCCCGCCGGGATATGAATAAACCCGTGAACGGGATCATTTACTATTTTTTTCTTAACACTACTATTTAAAACCATAAGCATTTGTATCATTGCATTGAAACAAATGTATAAAAACTAGTCAAAAAAGCCTATCTTTGTGGTATTCAAACCCTAATTAAAATTACGCTTACTAAAAAAATGTTTTTCTTGAAATGAAGTGAATTTGTTCAAAAGGGTTAAAACCATTCAATTGAACAAAAAAGGAGTTCAAAATTCATTAAAAAAACTCCATTTTTAAGAAAAAACTATTTCATTAGCAATTAGAATACAATAATTTAGAGAGGTGTCATTTGTTTTTTAGAACATTTATCTCTAATTTTGCATCGGAAAGTAAGCAAATCGTGAACTTTAGGGGACAAAAAGTCCCCTATTTTATTGATATTAACCGATATATGATTGATAAGAAAACTATAATTGAAATTATTGAAAATGAAATTGCTGATTCAGACCTGTTCTTGGTTGAGGTAAGTGTTTCATCAGGAAATGCTATTTCGGTTGTAATTGACAGCTTTAAAGGAGTGCCGATCATTACTTGTATTGAACTAAGCAAAGCTATTGAAGGAAAATTTGATCGTGAAGTTGAAGACTTTGAATTACAAGTTGCTTCAGCAGGAATCGGTCAACCCTTTCAGGTCTTTAAGCAATACCACAAATACATTGATAAAGATGTTGAGGTATTGACAACTGAAGGAATTAAATTTTCAGGAAAACTGATCACCGTAGGTGACAATGAAATAGAAATAGAAGTTGAAGAAATGGAGAAAGTTGATGGGAAAAAGAAGAAACAACTTGTTGTGAAAACTTATTCTTTCACTTTAGATCAAATTAAATCAACAAAAGACATAATTACTTTTTAACAAGTAAATAGCTGAATAACATGAACCTTATTGAGACTTTTTCAGAATTCAAGGAATTGAAAAGCATCGACCGCGCAACAATGATGAGCGTGTTAGAAGATGTTTTCAGAAATCTTTTATTGAAAAATTATGGTACCGATGAAAATTACGATATCATTATTAATCCAGACAAAGGTGACTTGGAGATCTGGCGAAATAGAGAAATTGTAGCCGATGGACTGGTAGTAGATGAACACATGCAGATATCACTTTCCGAAGCGAAAAAAATAGATGCAGATTACGAAATTGGTGAAGAAGTAACCGATGAAGTTAAATTTATGGATTTCGGCAGACGTTCAATTCTTACTTTACGTCAGAATCTTTCTGCTAGAATTCTAGAATTAGAGAAAGACAATATTTTCAACTTATACAAAGACAGAGTTGGAGAAATTGTTACTGGTGAGGTTTATCAAATCTGGAAAAAAGAAATTCTTATTCTGGATGATGAAGAAAATGAATTAATTCTGCCAAAAACAGAACAAATCCCTTCTGATTATTTCCGTAAAGGAGAAACTGTTAGAGCGGTTGTAGTTCGTGTTGAGGTGAAAAATAACAGTCCGCTGATTGTAGTTTCAAGAACTTCACCTGTTTTCCTTGAGAGATTGTTTGAACTGGAAGTACCCGAAATTTTTGATGGTTTAATTACAATTAAGAAAATTGTTCGGATACCTGGTGAAAGAGCTAAGGTTGCAGTTGAATCATACGATGAAAGAATTGATCCTGTTGGAGCATGTGTTGGTATGAAAGGATCGAGAATACATGGTATTGTTCGCGAATTACGTAACGAAAATATTGACGTAATCAATTATACCACGAATACTCAATTGTTTATTACAAGAGCACTTAACCCAGCAAAAGTTTCTTCTGTTAAGATTAACGAAGAAACCAAACGTGCCGAAGTCTATTTGAATCCTGAAGAGGTTTCATTAGCAATTGGTAAAGGTGGATTGAACATCAAACTGGCAAGTCAGTTATCCGGATATGAAATCGATGTGTATCGTGAAAAATCTGCGGAGGAAGTGCAAGAAGATGTAAACTTATCAGAATTTACAGATGAAATTGAAGGCTGGATAATTGATGAGTTGAAAAAAATTGGTTGTGATACAGCAAGAAGCGTTCTGGATCTATCTCCTGAGGAGTTGGAAAAAAGAACTGATCTTGAAATAGAGACCATTAATGAGATTTTGAATATTTTTAAATCCGAATTCGATAATTAAATTCTTCAGAATCATGATGTAAATTTTTGAAACGGGACATTTTAACAGTTAACTTTTAAATATGGTGAAAGTCGATAAAAATATAAGACTTAGTAAATTAGCGAGAGAACTAAATGTTGGTACTTCAACAATTGTTGAATTTTTGAACAAAAAAGGTATTCCGATTGATTCCAATCCAAATACCAAAGTTTCAGAAGAGGCTTATAATATCCTTGCCAAAGAGTATAGCTCTGACTTGAATCTAAAAAAGGAATCTGAAAAGGTAAATCTGAAAAATACCCGAGAAAGAAAGGAAACAGTTTCAATCGAAAATATTTCTCATGAATCGGAGCCTGAAACTCGCAGCAAAGAAAAAACTATTGAAAAACCAGTA
Source organism: Labilibaculum sp. (assembly GCA_032125735.1). GTDB lineage: Bacteria > Bacteroidota > Bacteroidia > Bacteroidales > Marinifilaceae > Labilibaculum. The sequence goes on from JAQBBZ010000307.1 coordinate 10,618, forward strand.
GAAATAATAGCTGCAAAGGAACCTGTTAAAATAGTAGGTAAAATTGATTTAGATGCATTAAAACCTAAATCAAAAAGACCTCAAGAGGCAGAACCAAAACTCGTTGCACAAACGAAACAAGATAAGGTAGAAAAAACTATTAAGCCAGTTCAGTCTGAGACCCCTAAAAAGGAAGTATCTAAGGCGGAGGCGACTACAGAAACACCTGTGGTTGGGATAGTTACACCTCCAAAAATAGAACTTACTGAACAACCATCGAAACCGGCTGAAAAGCCCGTTCAAGATGACCAAACTGTTAAAATGGAAACCCCGAAAAAAGAGGAAAAAGCTCAAGCTCCTAAAGAGGAGAAAAAAGATGAGCTTAAAGTGGTTGGAAGAATTGATTTAGATGCGTTAAATCAAAAAACCCGACCAACCAAAAAAACGAAAGCTGAAAAAGAGGTTGAAAGAAGAGAAAAGCAGAAAACTCCAGCTTCAAAATCTCAAATACAGGAACCCTCAGCCACAGGAAAAGAAGAAATCTATAAATCTTCGACTCAAAAACTAGCTGGTCCTACTGTTGTTGGAAGGATTGAACTTCCTGTTGAGAAAAAGCCAAGTTCTCAAAATAAAGATAAGGTATCTGCCAATCAGCGCAAGAAGCGTAAAAGAATTAAAAAAGATACTGAAAAAGTAAATATAGCTAACCCTGGACAGGGAAGACCAGCAAAACCTGGAACACCAGGAACACCGGGTACTCCAGGAGCTCCAACTGAAAGAGTTAGAGGTACAGGTGCAATGGCTGCCAAGTTTAATAAACTCAAAAAGAAAAGAGTCGTTAAAAAAGAGGTTAGCGAAGAGGATGTTCAAAAGCAAATTAAAGACACTCTTGCCAGATTAACATCTAAAGGAGGCAAATCGAAAGGTGCCAGACACCGTAGAGATAAACGTGATAGTGATAGTGCAAAACGTGATAGAATTGCAGAACAAATTGAAGCTGAAAAAAATATTTTAAAGCTTACCGAATTTGTAACAGTTAATGAACTGGCAACAATGATGGATGTTCCTGTTACCAACATTATTGCAACTTGTATGGGATTAGGTTTATTTGTATCTATTAATCAACGATTAGATGCAGAAACCATTGCTATTGTTGCTGACGAATTTAACTATAAAGCTGAATTTGTAAGTATCGAACTTCAGGAATCAATAGAAGAAGAATTTGACGAAGAAGGAGATTTGTTGCCTCGTGCTCCAATTGTTACTGTAATGGGACACGTTGATCATGGTAAGACGTCCTTACTTGATTACGTTCGTCACGCGAATGTAATTGCCGGTGAAGCTGGAGGAATAACTCAACATATTGGAGCTTACAATGTGAAGCTTGACGATGGAAGAAGAGTTTCTTTCCTTGATACTCCTGGTCATGAGGCGTTTACTGCAATGCGTGCACGTGGTGCTCAAGTAACTGATATTGCAATTATTATTATTGCAGCTGATGATAACGTAATGCCACAAACAATTGAGGCGATCAATCACGCAAGTGCAGCGGGAGTTCCTATTGTTTTTGCAATTAATAAAATTGATAAGGCTGGTGCTGATCCTGAAAGAATTAAAAGTGAATTAGCAAATATGAACTATTTAGTTGAGGACTGGGGTGGTAAATACCAGTGTCAGGAAATCTCAGCTAAAAATGGTATCAACATTGAAGAGTTACTAGAAAAAGTTCTTTTAGAAGCAGAAATGCTGGAACTAAAAGCAAATCCAAATAAACGAGCAATCGGTAGTGTAATTGAATCATCATTAGATAAAGGTAGAGGTTATGTTACTACATTATTAGTACAGGCTGGAACTTTAAAAGTTGGCGATATTTTACTTGCTGGTAGTTATACTGGTCACGTAAAAGCGATGTATAACGAACGAGGAAACAAAATTGAGAAAGTAGGTCCTTCGGAACCAGCTTTGATTCTTGGTTTGAATGGAGCACCTCAAGCGGGAGATAACTTCCACGTGATGGAAAGTGAAAAAGAAGCACGTACAATTGCTAACAAACGTGAACAATTACAGCGTGAGCAAGGTCTTCGTACTCAGAAGCACATTACTTTAGCTGAGATTGGTCGTCGTATCGCAATTGGAAACTTCCAGGAGCTTAATGTTATTGTAAAAGGTGATGTGGATGGTTCTATTGAGGCACTTTCTGACTCTTTAATCAAACTTTCTACTGAAGAAATTCAGGTAAATGTAATTCACAAGGCAGTAGGTCAGATTTCGGAATCGGATGTATTGCTTGCAACAGCATCTAACGCAATCATTATTGGATTTCAGGTTAGACCTTCTATCGGAGCAAGAAAACTTGCTGAGAAGGAAGAAATCGACATCCGCTTATACTCTATCATCTACGATGCAATTGATGAATTAAAATCGGCGATGGAAGGAATGCTTTCTCCAGAAATTAAGGAAGAGATTATTGCTACTGTTGAAGTTGTTGAGGTATTTAACATTACCAAAGTGGGTAATATTGCTGGTTGTCTTGTTCGTGATGGAAAAATCTATCGTAATTCGAAAATCCGCTTAATTCGTGATGGTATTGTGGTTTACACTGGAACACTTGGTTCACTGAAACGTTTCAAAGATGATGTGAAAGATGTAGCCAAAGGTTACGAATGTGGTTTGAATATCGATAAATACAATGACATTAAAATTGGCGATATGGTAGAAGCATTTGAAGAAATCGAAGTGAAGAAAAAATTGTAAGACACAATTATATAAATAGTAAAAAGCAGGCTTTACAGCCTGCTTTTTTTATGCCTACAATAACTAGAAAACTACATAAAAAAAACCCCTCATACATTGCGTATGAGGGGTTTTTTATATATTGAATACTTACAATAATTCTTTGTATTGATCAGCAGATAATAATCCTTCTAATTCTGAAGAATCTGTTATCTTAATTTTTACGATCCAACCTTCGCCGTATGGATCAGAATTAATCAAATCTGGAGCTTCTTCCAATCTCTCATTGAACTCCAACACTTCACCACCAATTGGCATAAACATGTCAGAAACAGTTTTAACTGCCTCAATAGTTCCAAATATTTCTTCTTTTTCTAATTCATCGCCTTCTGTTTCAACTTCAACAAAAACGATATCTCCAAGCTCTCCTTGAGCAAAATCAGTAACACCAATAAAAGCTTCTTCGCCTTCAACACGAACCCATTCGTGGTCTTTGGTATACTTTAAATTTTCAGGTACATTCATGATAGTATGTTGTTTATTTAGAGTATTAAATTACTGCCAAATTTACATTTTTTTTTTAATTATTGAATATCACACCCTCCGGATTTCAATGTTTAATAACTTATTCTTTTATCTCATAAATTAAGCCTATAAAACTTAATACTAAGCCAAACTTCTAATTTGAAAGAGTAAATCTAATACTAGCACCAAATTCGGTGGTAGTAGTTGGGTAAGAAAGAGAAACGTAAGGAGTATTCACGATACGATCATAA
>JAQBBZ010000308.1:0-7041 GCA_032125735.1 Labilibaculum sp.
TTTGGGATTACTTCAAATTTCACTCGGTTTGATCGCAACTTATTTCATAGGATATGGTTTGATTTTCTGGTGCATCGGATTCGGTCTTCTTCATATCATTTACGGAATAATAATGGAGATAAAATACAAGTCGTGAAAGAACTACTTAAAGATTTAAATAAAGCTTTTGAAAACCGAATTCGACTGGGAATCATGTCGGCTTTGGTAGTAAACGATTACCTCGATTTTAACGCCCTAAAAAACCTGTTGGGCGTTACTGATGGTAACCTGGCAAGCCATTTAAAATCTCTTGAAAAAAGCGATTATATTCGTGTGCAAAAAGAGTTCATGGATCGAAAACCCAATACCAAATATTCTGCTTCGGATGAAGGCAAACTGGCCTTTATCAAACACATAAAGGCCATAGAGCAATTGCTTAAATAATTTTTTTTCACTATCCACTTTGAATCTCAAAGTGCTTTTAAAACAAAAATAAAAATGAACGATACCCAATCAACATTCGACAAAGTAAACAGCTGGATTAAGAATTCGGTTGGACTTAAATTAGGAACCATCACCATCTTGATGCTCTTATTACTGATTCCTGCCAGCATGATTAAGTCAATCATCAGCGAACGCGAAGCTCTCAATCAGTCGGTATTAAATGAGGTCAGTCAAAAATGGGCTGGCAAACAACAAATTAACGGGCCAATACTTACCATCCCATTAATCTATGAATATGAAGTCGAAGATGGCAAAATCATCACGAAAACAAAATACCTGTACCTGCTACCCGAACAATTGGCAGTAACAGGTAAAATAGAACCCGAGAAATTAAAAAGGGGAATTTATGAAGTTGTGGTATACCGAAGCGCTTTACAAGTTTCGGGACAATACAAACTAAAGCTTAAAATTGATGAGGATAATTTAAAAGAAATCAAATACAACGAAGCTTTCCTAAGCGTTGGAATATCAGATCTTCGTGGCATAAAAGATCAAATTACCATGAACTGGGGTAAGCAAAAACTAGATGTACAACCCGGTTCTAAATTAAACGATATAATTAGTTCGGGCATAAGCATCGATTTACCTGATTTGAGCGAACAAATAAATACAAATATCGATTTCTCATTCAACCTAAATCTGCAAGGAAGCCAGAACCTTTCCTTTATTCCGCTTGGAAGTACCACAAATGTAAACCTATCCTCCACTTGGGCTTCGCCAAGCTTTAATGGCAATTTTCTTCCTGACAACCGAGAAGTAACTGATGAAGGTTTTTCGGCCGATTGGAAAATACTGCAACTGAATCGTAATTATCCGCAAACATGGGTAGATAAAAACATGCGCGAAGAAATGCAATATTCAGCCTTGGGAGTTGACCTAATTATGCCTCTGGACGATTATCAAAAGTCCATGCGTTCCTCCAAATATGCGGTTATGACTATTGCCTTAATTTTCTTGGTTTTCTTCCTCGTAGAGATAATGAATGGCCGAAAAATTCACCCATTTCAGTACACTCTTGTAGGTCTGGCTCTTTGTCTTTTCTACATATTACTGATATCTATATCGGAGCATTCCAATTTCAATATTGCCTATCTAATTTCAGCCGGAATAACATCGCTGATGATATTAATTTACGCCAAAAGTGTATTTAAATCGGGCAAATTTACCGGAATTTTGGCCGCTACAATATTGGGAATATATGGCTTTCTGTTCGTAACTCTTCAATTAGCCGACTATGCGCTGTTAATGGGTAGTATTGGTTTAGCATTAATACTAGGAATCACGATGTATTTCACCAGAAATATTAACTGGTACAAGTTAAATATGAAGACCGAATAAAAACAGTTAAGCGAATGCAACTAAGCTGTTGCATTCGCTTTTCCTTATCACACTAAATAAAACTAAATAGTTTAAACATGAAAATTAATCTCACCTGCATATCTCTTCCCTCATCACGAAAAGTTTGTTATTTCTATATTCTAAGTGTAGAAATAGGTTCTTGGTATCGGGATTATGGTTTTGGTCTTAAGTTTTCATCATAAAAAAAACCCGGTTGAAGCAGATGCTCAACCGGTTTTTTAAGCCTTAGATAAAATTCAATTAAAACCCCGTACCGAATTTTCCCCAATATTCATTTTCGAGTTCTTTCCAACGCAACATGGTTGCTCCAGTAAAATCTCGTGTATATTTGTTCAATAGTACTTTTGCCTCATTAGTTTTACCCTCTTTCAATAACTTCTCAATTTGTCCTTCAAGCTCAGCCGACTCCTTAAATCCTTTCTCCTCAAAGTAGGCAACCTCTTCCATCATTCCCTTTCGGGTTGTTTGCCACTGCAATGTTGCCAATTTATTGGCTTTGCGATATTGCCAAATAGCGGCATCTTCACGGTAACGTTGCTGTCCGCAAAACTGAAAACTCTCTGGTAATTCGGTCGTTCCACAATAAATAGGAATACGAGGACTCTGACCTGGATTGTCGAAAGAAAACCAAGCTCTACCGCCAATTTCATCTGGTAACCAATCTCTCAACTGAATAATGTGAGAATACGAACACCACGATACGGCAACAGTTCTTTGATATTCAACCGATTCGTCTTTTAAGTAATTGTATAACTTTCGATTGTCTCCATTTGGCCAAGGATTCGCATTTAAGGCCTTAATAGTATCGACACCAATCTCCTCTTGCTCCTTATTGTATTTTTTCTTAATTGCATTCAAATTCTGAGTCATGTCGTACTTAGTCGCCTCATAAGTTTCACGATACAAAGCAATCACATCGCGTACAGAAACTTTTTGATCCGGCTTTACTGAAAAAGGTAATTCATCGGCCTCAAAATCCAATTTTAACGATGGAGCCAAAATATTCATGATAAAAAACTCACGAATTTTAAATGGTTTCTCCACCTTTCCATATGCTTTCCAAAATTTAAATTCCTCTTTACCATCCCAACGCTTTAAATCTTTCGCCACAGAGAACACATTCTCCGAATACATAAAATAATCTTTGTTCTTTTTATCAATGACTCCAATTCTTGAGATATTTGCCGATACACCAATGTGATTATCCGGAATACGTTGAGCGGCCCAAACGCCTCCTATTTTATCGGGACCTTCACCAAATATTTCCAATTGCCAAACTTCTTTTTTATCAGCAATTGTAATACATTCGCCCCAATCGCCATAACCATATTCCTTAATTAGCTTTCCAATTAATTCGATAGCATCCCGAGCAGTTGTGCAACGCTGTAAAGCAATACGCTCCAATTCTTCAATTAAAAACATTCCATTATCATTCACCAATTCTTTGGGTCCAACAATGGTTGTTTCGCCAATAGCCAGTTGTTTCTCATTTAAACAAGGATAAGCCGTGTTTAAGTAGGCATAAGTTTCCTTTGCCTGAGGTATCGTTCCAACCACATTCATTTTTCTTCTGTCCCAAACGGTTTCAGTCTTCAAACTACCTTTGTAAATTTCAAGGGTAGTATCCTTTTCGAATTTTTGTCCTTTTTCAACTTGCAACCAGGTTCTGTATCTTCCATCACAAGTATGACTTGTAATCACAGATCCATCTGTTGTTGCTTTCTTGCCTACCATAATACTGGTACAACTTTCTCCAAAATAAGGATCGTTCACCTGATCGAATACCGATTGGGCATTAGATTGATGTGTACTAATTGTTAAAATCGCCAAAAGGGCAATTAATAATTTCTTCATTGGTTTGTTGTTTTAATTTATGCTCAAAATAACCTAATCCGGTTATCATTTTTCCAAAAATGAGCTCTAATATAAGTTATTCGTAACATTTATCAGCAAATAGCTGTTAATTTAGAACACAGCTAACAGAATTGCAAATTCGATGACAAAACTAATCCAATGAATTGATACCTTTGCGAAACAGAAAAATCACAAAATAAAAACAAATAAAAGTGAGGTACTTTTTTCATATCGGGTACAAGGGAACCGAATACAGAGGTTGGCAACGACAAAATAATGTTACCAGTGTTCAGGAAGTTCTTGAGGACAAATTATCTAATTTACTAAAGGAAAAGGTGATTTGCATTGGCTGTGGAAGAACGGACGCAGGCGTACACTCCTCTCAATACTTTTTTCACATCAATACTGATAAAATATGGACCGATAACTTACTATTTCCTTTAAATAAAATACTTCCATATGATATTTCTGTTTACGATGTTTTTGAAGTTGACCCCAGTAATCACGCACAGACAAGTGCAAAAGAAAGAACATACAATTATTTTATCCATACAAAAAAGAATCCTTTTTTAAATGAAATAAGCTCGCTGTACTCTATAAAACCAGATGTAACAAAAATGGCGCAAGCAGCATCCCTACTATTAAAATATAACGATTTCAGATCCATTTGTAAATCACCGGACAGCCATAACCACACTCGATGTACTATCTACTCCATACAATTCTTTACGGATGCTTCAAAAACGAATTTTCGACTGCAGATAACTGCCAATCGATTTTTAAGAGGAATGATTCGAATTCTTGTGCACGAACTAATTGAAGTTGGAACAGGGAAAAAAAGTATTGACCAATTTGAAGAGATGATTCAAAATAAAATACCTTCTCAATTTTTAAATTTGGCCTATCCACAAGGCTTGTATTTATCTCAGGTAAAATATCCTTTTATAAATACGACTCCAGTCGATGATTTTTGTCCTCTGTTAAAAATGAATCAATGGATAGCAATTGAAAACGTCTAATTACAATCAATAATTAGTTCATGTGTTTTTCAATTTTCTGATACAAGTCTTCCGGTTTTATTGGTTTGGTGATAAAATCATTCATACCTACCTCCAAAACTTTTTTACTAATTTCGTTAAATGCCGAAGCGGTAATGGCTAAAATTGGAATTTCCCTAAACTTATCGCCAGCAAGATTTCGAATACTTTGGGTTGCCTGATAACCATCCATTATCGGCATCTGCAAATCCATTAGCACCATATCAAAATTACCCGACTGAACTTTTTCAACAGCTGCCTGACCATTCATGGCAATTTCATAAGTAATTCCCCACTTTATTAAAAATTGCTTCATAATTAAAATATTCATCTGATTATCTTCGGCTAACAAGATATGCAATCCTTTAATTTTATCAATATTTTGATAACTTTCGGTCGTAAAATCCACCTTTGGCTTTGACTTATGGCTAATGGTCAAACTTAAATCAAACGAAAAAGTAGTTCCAAATTCAAGATCACTCTTTACATTAATACAACCACCCATAATCTCAATTAATTTTTTTGAAATTGTTAAGCCTAAGCCTGTTCCTCCATATAATCTAGTGGTATTTGAATCTGCTTGAGAAAAAGATTGAAAAATTTGATCCTGCTTATCTTCAGGAATTCCAACTCCGGTATCTTTTATATCAAATTTCAATTTAACCTTATCATCATAATTTTCTTGGTAACTCACCACAACCTGAACATTCCCTTTATCAGTAAATTTAACTGCGTTACCACACAAATTATTAAGAACTTGCGAGATACGGGTTGGATCCCCAATTAAATAGGTTGGTATTTTAGGATCAATATCAACGATAAAATCGAGGCCCTTCTCTCTTGATCTTATTTCAAAACCAGAAGCGATATTATTCACCAGATTTCTAAAATTAAAATCTATCGATTCAATATCAACACGACCAGCCTCGATCTTACTAAAGTCTAATATATCATTAATCAGAGTCATTAAGTTATCTGCTGACAATTTTAATATATTGATATTCTGTATTTGATCATCTCTTGGATTATCCTCCGACAACAAATGAGTAACTCCAATAACAGCATTCATCGGAGTACGTATTTCATGCGACATGGTAGACAAAAACTGTGCTTTAGCATAAGTTGCCTCCTCAGCCTTTTCTTTTGCAATAATCAGCTCATGTTCAACTCGTTTTCTTTCTGATAAATCGTTTAGTACAACAAATAATACATTTCCATCCATTAATGGCACCGTGTTTAAAGCAACTTCAACGGGAAATTCTACTCCATTCTCTTTCATGTGTGTCCAATCGAACTTTGCGTAGCCATTGGTTTTACATTCTTCAATACGAGCTTTTGCTTTGACGAAAGACAATTCCCCATCGGGTTGGTATTCAGGTGAAAAATTCTTTACATATTTGCCAATAAAAAAATTCTTCTCACTTACACCAAATAAATCTAAACTAGCCTGATTACATTCAATAAATCGGGATTCTTTTATGATTAGGTAAGCTACAGATGATTTTTCGAATATCAATTTAAATTTTTCTTCCGTTTTCTTCTTTTCTTCCTCTAATCTTTTTCGAGTGGTGATATCCTTTAATGTTCCAGTAAAACCATTTCTTTTTCCATCAGCACCTCTTGTAACTCTTGTAGTAGCTTCGCACCATTTGTAGCTTCCACTATTGGTAACCACCCGAAGTTCATTAAAAATAAAATTAGTTTTACTTTCAATTAATGTTCTCAAACTTACCATACAACTGTCAATATCATCTGGATGTATGAATTCAAAAACATTACTGTCTAGACTTTTATCAATGCTAAAACCAGTTATTTTTGTCCATGCAGAATTTAGGTACAACCATTCTCCAGAAAAATTAGTTTGAAAGATTACCTCCGAAATACTATTTACGATTGATTCCATTTTGGAAGTCGTAACCTCAACTTCTTCAGTCTTATTAACAACAACTTTACGTAGGTCATTATTCAGAGTAAAAAGTTCGAGAGTACAATTTTCCAAGATATTTTCAGTCTGTTTTAAATCGACATCATAATCTACATAAGCTGCATCCACAGCTTTCAGAAAGTCTTTAAATTTACTTTCATCCTCTACAGATAAATACTTCCGAACTTGTCTTTTCAATAATCGATGCATAGGATTTATTTTTCGGAAAAGGTAGTTATGGTCATGGTTTGATTATGAAGAAAACAATCACTGTCTGCTCCAAATGGAGAGATTTCTCCGTAGGAATAAAATCCCGTAATTCTTGCCTGATCACCAATTATATCAGCCACAACCTCTATTTCTTCTTCAACCAACTGCTTAAGA
>JAQBBZ010000309.1:0-14204 GCA_032125735.1 Labilibaculum sp.
TCTATTAAAACCATACTTCTCCTCTATTACAAATGTAGAATAGTACGAAAAAGGCAATCCAAGTAAACTTGAGAAAAACATGATCACGCCAAAAAAGGCTAATGCAATTGCTATTGGATGCTCAAAATAATTCCTTACCAGATCATCTACCCAAGCAAAACCGCCAAGTGCAATCATTAAAATTGTAGCAATAAAGCCAATACCAGATGACAGTAAAGAAGGCGTTAATTTGTCTTTTTGATAGTTTTGAGATTGGTGATATTTTTCCTGATCATAGATCCCTTCTAGAGCTTTGGGTAAAATTGGAGACCATTTTTGATGATTCAGGTATTCCAAAAACCGTTCTAAAATAAAATCTACTATTAATATTCCTAGTATGATATAAAGTATTCCTGTTGATGTCATTTATGATAATATTGATTTATTATAAAGTACAAAATTAAAAAAACCCTGATAGAATTATCTCTTCAGGGTTATCTGTTTTATTTAAGTAAAACTATTCACCAAAAAAACGATCTAATTTCTCTTTGTTTTTAGTTCTCTCGATAAGTTCCAAAGTATATTGTGTTACTAATTTGAATTCGGAAGGTAAAGATTTTAAATTTTTATAATGAAAAATGGATTTACGAATCCATTGATTAGCTGTTATAAAATCCTCTTTAATTTCATATGCCACCGCCAAATTATAACAAGCCCTTCCTGCAAGTTTAAGGTCATCTTCATTCGAAATCTCCGTCCATAATATAATAGGACTCTCCCAGTCTCCACGATCAATATAGTATTTTGAAATGACTAAACGATCATCACCCGAGGCAAAATATTTTCGGGTAATATCAAGCCATTTGGGTGCAAGCTTGTCTGCATATTGATTTCCAATCTGATAAGAAACATCCTTAAAAAGATCTTTTCTTTTTGGTAATTCTTGTTCTATTAACTTTTTGTAGGAAGGAGATGTAACTTCAGAAAATAAGCTATCTATTACAATTTTTTCATCAAGATATGTCTTATTTAAAGGATCATAAATTCTCCAAATGGCAAAATAATTAACATCAGTAATTCCGTAATTCAATACATCTTCAAAAACAGTGTACTTATTATACAACTGAATATCTTCAAGACAAATTAAAACATCCGATCCTGTACTTGCACAAATACTATCAACAAGTTCCCATTGCATAGGTTTATAATCTCGATCACCTTGCATTTCCTTTTTCTCCAACTGAATAAAAGGAATAGAATCCATTGCTAAATACTCTGATAAATTCTCAGTAAAACCATTATAACAGCTTATCGAAATATCTGTATTATAATCAGTTGTGTCGACAAGAAGGTTACTACTAATAAGGCTTCTGTTAAAATAATAATATTGATTCACGGAATCAATATTAAAACTGGTATTTCTATCAACAAAACCTATTGTTTTCACATCAGACGGAATAATAACGTCCGGTGCATTAAGACCTTGAAAACTGTACAAAGAAAGAGTTTGACAGGATGACAGTAAAAATAATGAGGTAACAATTATAAATATCCTTTTCATAGATGTAATTACAGCGGGTGAAATTTATTCATTTGATTAATTTCTCACTTTGAAATTCAAATTCCTAACCAGTATTTTCTCAAAAACCATTCCAATATCATTAATATGATAATAATAATTAATAAAAATAACATCTCAATTAAATTACCATATTTTATTTCCACAGATAAAGTAGAATTCGAATGATCATTTTCACTAATTTTTGTTCGTATTTCCGGTAATTCGGTCAATCTAAATACTTCGCCTCCACTTAAACTTGAAATTTGTGAAAGTATTTTCAGATCAGCCTGCAAATTATTCATTTCTGCATTATTAGAACTAACAATAAACTGTCCTGTTTGTTCCTGTTGATCTTCATTCTCTTGAGTTTTCACAACAAAAGAATAATTGCCTTTAACTAACGAATTAATTTGCAATTGATACTTATCTGCTCGTTTTTCAAAACTATAGTTAAACGATTTCCCCTCCTGATTAGTCAGTACAAAATCCAGATTAGCTTGATTAACCAACTCATAACTCTTATTATACATCTCAACATCGAATACTATTTCATCTCCTTCTGAAATAGATTTAGCATATTTAACAACCAGTTGATTTCGGTCTATCTCCAAAGATAAATACTGAACCATTCGGTTTATCAAATCAATAAATACTTCAGGGGATTCATTCATTCGTGCCAAATGCAATTTCCAACGCCAGATTCCCTCTCCAAATATCCATGCCATTTTTTGATTATTCCGATATGTAAAAGCAATTTGAGGATCAGTGGTTTCTATCGATTTAATACTTTGATATCCTACAATACTATGTTCTGAATTGAATTCATAGTTCCCTAATGGGGAAAGTAAAGGTGGCATTTTCTTCAATATTTCCCGGTTTGACTTCTTTAGCTCAAACAAACTAAAAGCCTCATTACCAGTAAATGATGTCTCAGAAAATAAATTTTCGTTTTGTGTTAGATTTACGCCCAAACTCAATTTGTTCAATGCAACAATATCTGAATTACCACCAACAACCATTAGAATTGGTGTTTCCTTTTGTTGAATTTGTTGCAAAAAACCAGAATAAGAGTTTAAATGAGAAGGAATTTGATACAGAACGAGTAAATTATATTTATCAAGATCAGGTTGATCCTGTGTCAGATTTATTAATTCAACTGTAAAATTCAAATTTTCATTAACCGCCGATTGAATAGCTGCAATATCCGGATGATATTTATCAAAGCATATTGCTATTTTCCGTTGATTATCCAATACGTCCACCACAAATTCGTATTGGTTATTAATCTTCGACTGTTCATTTTTATTTGTAAAAATCTCCACTTTAAACTTCTGCAAACCTGATTTTTCAGGTATAATAAAAAAATCTTTTTCGATAAAGAATGAATTATTTTTAATCTGAATTTCATCAGAAATCAAAATCTTTGAGCCGTTGGAAATTTTCAACTGTAACAGTTCAGAATCGAAATTAGTAGCTTTTATGCCAATTCTTCCGGGTAACTTGCTATTTACAAACCCTAGTTCATTTGTTTTAACAGACAACACCGACACATCTGCAATGCGAGCAGTATCTCCTAACTGTATAGTGTGAATTGGGAAGTTTACGTCTTGTACATCATATCTGGGATTATTTCCCTTATTGTACAAACCATCACTAGCAAGAATTACCTGAACATTGTTAGAATTACCATAATTATTTTGCAAAAACTCAAACAAATCAGAAAAATTCGTATTGGATTCAGAATAATCGAAATTCCCCAACTCCCTTACTCCGTTGCCAAAGCTAATTTTCTTAATCTCGAATTCAGAATCCAAGGATTCTAAAAAATTTTCGATTACAGTTGGGTATTCGTTCAAATAAAATAAAGAATCACTACTTAAGCGAAGAGACTTAGAATTATCCTGAGCAAAAACCAAAAGAGGTTTTTCTATTTTTTCTGAAGAGTATTTTAATTTCGGTTCAAGAATTAACAGAAGTAGTAATAAAATGGAAAATCCTCGCAAAAATGCCAAGATGTAAATTTTAGGCAAAGAAAGATCCTTATGATATGGCTTTTTGAAAAAATAAACCCAAACAACAAGTAAGAATGAAACTAAAGCAAAGGGCAATACCCACCATAAGGAGTATTCTGAAACGATAGTGATATTCAATTTTAATAATTTTAGAATTTCAACAAATTTAACAAACTAAGTTTAAAAGCTGGTTTTAAATCTAACTATATCAACTAATAATTCTAGGATTTCCCTGATCTTTTAACATTTAAGTGGTGATTAATTAAAGATTTAATTTTCTTTAACACTTGTTTAAACCAATTAACTTGATTCCTTCATACATTTGTAATGTACAAAAGAACAAAAAGTAGTTTTTCATATAGTAGATTAAGGTTTAAAGTGAATAGTAAAAAAGTCGGCTGGTTACCGACTTTTTTGCGTAATATACTTTCCTAATTTAGAGTAAAAACTATTTTCGAAATCCAATTCCCTATAAAGCCTCCTTTGTAAGCAACTCCCAATTATCTACAAAAGGATAATTTACTCCAAACCAGCCCTTTAATGCAGGCTTTGTTTTAAACGGATTTAACAGAGCGAATGAAATTCCTAAATCATCCAGAATTTTACTCGAGTCCAATTTAAACATTATGTTTTTTTGATAGAAAATGCAAAAACTTTATCATTGAACATTAGTCCGGAAGAACTCATCATTTTATATGAAATCACATCTTATTCTAGGGTTACCAGTTCGATAATATGCTTAAAGTTGCCGATTCATTAATCATTGTGAACTTGTTAGATATCAAAACCTGGCCTTATAAAGTCTCTTGAATCCGGAAATGCTTTTTCAACAATAGTTCTTAAACCTGATAGGATTAACAATAATGGCAGCATTCTATCCTCGGTCTCAGGAAATTTATGCATAAAGCACGTCCATGCTTCTATTGACGAATCAATGGATAGGAGCGCAACTTTACCTGATGCAATACTGTCATGTTTATAAAATTCTTTTCCTTTCTCGTCAGTATTTGACTTACTTCTAAGTGAGCGAAAAAGTTTACTTGGAATAATAAACTGATACCAACGAATAATTTCATAGGAATTGAATATTGTTTTTTCCGTTTCGCTCATCTCGTCTTCATCCGCATAGTCTATTAACTCTTTAAGGCTAATACTCCCGACATAAAGAAGTGCTTCAAATTCAGTAAACCAATTGTCTACTAATTCGGAATACTTATCCGCCTGGCTCATTATTTGTCCATTAAATATTAGGTCGTCCTTCTGCTCCTCTTCTTCTTCATCAAAATCTTCGGCCTTTTCAGGCATCTCCATTCCCAAATCCTTGGCTGCTTGTTTCAATAACTCCATGCTTAACTGAAACATCTCGTCCAGATTATCCATTGCCGAAGAAGCCTCGGAATTAGATGTATCAAGGTCTGGAACACCTTCCTCCATCATTTTATAATTTAAACAATTTCTTGTGAAACTACATCTTTCACACCATCCATCGCAATAATTATAAATACCGGAAATTAGGTTAGGATTTTGAATTAAGGCAAAGAGTAAATCTCTATTCATATATGGCAAACTTGCTTTAATTAATCGTTGTAATAATAAAAAACAATAATCTGATACAATGATTCTACTTTTGTAGCATAACTGCGTGCATTGATTCTTCAATGTATCAATAAAACGGCTTTGTTTCTAAAGCTTTTGTACTTATTATACATGCAATTGGTTTCAATTTATCATTATGATTTTAATATCCTTGAACAGACAAGCTCTTGGCTAAAGAGAATTAACCACAAAAAAAATCAATAAAGATCTTACTAAGAAATGATTGCAAGTCAATCTAACCAATTGATGAAAAAAAAAGCCACCTAATAAAAGTGGCTTTATATTCTATGATTTGTGTTAAAATGATTAAACCATTCCAAGTTTTGTCATTTCATCAACTAATAGTTTTCTATTTTCATCCATCATTCTGCACATTGGAGATCTAAATTCTTCATCGAGTTTACTCATAAGAGCCAAACCTGTTTTTACCGGAATAGGATTTGATTCGATAAAACACAATTGAATTAATCTCAAATATTTGAAATAAATTTCTTTTGCTTTTGCTAAATCACCTTGAGAAGCGGCATTCATTAAATCATGAAACTCCTTCGGGATTAAATTTGCGATTACAGAAATTACACCACTAGCTCCCATACAAACTGCTTGAAAAGCCAATGCATCATCACCCGAAAAAACCATAAAATCAGATGGCTTATCTCTCAAAATACAAGCCAATTGCTCTAAGTTTCCTGAAGCTTCCTTAATTCCAACAACATTTTCAAATTCATTCGCCAATTCAACAACCAAATCAACAGGAATGTTCCCAGCAGTTCTTCCTGGAACATTGTACAAGATAATAGGCAAGTCAACAGCTTTAGAAATTTGTGAAAAATAATCTTTCAGACCTTTTCTAGTTGGTTTATTGTAATAAGGTGATACAACCAAAATTGCATCAACGCCAAGAGATTCAGCTAGGCAAGAATTTTCAATTGCTTCAGATGTTGAATTTGTACCAGAACCGGCAATAACCGGAACTCGTTTATTCACCTTATCAACTGTATGTTTAATTAGTTCTGCATACTCCTTCTTATTAAGAGTGGCTGCTTCCCCAGTGGTTCCACAAACTACTATTCCGTCGGTTTCATTTTGCAAATGAAAATCAATCAAATTATCAAAAGCAGTATAATCAATACTACCATCAATATTAAAAGGTGTTACAATAGCAACAATAGATCCTTGCCAAGCTTTTCTCATTTATTTATACTCCCTGATTATAACTTGCAGACATCCGCAAGATTTTGTTAACGGCTGCAAAGATAGATTCTACAATAAAACGAACGAAATTTTTAGAAAATTTATTCAACAATTCTACATTCTGTTAATTTTTGAACATCTTTGTATAGTTTTTCAACACAAAATTCAATTCATGATAACAATTCCACAAGTTGTAGAAAAAATAGTTAGCTCACAACCCTTTTTAGCAGAAGCTTTGGTAGATGGTTTAATAAACATTTCTTCTCTTGCTCGTAAAATTCAGGATCAGGTTGAACAAAGCGTGAAAAAACCAGTTAAAATAGGTGCAATCATCATGGCTCTTAATCGATTAGCTCCAAGTCTGGAAGTGAAGATTAATCCTGGGTTAAAAGAAGTTATTACTAATGTTGGTGACATTATTGTTCGTTCTCAATTAGTTGATTTCACCTATAAAAACTCAAATACTCTTATTGAAAAACACACAGAGTTGTTAAAATCTATTGGCCCAAATCAAGAATTCTTTTACACCATGGTTCAGGGAGTTTTTGAATCTAATCTGGTTGTTAGCAACACCTTAAAAGAAAAAGTAGAAGAAGTATTTAGCAGTGAAATGCTTGTAAGCAAAAGTGAAAATTTATCATCGGTTACTTTAAAACTACCATCAACAAACAGCCAACAACTTGGATTTTACTACTTTATACTTAAAAATATTGCATGGGCGGGCATCAATATTCGCGAAGTAATTTCAACAACTAATGAATTTACACTCGTTGTAAATGACAACGATATCGATAAAACTTTTTCTGTTTTAAAGAATATGGGGAAAAATTGAAAATATATAAATTAAAAAAATGGCTGTTCTCAATAAACAGCCATTTTTTTTGTTCCAGATTATTGCAAACAGCATTTTTTAAACTTCTTCCCGCTTCCACAGAAGCACAAATCATTTCTATTGGGCAAATTATCTTTCTCCTTTTTATTAACTTCTGGATATTCTCCTGAGACGTAAACCCAAGCTTCATTCTCCCGCTGAAAAAAGGATCTTTCGTGCATAATTTGCTTCTGTCCGTCCTCTTTAAAACTTGCATAAAATTCTACCCAACCAATTGAATCTTTTTCCCTTCCTTTTTCTGAACTAATAATTTCTAAACCGAGCCACTCAACGGATTTCGCCCATTGTAGAATTTCTTCTTTCTGGTCTGCAGGACATTTTTCGGATGCATAAGTTTTCAAAATATAATCTATATCAGCAAGAACAAAAGCTGAATACCTACTTCGCATTAATTCTACAGCAGTATTCGCTTTACGCGTACCGGCATGAATTGCACCACAACAATCATTATACTCTAAATTATTACCACAAAAACAATTCTTGCTCATCTTTAATTAGCTATATGATTCCTGAAAAAAATGATCCAATTTATCCAAATCCTGTTCTCCTATCAAAGCTAAAAAATTCGCAAAATGAGGAGTAGTACTTTCTAAAACATCTTTCATTTTGAACATGGCATTGAACTCTGTAATAAACTCGGCACGCATATCAAAAGCACTAACCAAGGTCTCATAGAAAATTCCAAACAAACTTCCTTCAGATTGTAATGTATGATCATCAATCGAGATCACCTTCATCAGATTCATTAATAAGTCATAGTCTTTCAACTCGATGGCTACAGCAATTCCCTTCGTGAAATGTGCAAAGAGAATTTGTAAGGATTCCTTATCATTGTATTCAGGAATAGGAACTGGTATAAATTTACAATCTGCGTAAACCTGCAATGCTTCCTCCTTTTTATCAGAATTTAAAAGCATAAACGCTTTTACGTTAGAAAGGCACAAATAATAAAAATCGCGATACTTATCAAATGGCAAATCAATTAATGCCTGATCCAGAACCATAATTCCATTGTTCATTGATTCGTGAATCTTCTCTTTACCTCGCTTAAACGAAAATTCAGCCATAAACTGCAAAGCCCAATTCAAACCATAAACCCACTTACCACTTGTAGAACATGAAGTATAACCTTTACGAAACTCTTCCCCTGCCTCATTCAATTCTCCAAAAAGGGAGAATGATGCAGCACGTAGTTGAAGAATTTCCAGATAAAACTGAGCATCATCCTTAAGGAGTTCTACTGAATTATTATTTAAGAATTCACGAATTTTTTTTGGATCTTTCGATTGAATCCCATTATTGTACATCTCAACTAGAGATTGATATATTTGTTCTTTTTCCTTCATAATTAAATTTTAATATTTGTTCTTATTTTTTGAACAAAGCCCAGTGATATCAAACAGAGAATGGCTCCAAACACAAATGGAATTCTCCAATTCACCATCCACAACAAACCTCCAACAACGGGAATAACAACAGCTGATATGTGATTAATTGTAAATCCCACTGCCATTGACGGAGCAATATCTTTTGGATCACCTGTTTTATGAAAATAAGTGTTAATTCCCATCGAAAAGCCAAAGAAAATATGATCAATAATATATAGTCCAGCTACAATTAGAGCATTTTCAATATAGGCATATCCTAAAAAGACGAAAACCAATCCAATATATTCTAACGACAACATTTTACGCTCGCCATAGCGATTGATTCCTTTTGCTATCAATGGGGAGACAAAGTAGGCGATAACATTATTGATTACAAACAAAACCGCCACATCCTGAACGGTATAATGATATTTCTGCACTAGCATAAAAACCGCAAATACAACAAAAATTTGACGACGGGCACCACTCAAAAAATTAAGAACATAGAAAAGCCAATACCTCTTCCGGAAAACCATCCCTTTATTTTGAAGAGGAATATCTTTATCTGCCGGATCCCAAAAAAAGGCCCAAATTCCCAAACAAAAAACAACAACACCTATCAATATAAAACTTGCCTGTATGGATATAAAATGAGCAATTCCATATACAAAAGCTCCCATACTAATATTTGCGATAGCCGACCAACTCCTTTGTTTAGCAAACACATAAGGTGCTTGCTCAATTGAAAAATACTGAAGTGTAAGTGATTTATTTGTTGTCTCGAAATAATGAAAACCAACAGACATGATAATTGTAGTAATTATTAATCCTAAAAATGAAGGGAAAAATCCGGTTAAAGCAACCCCTAAACCAACAAGTAATACTGACAATGCTGATAAACGATGTTCCTTAATCACCAGTAGTAAATACACGACCAAAAGAGCCAGAAAACCAGGAATTTCCCGTACAGACTGAATCACCCCAACCTGAAATCCATTAATGCCAACTTCTTCTACCGCAAAATTGTTGAATAGGGTTCTCCATCCCTGATGTCCCGCAGTGGCTGCAATTACCAATAACATCAGATATTGGAACATGATATTTTTTTTAAGCTCTTTAGTCATCTCCATTCTCCTTCAAAAAATTGAATGCCAAAGGTACAAAATTGTTATGAATGGCAGGGAACGAACCCAATATGCTAAACAAAATGAAAATTCCTTAGCTGGAAAGTCTTATTTATTTTACAATTTTGTGCCAAATATCATTAAAATCGAAAGAAAATGAATTTTAAAGAACTTAGCCAGAGGAGATATTCCGTACGATCCTACAAAGCTATGGCTATTGAAGATGAGAAACTTATTAAAATATTAGAAGCTGGACAAATTGCTCCTTCTGCAGTTAACAATCAGCCTTGGCATTTTATTGTAATTCGCGAACCTGATAATCACAAACAATTTTCTGAAATATATCATCGTGATTGGTTTAACGAAGCTCCGGTTTACATCGTAATTTGCGGAGATCATAATCTATCGTGGAAAAGAAGTGAAGATGGCAAAGATCATTGCGATATTGATGCTGCAATTGCTATTGATCACATGACTCTTCAAGCCACAGAACTCGGTTTGGGTACTTGTTGGATTTGTAATTTTCACGTTCAAAAATGTATTGATTTTTTAAATTTGCCAGCTCATATTGAGCCCATAGCTATTCTTTCGTTAGGATATCCATTGGATCAGACTCCACCGCAAAAGAAAAGGAAAGCTTTGGCTGAAATTGTACATTGGGAAAAGTTTTAAACGAGATAAGTATGTTGAAAATTCCAGTTACCGTAATTACGGGTTTTTTAGGCGCAGGCAAAACCAGTCTTCTTAATCATTTAATATCAAGTTATCCTGATAAAAAGTTCGCTATTATAGAGAATGAGTTTGGTGAAATAAATATTGATTCTGAACTAGTTGCCAATGTCAAAAATGAAGATATTTTTGAATTAACTAATGGTTGTATTTGTTGCAGCTTAAATGATGAATTGTATGTTGTTCTGCAAAATCTAATTAAATCAAATCATCAATTCAATCATCTGCTTATTGAAACAACCGGAATTGCTGACCCCGGTAGTATTTTAGCTTCGTTTATTACTGATCCATTCATAAAAAAAGAATTTGAATTGGATGCAGTCATTTGTCTGGTTGATGCTGCAAATGCTTCTAATATATTAGAAACGGAAATTGTTTTAACGAAACAAATAGCTATTGCGGATCAGATATTAATAAATAAAATTGATATCGCAGGACGTGATAAAACTGATGCTCTTAAAATAGAACTTAATAAGATCAACAAGTTTGCCCGAATTGAAGAATGTATATATGCGAAACCCGAAAATATGAATTTACTTGGCTCCTTCTCTTATGATCCGGCCAAAGTTTACCAATTTGTATTAGGTCTTGAGGCAAATTCGAATAAAAAACAGCAAATTACACATGGTATCGAAAACATGTGCTACACCTCCACCACTCCTATGGATCAAATGAAACTGGGTATGTGGTTAGATGCATTTCTAAAATTTAATCAGGAAAGTATCTATCGAATTAAAGGAATTCTATATCTGGAAGGTGTTGATAAACGAATTATACTACAATCTGTGCATACTCAAATACAAGCAACTGTTGGAAAGCCTTGGAAAGAAGATGAGATAAAGGAAAGCAAGATTGTAATAATTGGGAAAAATCTGAATCGACAAGTAATTGAACGAAATCTTGATGAACTCCTGGTAAAATAAAAGCGAGAGGATATCTCCTCTCGCTTGCTTTATTTTTTCAACCAGTTTCGCTTATTCTTTCCAGTTGTGCATAATTTAATATTTTCAATTTCCGACCATCCAATTCAATAATGCCTTCGTTATGGAATTCTTTTAGAATTCGTATCGCACTATCTTTAGACATGCCAGTAAGATCTGCAACATCTTGTCTTGAAAGGTGCAGATCGAAGTTTAGGTCTTCATACACTTTTCCCGAAAGATAAATAAGTCCATCAGCTATGCGGCCATGCATTTGCTTTTGCGATAAACTAACCATTTTTTCAAAATTAAAAATGCCCTTTTTTGTACAATTTTTAATAAATTCCTCTGCAAATAACGAATTGGTAAGTATAGCTTTTTTAAAAGCATTTATTTCAATAAAACAAGCAGTTGTATTATCAAGTGCGGCAATCGAATAATGATGTCTGTTATCAAAATACAAAGATGCTTGTCCAACAATTTCCCAAGGTTTAATTATCCTTATAATGAGCTGTTTATCTTGTACTCCTTCGACATACAATTTTGCCAAACCTGTTGTCAATATTAATAGATGAGTAGCGGAAGTTCCCTGTTTGAATATAGTTTCACCTGCCTTAAACTTCACTTCAAACCGACTTTCATTCAATTCAAGTAGTTCCAGACGAGTAAGCATACTCAACATTGGGATACGCATATTGCAGTCAAGGCAATTTTTGCAATTATCCGATTTCGTAAATTTAGCCATAGTAGTAATAGAGATATAGGGTTCAATATTTAGTCAAAGTTCAAATCTATTTTAAAATTTCACCAAAACAAATAGTGAATTTTAATTAAAAAATACGTCTAAACACGCTTCCTTTTCTTTAAAATTTTTCATTCAACTATTAAATATAGAAAAAAGACTGAGATAAGCCTAGTTAAAGACTGATAAATATCGATTTGAATTAGACAAATTCCTTTTTTTCATAAAATAAATCTCGGCGTACCAAAGCTATTGTGGTAAAGGCAAATATTTATCTTTAGACAAATAAGGTTTACTGCTTATAATCACTAGTTAGAACTTAAATTTAATATCTAAATACTATGCAAAAGAACAACTTAGTAAGTCTTTTACTGGTTTTCCTGACAAGTCTCTGTTTTGTTTCGTGCGAATACGATACCATTGAAGTGGATAAAGTCGTGATTCCACCTGATCAGGAAATATCCTTTAGCACGGATATAGTACCCATTTTCACATCCAACTGCATTAGCTGTCATGATGGTGGAATTAATCCAGATCTTAGAGCCAATAATGCTTTCGATGCATTGACTAACGGTGGTTATATTAATGTTGATGTGCCAGCCAGTAGTGAATTATATGAAAAATTACTGGGAAATCATTCAGACAGAGCTACACCAACTGAAAAACAATTGATACTAGAGTGGATAACCAGAGGTGCTAACGACAATTAAAACTAATTACTATGCTAAGATCTAAATATACAATACAGAAATTTATGAAAATGACATTCTCATTTTCTCTATTTCTTGCTATCACCTTGATTGCATCACAAAATTGCTTTGCTCAGGAAGATGAATTTGCAAACGATCCTGTAACCGGAACTTTTGAATCCGGATTACTTGGAGAAACACAAACTACTGAAATGCCATTTGCGGGTGAATTTGAAATGCATATTCAACACCGTTTTGGATTAATTGAAAATGGACTGGAAGATGTTTATGGGATTTATGCTTCCGCAAACATCCGTATGGGTTTAAATTATGGTGTTACCAAAAAATTCATGCTTGGATATGGATATACTAAAGAATTCAAATTGCAAGAATTTCAAGGTAAGTATAAAGTATTAACTCAAACTGAATCAAATTCGATTCCTGTTTCTGTTGCTTTATATGGTAACTTATCTATTAATTCGCAAGACGAAATTGTTTTTGGTAATGACTATACTTTCTCCGACCGACTTGGATATTTCTCGCAGATTATTGTCGCTCATAAATTTAATGAGAAAATTTCGTTGCAATTAGCTCCTAGTTTTACTCATTTTAATAAAACAGATTCATTGGTAGAACATGATAAAATAGCAATTAACCTTTCTGGTAGAGCTAAAATAACACCTTCATTAACAGCCTTTTTCAATTACGATCAGCCTCTAAACATTGATGATATGAGAGAATACGCCAACTCAGATCAAACAGATCCTGAAGCCAACCTAACTTTTGGTATGGAAATTGGTACAAGTACTCACGTATTCCAGGTGTTTATGTCGAACTATGAAGGAATTACTCCACAAAGGAATATTTTATATAATAAAAATAAAATTGGAGACGGGGATTTTCTTGTAGGTTTTAATATTATGGTAAGATTCTAGTTAATTTCTTCACTTAAAAATTACAGTTATGAAGAGTATAAAAGTATTTGGTATTATTGCAATTGCGGTTGTCGGATTTGCGTTTACAGCACAACAACAGCAACAAAAAGCTAAGGCTTGGGAAGTACCCGCAGAGTATAAAAGCATGGCAAACCCATTAGCAAACGATAAAGCTAGTGTTGATGCAGGAAAAATGGTTTACATGAAGCATTGCCGTTCATGTCATGGTAATTTGGGATTAGGTGACGGACCAAAAGCTGCCCGTCTAAAAACATTCCCTGGTGATTTTTCAGGTGCTAGTTTCCAAGGTCAAAAAGATGGTGAGATCTTGTATAAAACGATCTTCGGAAGAGATGAGATGCCAAACTATGAGACTAAAATCCCTAGTAAAAAAGAGCAATGGGCTGTAGTAAACTACATGCGCACCTTTAAAAAGTAATTAAAAATCAATACAGAAAAAAGGG